>JASMCQ010000088.1 GCA_030753265.1 Dehalococcoidia bacterium
GCCGCGCCGCCTCCAACCGGTAATCGACCATATCCGTGGCCATTATCCGGCCTGCGCCCAGGGCTCCGGCCAACTGAATGTGCAGCAGCCCGGTGAGGCCGCTGCCCAGGACCAGAACGCTCCGGCCCGCCGGCAATGCCGCTCGCTGCTGCGCGCGGAGAACGCAGCCCAGCGGTTCGACGAACGTTGCGTCTTCGAAGGACACCTCCTCGGGCAGCAGGCACACCCCGCGGTCGACGTTGATCGCGGGAACCCGAAGGTACTCGGTGAATCCCCCCGGATCGAAGGTGGTCTGACGGAGGGTGTCGCAGACGGTGTGATGGCCGTTCAAGCAGTGGTAGCAGGTGTTGCAAGGCACGTGATGGGTCACCAAAACCCGGTCGCCCACCCGGTAGCGGTCCACTCCATCCCCAACTTGGGTAACCACACCGGCCAGTTCGTGTCCCAACACCAGGGGCGCCCGGGCGATGCGATACCATTCCATGACGTCGCTGCCGCAGATGCCGCTGGCCTCGACGCGGACCAGAAGCTCCCCAGGACCGACGGCCGGCACCGGCATCTCCTCGACCCGCACGTCCTGGTTGTTGTAATACATCGCCACGCGCATTTAGCCGTACCTCAGCAGATCAGCATAGTAAGTTGCGAGAGAAAGTTGCAATGATGGGTGAAATCCCCCGTCGGTCCCGCTTTCGTGAAGGGGATTCAGGGGGATTTCGGCGAGCCATTGTCTCGCGAGTTCCCGCGTTCTACTCATGGAGCAGCGAGACGCCCCGGCTTCGGCATTAGACCGACATCGGTACGGCGCTGAGTTCGCCGGCCTTGATACTTGTGAACATCTGATCCGCCTCGTCGACGGAGCCGTTTTCGTGGATGATGTGGCGCAACGCCCGGATCATGGCTACGGGGTGGTTGTTCTGCCAGATGTTCCTCCCCAGGTTCACTCCAATGGCGCCGTTCTGCAGGCCATCGTGTACAAACTCGAACACCTCCCGTTCGGTGTCCACCTGGGGCCCCCCGGCCATGACCACCGGAACCGGGCATCCCGTCACTATCTTGTCGAAATCCTCGGCGCACCAGTAGGTTTTCACCACTCGAGCCCCCAGCTCGGCGGCGATGCGGCAGCTCAAGGCGAGGTAACGGGCATCTCGAACCAACTCCCGGCCAACCGCGGTAACGGCCATTACCGGAATACCGTATTTTTCGCCCTCATTGACGAGCTTGCCCAGATTCAGCAGTGACTGGCGCTCGTAATCGGTGCCGACAAAGATGGAAATACCCACCGCCGCCACGTTCAGCCGGATAGCATCCTCCATGGAGGTGGTTACTCCCTCGTCCGCCAGGTCCTTCCCCACCATGCTCGTTCCGCCGGAAACCCTGAGGATGATCGGCTTGGCCTTGGCCGGGTCGACTGATGCGCGTAGCACCCCCCTGGTAACAAAAACCGCATCGGTAAAGGGGAGCAGCGGCGCCAGAGTCTTGCCGGGTTCCTCCAGCATTCTGGTGGGACCCTGGAAGTATCCGTGGTCAATTGGAAGGTACAAACAACGGCCGTCCGATTGGATCAACTGCGCCATGCGATTTGCCATTCCCCAGTCCATGTTAGTACCTCGCTTAGTTTTCGGGCTTACTTCCCCGGCGACAAGGCCGCGCGGTCCCGGCGTCAAACGGCCAGGCCCTCATGAGCGCCGCCGCCGGTCCCCAGGCACCCCTATTCTACCAGCTTCGCCACCAGGCGGCGAGGTACAGGCAGAGCAAAAGAAACAGGCGGCTTGGTTATGCCGGACTGGCAAAAGACCGGGATAAGGTTATTCGTGAAGTGTTCACCGGGGGCCTGGTTGGCCGGAAAACAACCTGCCGGCAGTGGGTCTCCGAATGGAGGATCTGCAACCGGCAAAGAAGGTGCTCGCTTAAGTGGGCGGCAAGCATGTGTACGAATTGAATGGATTTCGCCGACACAATAAAGTGGCCGTCCTCGACCCAGGCCGAGGACGGCCGCCATAACAAGCAGATTTAAGCTGATTGGGCCGGAGCCCGTGTTGCGTCGGCCCGGTTACCGGCGGACCGGCTATTCCATCACCCGTGTCCGGCATGAGTGGCAACCGCATTCCCGGCGGTTCTGGAACAACCCGCTGTATATGAGGTCCACCATCTCTTTTTCGGTCAGACTGAACGACTCACCCGTCGCCATGAACTCTCGCATGTGGTCCGACTGGTCGGCCTCTTCGTCAGGAGCAAGACTGTTACCATGAAGTATGGCTTTGCTGGCATATCCCCGCAGGACGGAGAGCTGCCGTGCCATGGCTTCCTTGTGGTCCACCAGGGTGGGATTGCTCATGATGCACCTCCTCCACTGACGCTTTCTTTACTCCTTAGCAATAAGTTTGACATGGGTATTGTTGTTTTGTATCGCCCTGAAGGGTGAGTTTTCGGGTGAAAAAAGGACTAGCCCCGGGCCTTACGCCTACAGCTCGAACGTCGGGAGGGCTACAACCGGCCCGCCTCCACGGCCAATACGATGCGGTCCTCGTCCCGCAACTGGGTAATGTCTTGGGGGGTCCGGCGTCCCGGCCACCGGGCCGGCCGCTTTGTGAAACGGGTAGAAAACTTCGTTGACAGGCTGGCCCGCTCCATCTACTCTTCAGAAATCGACTTCCCGCGGATTGGCGAGAGGAGGGGGACGGTTGCTGGTGGGGGTTGTCTCCGACACCCATGGTTATCTTGACCCAAGGGTACCCGTGCTGCTGCGCGGCGTCGATCATATCCTCCACGCGGGGGATATTGGGTGCAACGGCATCATTGAGGAGCTGGGCCGCATCGCACCCGTCACGGCGGTCCGCGGCAACGTCGACCGGGAAGGCCCGGAGTCGCTCTATCCGTTGGACGCGACGGAGGTGTTCGCGGGCTGCAAGGTATTCATGACCCACCAGGTAAAGGTCCCGAAGGGCCTCGACGACCCGGCCATGGAAGGCTATCAATCGGGCGGTTTCGACGTAGTGGTCTTCGGGCACAGCCACATCGCCCTCCGGGAGCGCCGGGGCCGCACCCTCTTCTTCAACCCCGGGGCAGCGGGAAAAAGGCGGTTCAAGTTGGTCCCGTCCATCGGATTCCTGACCCTGGAGGGGGGCCTGACCGAGGGGATAATCGTTCCCTTGTAGCAGCTCCCCCGGCTCCGTACGTTTCGAGGTGCGCCCTTTCGAACAGGCTTCGCTAATTGCCCTGGGGACGGAACGGGCTTTCGCCTCAGCCAAGGCTCGCCGCCCGCCTCGGGCCGTCGACAATGCCTGTTTCCGGGGATTCCGCCTGCCGGTTGCCACCGGCGCCATGAGGGATGAGAATGGACGCGCCGGGGGCGGATTCCCCAGACTCCTCCAGGAAGAACGGAGGGGCTGCTGGGCAGGCCGGGAAACCCTGGGGCCGGTCCCAATCGAAGGGACCCGCCCGGCGCACTTTATTGGATTGAATCCATTTCAGGGAATGAATCAAGACTCGGGAGGACGATTGTATGAGACTGGAAGGTAAGGTTGCCCTGATCAGCGGAGCGGCCACCGGAATCGAGGGGGAGCTGATGGGCTTCGGCGGGGCCGCGGCCCGGCTGTTCGCGCAGGAAGGCGCCAAGGTAGTCCTCAGCGACATCAATGAGGAGGGAGGTCTCAAGACCGCCGAGCAGATACGGGAATCCGGTGGGGACGCCATCTTCGTCCGCCTGGACGTGACCAACGAGCAGGACTGGATCGACGCAATTCAGACCACGGTGACCCGCTTCGGCCGGCTGAACATCCTGGTGAACAACGCCGGCACCAGCGCTCGCCTCACCGTGGAGGAAACGACCTCGGAGATTTGGGACGGCCAGATGGCCCTCCACGCCAAAGGGGTATTTCTGGGAACCAAGCACGCCATCCCGGAGATGCGCCGGATCGGCGGGGGCTCGATCATCAACCTTTCGTCAATCAACGGCCTGGTCGGCGGCCCGACCAATGCCGCCTACCATGCCGCCAAGGGGGCCGTGCGCCTCTTCTCCAAGTCAGCCGCCATCCAGTACGCCGGGGACAATATCAGGGTTAACTCGGTCCACCCGGGACATATGCTCACCCCGCTGACCACCAGGGGATACGACACCGAACCGGGCCGCCGCGACACGGCGCTGGGCAGGATACCCTTGGGCCGGCTGGGAAACGCCTCCGACATTGCCTACGGCATTCTGTACTTGGCCTCCGATGAGGCGTCGTACCTCACCGGCTCCGAGCTGGTGATCGACGGAGGCATCACGGCACAATAGTGCTCTACATAAGCGGTCAGCGGGAAGGGAACCGGGCGGCCAGCACGTCGATGATCAGCCGGGCGGCGAGCTGGACCGTGATTTCGGAGCAGTCGTAGGGCGGGGCCACCTCCACCATGTCGAGCGCCACCAGGCCGCCCCGCTCCGCCAGGCTCACCAGGCAGTCTCGAATCTCGGAGTAGTACAGCCCTCCGGTTTCGGGCGTGCCCGTACCGGGCGCCTGGCTCGGGTCCATCACATCGATATCCACGGTGATGTACTGGTTCTCGGCTTTTGGGATCAGGTCGGCCACGCCCTGGGGACCGAGTTGCCGGAAACTGTTGGTGGTGATGATGAGGCTTCCGTCCCTTTGCGACTCCTCGTAGGGCCGACTTCGGGTAGGCAATTGTGGCGCTGGGATTGCTTATGCTCTGGAAGTGGCCGCCCTGGCTGGTGGTGGTCTTGACCGCCGGCGGCAGCGCTGCCCTCGGGGGCCTGGCTGACCTGACCTGACCTGATCGCACCTTCTCGCAGCTACGTGTTTGACGTCACCAAGGATATTCGCCAGGTCTGCCTCTCTCAGCGCCCCAGTTCCCACTTCACCCGCACCAACTCCCAGAACGAGGCCACGTCCTCGGGAGAGGCAATGGGCACCCGGACTTCCTTTCTGCCCCGGGGGCCGGGGGTCTCGGCCACCAGGAGGCGCAGCTCGTGGGGAACCTGCTCCGACTCCAAAATGACCGGCTCCAGCTTCCTTGACCCCACGAACATGGTGGCTCTGAGCCCGGCGCGGAAGTTGTGGACGTGGAAGAGTTGAGTGCCTTCCGAGTAGTACGCCGGGGTCCAGTGGCGGCAGAAGCCATCGTACAACGTCCGTTCCGCCACGCCGGGAAGCGCCAGCGCCAGGTCGCGAAGCTCGGTTAGCAGCGCGGCCCGGGGTTCCTCCATGGTTTGGATGATGGTCCGGACGTCCGGGCCTCCCGGAGAACCCGGTAGCGAGTCATCTAGGGTAGTCCGTCGGCCTCCCTTCTTCATGATCGAGCCCCTTCTTCGGTTCGGATCGGTTGGGCCGATTATACAATGCGGGCGCGCGCTTGGCTCCTGCCAGGCCGGTGCTCAATGACGAAAGTGGTATCCTGCTCCCCACCCAACCCGCTCATCGTTGCGTTGACCGTCAACCTCATTCGACGTCATCGGCGGTGAACAGCAACCCTTTCATCCCACTTTGGTAAAGGGGGACCGAGGGGGATTTCCACACCGCCGGGCCTGCCATTTTGTTCAGGTCGCACCAATCGACTCAGCCGCCGGAATTGACAGCCAAAACGGTTCACTATACAGTAGCAGCCGGGCCGCCATCGGACCAAAGCCCATGACCCCGGCGACACGGGCCGGCCCCTGTTCTCATGCCCGGTGGAGCACCTCTGGTATTGTCCCTCTGATATTGCTGAGGAAACCCTGAAATAAGCACAGTGAGTTAGGCGAGGAGGCACCCGAATGGAAAGGCATGTACTGCGCACCCCACTCTGCGAACGTCTTGGTATCGAGTACCCCATCTGCTTGGCAGGAATGGGCGGAAGAGGCAACGCCACGCCGCCCGCGTTGGTGGCCGCCGTCTCCAACGCCGGCGGTCTGGGAGTCATTGGCGGTTCGGGGATGAGCCCCGAGGAGATCAGCACGCGCATTCGAGAGGTTCGCGCCCTGACGGACAAGCCCTTCGGGGTGGACTTGCTCCTGCCCGCCAGGCTTGCCGAGTCCGAGGACACCCGGGCAGGAATCCGTGAGCAGCTTCAGCGTGACTATCCCAAACACGTGGCGTTCGTGCGGAGTCTGATGCGCGAGTTCGATCTTCCGGACGAATTCACCGAAAAGAAGCGGCCGGTCACCCGCAAGAACATCCAGGGCCAGGTCGACGTGGTGTTGGAGGAGAGGGTGCCCGTGTTCGCGGCGGCCCTGGGAGACCCGTCCTGGGTGGTCCCGTTGGCCCGCGAGAAAGACATCACCGTCTTCGGCATGGCGGGCTCGGTGCGCCATGCCCGGCGGCAGGTTGAGGCCGGAGTGGATATTGTCGTGGCCCAGGGGCACGAGGCCGGTGGCCATACCGGCAGGATTGCGAGCTTCCCCCTGATCCCTCAGGTCGTGGACGCGGTCTCGCCGCTTCCGGTGATCGCGGCGGGAGGCATCGGAGACGGGCGAGGTGTCGCCGCCGCCCTGGCCTTGGGCGCCGTGGGAGCCTGGGTCGGGACCGCCTTCCTGGTGGCTGAGGAGAGCATGATCCCGGACCGCCATAAGGCTGACATCCTCGGGGGAGCCACCGAAGACTTCGTGATCACCCGGTCCTACACCGGAAAGACCGCCCGAGACTACAAGAACGTGGTCATCGATGCGTGGGAGAATGCCGACCTGGACCCGTTGCCCATGCCCTTGCAGGGGGCCTTGATGGAAGACTTCGTGGAGGCGGCGTCCAAAGCGGGACGGCATGACTTGATAAACAGCCCGGCAGGCCAGATCGGCGGTATGCTCAAGGACCCCAAGCCCGCCGCCAGGATAATGGACGAACTGGTCCAGGGCGCTGTGGATGTGTTGCAACAGTTGCAGGGCGCCGTGGTGCTGGTCTAGCCCGGGGCCAGGCTCAACGTCATCCACCGTCGCCCAATTACCTAGAACCTAAGACGCCAAGCTTGCAACGAAGAGACCCCCTGTGCCCCCTTCTAATGAGGGGGCACAGGGGGATTTTCTCGGCCAAAGCGAGACTAGGTGAGCGGACCAAACCCGGCTGGCCCGGCCCAGGCTCAGTGGGCGACCAGGTGCTCGATAGCCTGGAGCGCCGCCGTCCGGGCCCGCTCCAGAAGCTCCTTCTCGGTCAGGGTCCCAATTGGGTGGTCGACGATGGCCAAACCATAGGTTGCGTCACCCCGCATCCGGGACATGGCGTGGGCCTGGGTAACGAAGGGCTTGGTGCACAGCACCGTGGAGGGCACGCCCAGAAGCTCCGCTTCCATCGCGTCGTGCACACTGCACGACGTACAGGAGCCTCATTCGGCCGTGGCGTGAATTATCACGTCGCACTGCCCAGCCATCTCCTTGAGGATATCGGGGCCGGCGGGCCACTGATGGCTTGCCTTGCTGATCTCCACCACGCCCTTGAGGGAATAACGCTCCCCAATCGCGTCCGCGATCATGCGGAGCAGCTCATCGGCGTGGGGCTTCCGGTTGGACAGGAGGCCGATGATTTTGCCGTCCAGAGTGGTCGGGCGCTTGGCGAGGACATCCGTATTGGGAACACCCTCGTCACGAGGGTCCAGAGTCACCAACTGATCAGACCGACTAACCATTGCCGGTTCACCTCCTGAGTTGAACTTCTTTGGTCACGGAGCGGCTGCTGGCCCAGGACGCGATGAGCGCGGTGAAGGCTCCGGCCGCGCCGCCGCCGGGTACCACGGTTATCCGGCCGGGCTCCTGAACACAGCCGAGGGTGGCATCGGGGTTTTGCAGCGCCACAGCCTGGTCGATCCGGTGCCAGGCGGCCCACTGTTTCGCCGGCGCCTGGGTCTTCGTGCAAAGGAATTCCGCGATCCGCTCCCGGCTCCAGCCGGCTTCCGAGATGTAGCTCATCAGCTCGGGGCTGATCACCACCAGCACCTCCGAGATCGAGGGTCCCAGCCCCTGCATCGCGTGAGCTGAACCGCTGAAGAAGTCTTCCGGGTCTTTCCCTCCGTGGGCGCTGACCTGAAGGGGGGAGTTCGCGGCGAACGTGGTGACGGTCGTGGCGTCGGCATGAAAGCCCTTGGAGACCGCCAACGATGGCCAGGGGCTGACCTCCACGTTTTCGGCGAAGCAGAAGCTGTACTTGCCGGGGTACCCGAGGGTGCTCTGGTCCATGTCTTGGGCCGTTGAGCCGTAGAAATTGGTCTTGAGCAGGTTGATCGCCCGGCCGATGGTGGCGTTCGCCCGGTTACCGTTACCCATCATCCCGGTCCGGGCGTTCATGCCGATTTCGTTGGCGTAGGGGCCGCTGACCAGCACCAGAATCGCGATGCCATTGGTCGAAGTGCTGCTTGCGTGCAGGTTGAAAAGCGGTTCGCAGACCGCCGCCGCCGCCGCCACGACCACGGGGAGATACTCGGGCTTGCAGCCTGCCATTACCGCGTTGATGGCGACCTTCTCGGCGGTCATCCGCTTCTGGCGGATGCTTTCCACACCGATTACATCCCCGGGCGCCAATCCGGCGTGGTCCAGCATGGCCCGTACCCGCTGTTCGGTGGGTGGAATGATGGGCAGACCGTCGGTCATCCCGGCATCCAGGTAGTGCTCTTGGGCTGCATCCCAGTCATCGAACTGAAAGCGTCTGGAAGTGATTTCACTCTGTGTCATGCTGATTCCACCATCCTCCGGTCGAGTCCAACCAGGCCACGGGTTAGAAAGCTGCTGCAACTTAAGATGGAATGACTCTCGCTTGCCTTGAGGCGAACCCGGTCATTCTTGAACGGGGCTCCCCAGTCACTAACTAGTTACCATTCTTATTCGAAACTATTCAAAATTGCCCCATCCGGGAGCCTCGGCCGCCGGACCTAATCGCCGAGCCGGAACAGCGAGGCCGCGGTCTCTCCGAAGATCCAATCCTTGTCTTCCTGGCTCTTGAACCCGACTCGCTCCATGGGTAACCTGAGAGCGTTTCGGTATCCTTCGCGTCTCGCCACGGGCGGGAAATCGCTGCCCCACATCAGGCGCTTGGCGCCGAAGGCATCGATCGCCATCTCGATGAATGGAGGGGCATCCTCAAACGGGTAGGGCGCCCGGACCGGCATGGCCCGCGGAGAGACCTCCCCCAGACCCGGAACTTTCATGTAGACACTGGGATATTGGGCCAGTTCCAGCACCTTGCGGAACGTAGCATGGGGCGGTGTCGTGTCCTGCCCCCCTTGGATGCCGCCCACCCCACCCAGGTGCTCAATGATGATCTTCAGGCTGGACAACTCTTTCACGATGCTTTCAAAGCCCGGCGAGGCGAACCCATGGACCGGCCCGATGCTGCTTACCAGGATGCCCAGTTCCGCGGCTTTGCGCCAGATGGCCAGCGGGTCGTTTCCCGGGGACCGCACATCGGGACCTAGCCGGACGCCTTCGACCCCTCGCTCCACCCATTCCTCCAGCCGCTCCGAAGCGTCGGGGCTGTCGGTGTCGACAACCGCCACCACGGAGAAACGACCCGGAAAGCGCCGCATGCATTCCACCGGGTAGGCGTTATCGTACCATCCGCGGATTTGGACTATCACCGCCTTATCGACCCCGTTCCGGTTCATCTGATCCAAGAGAATCTCCACGGGCTCATACCAGGCAGGTGAGGCGTGGCAATGGGTGTCTACGACCACCATCGTCGTGCTCCTTCGCGCAGGTTGTCGAACCTGAGGTTTGCCGGGGTTCGACGTCACGGCCTTTCCCTACGAAACCAACCCCCGGTTCGTGGTTGGTTAAGGCCATTATAAATCAACCAGGCACGGGGTCAAGGACTCGATGCCCCGGCAATCCGGTAGGTCCGGTAAAGCTAGGGCTGGCATGTTGCCGTCCTCAGCCTTACCCGGTTTACTCGAAGCCGTTCTTCGCTCGGTGGGAGCGGGACTGGTGATGAGAGCAGGCCGGATTGACATACCCCGAAGCGCGGCACTAGACTTCATCCAGGAAATGATAACGAAACTGTTGGTGCCCCTGGTGGCGTTTTTATCTCTGCTGCTCCTGCCAGGGACGGCCTTTCATGTTCCCGAGGCGGCGGCCCAGGAAGGGACCACCACCACTATTAGCGGGCGAGTCCAGGTACAGGGCGCCACCGGCCACGACGGGGTGACCGTTCAGTTGGGGCTCGCCACCGCGTTGACCGCAGCCGACGGCTCCTTCTCCTTCACCGGGGTCCAGCCTGGCATCTACACCCTCTCGGCCCAAGCTACGGGCTACCCTGGCGGTCAGAGCGGCCGGCCTGGTTGTAGACGGTGGGGACGCCCTGGACCTCGGAGAGTTGCCGCTTCTGGCCGGGGACGTGAACGGCGACCCCCGCACCGGCGACCCCGGCGCCGGCGCCCACACCGCCACCCGTGCCGTCCTCCGGTGGCCTCTCCGGAGGGGCGATCGCCGGGATCATCGCCAGCGTCGTTGCTGGCCTGGCCGCCATTGCCGCCGCAGCGTTCGTGGTGATGCGCCGCCGGGGTCAGCAGGCTACCTAGGCTGATTTACCCAGTCTCCCGATAGACCGCTTTTCTCGCGGGCAATTCCCGGCCAAGGCAATCCCGCCGCCGGTGTTCGATAGGCGCCTTTGAACATAAGACGGGCGCCACCTATGCTTGGAGCGGATGGGATCAGAGATGAGGCACCCCCGACCCTTCCCCAAGAATTGTTACCGGCCTGTTACCAGTTACGATTAACCTAGTGAAGCACTTCACAAACTGGTCCCAATACCGGTTTGACCTACCAAGATTGGTAGGTAGCGGACTATCACCTCTAATGGCCAACAACGTGGAAAGCGCTGTTACAATCCAGAAATCAGGTGCAATAAAAACACCAGGTTCCACTTGGGGAACCTGTGGTCTACGCCATTCTTAACCCCCGGTTAACAACCGGACCGTACTCCCAATAAGGAGCAATACATGAGCGGCAGCAAGTTCTCCAGGCGACAGTTTCTCAAAGGGACCGCCGGCGCGGCGGCGGGCGCGGCGGCCATCGGGGGCTTGGGCTCGCTCAATGTGAAGCCGAGCCTGGCTTCACGCACGCTGGTGCCCACCAATCAGCTAATCAACCCTCTGGAGAGCTATCCCAACTTGGATTGGGAGTCGGTGTACCGGGACCAGTATTCCTACGATGATAGCTTCACCTGGGTGTGCTCTCCCAACGACACCCACGCCTGCCGGATGCGGGCCTTCGTCAAGAACGGCGTGGTCTTACGCTCGGAGCCGAACTACGACTCCGGTATCATTTCCGACTTGTACGGCAACAAGGCTACCAGCGCCTGGAACCCCAGGGGCTGCGGTAAAGGCCAGACCATGCACCGGCGGGTCTACGGGCCATACCGGATCAAACACCCCATAGTGCGAAAGGGCTGGAAAGATTGGGCCGACGCCGGGTTCCCCTCCCTCTCCGATGACCCCAGTCTCCGGGACACCTACAAATTCAACTCCCGAGGCACCGACACTTTCGTCCGCCTCACCTGGGACGAGACGTTCGACTACATCGCCCGGGTCGCCAGGTCAAACGCTGAGACCTACAGTAGCGCTGACGGCCGGCGGCGTCTCGAGGCCGATGGCTATCAGCCCGAGATGATCGACGCGACCCAGGGCGCCGGCACCCGGACCATGAAGTTCCGGGGCGGCATGGGCCTGCTGGGCGTAATCGGCAAATACGGAATGTACCGGTTCTCCAACACGATGGCCATCCTGGACACCCAGGTCCGGGGAGTCTCTCCCGAAGAATCCCTGGCCGGACGGAACTGGGCTAACTACACCTGGCACGGCGACCAGGCCCCCGGACATCCTTACGTCCACGGGCTTCAGACCTCCGATTGCGATTTCAACGACATGCGCAACACCAAGCTCCACATTCAGGTGGGCAAGAACCTGGTCGAGAATAAGATGCCCGACACCCACTGGTTCATCGAGACGATGGAGCGGGGCGCCAAGGTAGTCGTGATCTCGCCCGAGTACAGCCCCCCGGCGACCAAGGCCGACTACTGGATCTCCGTGCGGCCTGGACTCTCCGACACGTCCATCTTCCTGGCGGTAAGCAAAATCATCATGGATCGAGGGTGGCACGACGAGGATTTTGTCAAGCAGTACACCGACCTCCCTCTGCTGGTACGGACCGACAACCTCAAGCGCCTGAAACCCGAGGACGTTTTCCCAGATTACCAGCTCGGGCTTGACCGGAACGGACCCAGCTTCACCATCCAAGGACTGGAGGAGGATCAGTACCAGAAAGTGGGCGACTTTGTGGTGCGCGACAAGAACAGCGGCGCGCTGAAGCCCCTGCACAGGGAACTCCTCGGCAAGAAGCTGGTGGACAGCGGCGTGGACCCCGAATTGGAGTGGCAGGGCACGGTGAAGCTCAACGACGGGTCTGACGTAGAAGTGATGACCCTGTGGGAGATGTACAAGGTGCACCTCCGGGACTACGACCTGGATACCACGTCGGAGATCTGCGGGGCCCCCAAAGAGCTGATCGAGCGGCTGGCCGAAGACATCGCCACCATTAAGCCGGTGGCAATTCACACCGGCGAGGGCATCAACCACTGGTTCCACGCCACGTTGCATAACCGGGCAACCTACCTTCCTCTCATGTTGACCGGAAACATCGGCAAGGCCGGAGCCGGCAGCCATGCCTGGGCCGGGAACTACAAGGCGGCCCTCTTCCAGGGTCCGTCCTGGGTCGGCCCCGGGTTCAAGGGCTGGGTCGCCGAGGACCCCTTCAACCCCAACTTGGACCCCAATGCCGCGGGTAAAGACATCCCCGCCCACGGTCACGCCAAAGGCGAGGAGCCCGCTTACTGGGACCACGGCGACAAGGCCCTGATCGTCGATACCCCCAAGTACGGTCGCAAGAATTTCACGGGCGAAACCCACATGCCGACGCCCACCAAGTTCCTGTGGTTCACCAACGTCAACATCATCAACAACGCCAAATGGGCCTACGGCCTCATCAAGACCGTCAACCCCAAGATAGATACGATCATCAACCAAGATATCGAGATGACGGCCACCGGCGAGTACTCGGACTTCACCCTCCCCGCCAACTCCTGGATGGAGTTCCAGAATCTGGAGATCACGGCATCGTGCTCCAACCCCTTCCTCCAGATTTGGGGCGGCGGCGGCCTCAAGCCCGTGTTCGACTCCAAGGACGACATTCAGATCATCGCCGGGGTGGCGAAGCGCCTGTCGGAAATCACCAACGACCAGCGCATCGCCGACTACTGGAAGTTTATCTTGGAAGGCAGGAACGACGTCCACATTCAGCGGCTGCTGGACAGCTCGACCCCCCCTCTCGGGTTACAAACTGGACGACATAATGTCCGGCAAGTACGGCGAGCCGGGCGCCGCCCTGATGCTCTTCCGCACCTATCCCCGGATACCCTTCTGGGAACAGATGGAAGACAACGTTCCTTTCTACACCGACACGGGACGGCTGAACGCCTACTGTGACATACCGGAAGCCATCCAGTACGGCGAGAACTTCATCGTGCACCGGGAGGGCCCAGAGGCAACGCCCTACCTTCCCAACGTTATCGTTTCCTCCAATCCGTACATCCGGCCCGACAACTTCGGCATAACCCCCGACATGCTGCAGGCGGAAGTCCTGGATGGAGACATCCGGACCATAGCAAACAACAAGCTGACCTGGGCCGAAGTGAAATCCACCAAGAATCCCCTATGGAGTCAAGGGTTCCATTTCTATGCCCTTACGCCCAAAACCAGGCACCGGGTCCACTCCCAGTGGAGCGTGGACGATATCCACATGCTGTGGGACTCGAACTTCGCCGACCCCTACCGGAAGGACAAGCGCATGGTCGGCCTCGGAGAGCACCAACTGCACATAAATCCGAAGGCCGCTGAAGACCTGGGCATCGCGGACGGCGACTACGTCTACGTGGACGCCGACCCTGCCGACCGGCCCTACCCGGGCTGGTCCGTAGACGATCCCTTCTACAAGGTGGCTCGTCTGATGCTTCGGGCCAGATTCAATCCGTCGTATCCGTACCAGGTCATCATGATCAAGCACTCGCCTTACATGGCCACCGAGCGAAGCGTGCTGGCCCACGAGACCAGACCGGATGGGCGGGCCCTTTCCTCCGATACCGGCTACCAGGCCAACCTGCGCTACGGCTCTCATCAGAGCATCACCCGCGACTGGTCCACGCCGATGCACCAGACCGATACCTTGTTCCACAAGAAGAAGGTGGCGATGTCCTTCATGTTCGGCGGAGAGGCGGACAACCACGCCGTCAACACCGTCCCCAAGGAAACGCTGGTGCGGATTACCAAGGCTGAGGACGGTGGCCTGGAAGGAAAGGGACTCTGGATACCCGGCACGTTAGGCAATTCGCCGGCGAACGAAAACTCCTTCATGAACCGATATCTGAGGGGCGATCTGAGCCGTAATGCCTAGGCGCCAGACGCATCCGGGCCGCCAATTACAAGATTGGACTGCCGGTGACAAAGTTGGACTGGACAAAGTTGGACTGAAGGAGTCCTAGTGGTTAAAGAATTCGAACCAGAAGACCCCATGGAGTTGGTGGGAATCGCGATGCCTGATTGCGACTCCGATCAAGTCCTGGACGGCATCGTGCAGGAGTACCTGTTCATGGGGTGGTCGGCACAGCAGATCCTGCTCCTGTTCTGGTCCCCGCACTACGGTGCGACCCACCAGATATACCTGGAGAAGGGCGCGGAATACGTGAAGCAAAGGATCCGCAGTCTGGCCGAAAACTGGGATCGGGGTTGGATCAGAGGAGGAGAGATCAATGCCTGAGGTCTACAACTGGCAGCTTGGCCGCAACATGTCCTATCCCTACCAGGCGGCATCGCCGGAATTGCAGTGGGCCTTCGTTTTCAACATCAACCGCTGCATCGCCTGCCAGACTTGCACGTTCGCTTGCAAGGCCACCTGGACCTTCTCGAAGGGACAGGAGTACATGTGGTGGAACAATGTGGAGACGAAGCCCTACGGTGGCTATCCCAGATTCTGGGACATCAAGCTGCTGGAGATTCTGGATAAGGCCCACACGTCGGCCGGCAAAGATGCTTCATGGGACACGTCCCAGCGCAACGGGACCGAGCGGCCTTACGGCACCTATCAGGGTCTCACCGTCTTTGAAGGCGCCCAAGCAGAGGCGACGCCGACCGAGGTCGCTCTGGGCTACGAGCCCACGGACGATGAGTGGGCCGCTCCCAACCTCTACGAAAACACCGCCACCGGGCTCACCAGCAAGGAAGGGGACACCTCCCTGGAGTCCACAGGATTGCCCGAGCACAAGTCGTGGTTCTTCTACTTGCAGCGGGTATGCAACCACTGTTCCTATCCGGCCTGCCTGGCATCCTGTCCCAGACAAGCCATCTACAAACGTCCTCAAGACGGGATCGTTCTGATCGACCAGGAGCGTTGCCGGGGTTACCGGAAGTGTGTCTCAGCATGCCCCTATAAGAAGACCATGTACCGGCCCACCACCAGGGTCACTGAGAAATGCGTGGCCTGCTACCCCAGAATCGAGGGCAAAGACCCCTTGGCGCTGGGCCAGCCGTTGGAGACCCGGTGCATGGCGGTCTGCCCCGGCAAGATACGCATCCAGGGGTTGGTGAAGAAGAACCCTGACGGATCCTGGGCCGAGGACCGGTACAACCCGATATACTTCTTGGTCAAGGTGGCAAAGGTTGCCCTGCCTCTCTATCCCCAGTTCGGCACCGAGCCCAACGGCTACTACATTCCGCCTCGCTGGGCTCCCAAGCCCTACCTGAGGCAGATGTTCGGCCCCGGCGTCGATGCCGCCATCGAAAGGTACATCGCACCGGATCGGGAACTGCTGGCCGTGCAACAACTCTTCCGGGCCACCCAGCAGATCATCTTCCGGTACGAGATCATCGAGGGCCCAAAGGTCTTCGAGGCCGTCGTCAACGGCAAGAACTGGGAGATGTTCAACGACACGGTAGTCGGATACGGCAAAGACGACCAGGAGTTGGTCCGGCTCCAGGTAAATGAAGTTCAGTACACCAGGCCCGCGGAGCGCCCAAACTCCATCTAGGAGCTACCTCGATGGCTAACTCGCAAGAAGAAGCACTGGCACGGAGCGCCGTATACGAGCTGCTCTCGATGGCCTTTCTATATCCTGAAGAGGAAACGGCGGCGCAGGTTGCCGATGCCGCCCGGACGTTGACCCCAATGGTTTCGGCCTTGGGCTGGCCACAGGTCAAAATGGCCTTGCATGACCTGGGCGAACAGGCCGGTCAATTAACTCAACCGGCCTTCCGCGAACAGTACTCCCGGGTCTTCAGGCATATCATATCCGCCGACTGCGCGCCCTATGAGGCGGAGTACGGTCAAGCCCACGTGTTCCAGAAGTCCCATACCCTGGCGGACCTGAATGCCTTTTACGCGGCCTTTGGGGTCACTGCCAACCCGGACCATAAGGACCGGTGTGACCATATCAGCGCTGAGATGGAGTTCATGCACCTCTTGACCCTTAAGGAGGCGTATGCGCAGGAAGACGCGGACGGCGGCGAGAACCTCGGGCTCTGCCGGCGGGCTCAGGAATCGTTTCTAGCTAATCATCTCGCCACTTGGGTCGAGACCTTCGCCCAACGGCTGCTCCTTAAAGCCGGTGAGGGCGGGGTATATGCGTCCCTCAGCAAGCTACTGGAAACTCACATGAGCCGCGAATTCGGGATGTTCCAGCTAAGCACCAAGCCGGGTGACCTGGGGGAACCAACCGACGCCGATGAAGACGATCAGGAATGTTACGCTGAACCTTGGGAGGTAAAGGCCCTATGACCGCGACGAACTTTGTTGCCAGCAGACGCGCCGTTCTTACCGGTGCCCTTGTCGGCGCTCTGGCGTGGGCCAGCCGGCCGTTGCTTCCGCGTATTCGCGCCCAGGAGAAAGCCGCCGCGATCACCGCGGAGCTGGTGGACCGGGCGCCCACCGAGCCTGGTGATCCCCTCTGGAGCGGGAGGAGCGCGACTGCCATCTCTCTCAATCCTCAAAACCTGGTGTTGCCCAGCGTCCAAGAGGCGGGCACCAAGAGTATTGATATCCGCGCCCTCTACGACGCGGAACGGCTTTCCATCCTGATCGGCTGGAAGGACGCCGCGAGGAACGTAGATCTGGGCACCGTGATGCAGTACCGGGACGGCGTCGCGGTGCAGTTCCCGAAAGATCCGTCCGCCGGCCCCACGTCGTTCATGATGGGCGTGCCGGGCCTGGGTGTCTCCATCTACCATTGGAAGAGCGATTGGCAATTCGGACCCGAGTACGATGTGGATGAGGCCTACCCCAACATGTTTAACGGCTGGTATCCCTACTCCGGTGTTGAGGCCGGAGAGATACCGGAGGCCACCGACTACCTCACCAAGGGGAACAAGGTGTATCTCACCGGGGCCGCCGTGGGCAACAGCCTGTCCGACCCCGCGGCCCAGGAGGCCATCGGCCCGGTCCAGAAGATGGAGGCCGAGGGTTTCGGCACACTGGAACCCGATGAGACCCAAGACGGCAAGGGAATGGGGGCCTGGAAAGATGGCGAGTGGCGGATAGTGATCTCCATACCCCGAAAGCAGCCCCAGTTCACTTTTGAGGAAGGCTCACTGGTCCCCCTGGGCTTCGCCGTCTGGGACGGTTCCCGCAGCGAGCGTAACGGGCAGAAGGCCTTTTCCGATTGGCAAGAGACGCGGCTGGGCTCGGCCGTGGCGGAAGTGACGCCAACGAAGGCGGCTCCCACCAAGGTGGCCCCATCGACTGGGGAACCGGTAAAGCGGGTGGATGATGATGATGACGGCGTCGGCCTGCTGGTGCCCTTGCTCAGCGGCATCGGCGGAGCCGTCCTGGTGGGTGTTTCGGCAGTTATCGGGCTTCGAATGCGGCGCGCCCGTCGCGAGCGCGACGAACAAGTCTAGGCAGGAACGGGAGGGTCTCTCCGCATAATCTCAGCGCGGCTTACCTGAGCTTGGAGCGACCCTCCCGCCTCGTTTCTTCGGGCGTTCCCGGTCCCACCGGCAGGATGTTTCGAAAACCCCAATCCTCGGCCCCTCTCCGCGGCTACCCTTCGACCACCCTGGTGACGGCATGGCCTTCGCCACCCACGTACATGCTCTTGGGTCCTTCCCCTCCAGCCACCATGACCTCGATGCACTCCGGTGACCGCACCGCCGGCACCATGGTGTCCGGGGAATCGGCGAGCCACCGCCACTCCGGGCGCAACTCCTCCGCGCCGCCGAAACGGGACAGGTCTCCGAACGGCACTCGGGCGTGCAGATGGAGGTACTCACTCACCCCGGCCTTGGTCCAGTTGTAGCGGGCCAGGACCCTGGCGTGGGGCGGAACCGATGATAACCAGGCAGTGGGCGTCGTACATCTTGTGGCTATCCCTATCGCGCAGGGCGGTCCGCCGGTAGATCCGGGGCTCCGCCAGCCAGTGCCCGGTAAAGACGCTGGCCCCATTGGACATGCCGATGGCGATCCGGCGCAAGATGTGCTCCGGCGTGTAGTTCCCGGCATCGTTGATGTCGAGCATGTACCTGGCGACGAAGACGGTGACCGTGCTGGTGTCCTGATTGTATCCCCGGGACACATGGAGGGGAATCCACGGGCTGTTGCCCTCGGCTTCCGCAATGCAGGCGCTGTACTTGTGGGGCATGCCGTGGGTGTCCATGTCCGAATCGGTGGGCCGGGCATGGCCAATATTCATCATGATAAGCCGGACCGCCCGCCCTATGACGGTATTGGCGTAGGAGGGTCCGCCAGGCCCGAAACAGCACAGACCCGAGTTCACCTTTAGCTCCTTGGCGACCGGGCCGTTGATCACCAGCAGTGGAGCGTGGGGGCCCGTGGAACAGGAGACGGCGCGTAGCCGGTAGTAGGGGTCGGCCATCGCCTCCACTGCTGCAATCAGCACCGGCAGGTGCCCCGGCTGACACCCTGCCATGACCGCGTTGATGGCTATCTTCTCCACAGTGGCCAGCCCAAAACCGGGCTCAAGCACCGCTACTATCTGATCCCGCGGCTTTTGAGTCCCCGCCAGCATCCTGTCGACCCGGCTTCCGGTGGGAGGCACCAGGGGAAAACCGTCGCTCCAGTTGTACTCCACCAGGGTACGGTTCATCGCCTCGGCGGCATCCAGGAGGTCATCTCCATGGAAGGTGAGCGCTTCCTGCTCCTCGGCTTCCTGGGTACTCGTGGCGCCGGGTCCCGTGGGGACCTTGGTGAAGGCCTCCACTACCTTCGGGTAAATGGCTTCACCATAGCCGCGGATCGTATCCGGGGGTTCATTGGAGAGGATGGTAGGAACCAGGGCCAGGGGCAGGAAGGGAACGCCGATCGCCCGGCAACTGGCCCGCGCGTCCCTCTCGAAGGCTTCGGCGAAGATGCCGACCGCCGGCGTACCGTTCTTCTCCAATTCGCTCAGGTCGTGGGCAAGCCACGACGTGCAGGAGCCTCAATCCCCGGTGCTGCCGATGACGGCGTCGCACTGAGAGAGCATATCCTCGATCATATCCGAAGGCGCGGGGTAGTGGTGAACGTAGTTGTTCAGACGCACCCCGGGAAAGTCCTTCTGGATGATCTCCGCCACCCTTTGGAGGGCTACGTCGCCCCCAGCCTTGGTGTTCCAATAGAAACCGATGGTTTTGCCGGCCAGGGTGTCCAACCGGGGTGCGGGACTAACCTAACCTCACCTCCCGTGCACTTGGCAACGGGGTTCATAATCTCCAGCGTAGACATGGTTAACCTCCTAGAGGCCCAGTCTACCAGCTACATCCGGGTTTTCCCACATGATCAGATCCCTGGTGAACGAGTCAGGTCCACGGCACTCCCGGAGTGGTTGCACCTGCTGGCGCGCGTCAGGCCCGACCCCGGCGTCCGGCCCGGTGGAGCCGCCGATGGAGAAAGTGGGAAGTCTTGAGAATGAGGAGGAGCTGGGAGCGGCGGCCGAGGGGGAAGGATCCGAAGGCCGGCCGTCGCAACCGCAGGCTCGGACCTAATTTGGTGAGGGTTGATTCGGTCCAGGTCTGAGAAGTTCTGAACGGTATTCGGCCAGTCCGGCGCTACGGCTGAGGAACCCGTCCTAGCTTGATGACGGCGAGGCCGTGTCCCAAGCCGAGGGAGGCGATCGCCCCGCCCCGGAAAAACTCGCCCGAATCGAAGCTGAACGCTGCCGAGGCATGAACCATATCATAACTGCCGCCAAAGAGGGCCGCCGCGGCGAGGCCGATCCCTAAGATATCCGACATTCTCAAGGGCAGCACAACTGACAGGGAAGACCGCATCCGGGAGGGAATCAGGTAGATTTCGGTGGTGGCGCTCAAAGGGTTTTCCAAAACCTTCGCTCCTTAACACCCGTCTACCAGATATGTTATTGGAGGTCTCGCACCAGTAATAGGTGCACATGCATTAATTGCGGTATGATATCCGACGGCTGCTACGGCGCGGGTCTAGGTTTTGGCGTGGTCGAATATCGTGGAGCCTCAGTTTTCTTCGTCAAGTAGGGGCCCAGGGGAGGTTGCCTCAAGAATGTCATTGGTACGGAAATGCCCTCCGGGCCGCCCTTCCCCGATGGACGAGAGTAAGGCGTGTGCTGCTCCATCTTTCACTAGGGTCGAAGTGAAAAGCGCCGGACGATTTTCTTACCTGGTGGTGCCGGTCGCGAGCGGCGTGGGGGATTGGTGGGAAAGGGTCGCGCTGAACCAGCCGCAGCGGCGAAGCATCTGGGCAGAGATTCTCCTCCACCACCCCAGACCCCCCGCTTCAATCGGGGTGACATATGCCAGGGCGCTTTCGAGGCAAGGCCGGGGCGAGGAGTAAGCGCGCCGGAACAAGCACGCCCGGTGGCTGATGGACGCTTACCTGAACAGTGGGGAGTTCGGAGTTGACCGCCCGGAGGGATGCCCTAGCCTCCGGTTGTCGAAGGGCAAAGGAACGTCCCAAGTAACCTTCGCACCCGGACTTCCCCTCTGACCCATGTCCCCCGGAACGCGGCCCTCTGGCATGCCTTCAGCGCTTCCGCCTCACCTGCGGTGCCGTTGGTATCCGGCCCACTCGGGAACACTCTCTGTGGATCAGCCGATTGCCTTAATTACTTGGGACCATTTGTATATATCAGAGTCAGCCTGTAATGTCAAGAACCGCGACTAATCTTCGACTTATCCTAACCAACATATCGCTGTTTGTACGAAATACGCCCATAGTATCAACTGTATTCGCCGCCTCCATATCTTCTCCAACCGGCCAGGCCGGTGTCATTCGGCGCCCCATCGATAGTTTCCGTCCCGGCAGTTCCCTGAACGGCCGGCGATCGGCTCGTCGCGCGGTAGCTCAGCACAAGGCAGGGGTGACTGTGCTACACTGGCCGAGATTTCCCCGGTCTTCTGCCCGATCCGGGAGACTTTCCAACGCCTAACCAAAGGTGCAACCATGGCCGCTGAAGAAGACAAACTGCCCCTCCCGTTGGAGGGCATCCGCGTCCTGGATGCCACTCACATCGTTGCCGGCCCTTTCTGCGCGATGATCCTGGCCGATATGGGCGCCGAGGTCATCAAGATCGAGCGCCCACCCACCGGCGAGCTTAGCCGCAACCGCGGCCCGTCCGTCGAGGGACCGGCCGGCAATGATCGAATCGGCGCCAGCTTCCTGGCGCTGAACCGCAACAAGAAAGGCGTCAGCCTGGACCTGCGGGCCCCGGCGGCCAAAAAAACTTTCGAGAACTTGGTCCGGGTCTCCGACGTTTTGTTGGAGAACTGGGGCCCCGGCGCGCTGAACCGCTTGGGACTCGGGTTCGACCACCTCCGGCAGCTCAACCCGGGCCTGATCTATGCCAGCATCACCGGTTACGGCGACAGTGAGGCCTTGCGCGGCCCCTACTCCGACTGGCCGGCCAATAACCTTTGCATTCAGGGCATGGCCGGCTGGATGGCGATCACCGGCGCCGCGAATGGGCCGCCGCTTTCCATTGGTGACAGCATGGGGGACTCGGTCCCCGGCTTGTGGACCGCCCTGGGAATCCTGCTGGCCCTGGAGACGCGGCGGAAGACCGGGAGGGGCCAGCATGTGGATATGGCTATGTACGAATGCCTGATTCCCCACACCGTCAGCAATTGGGCCACTCTCCGGGCCACCGGTCAAGCCAAAGCCCGGAGCATGGAGGCGACGATTACCGCCGGGCTAACCGTGCGGGCCAAAGACGGCTACGTCGTGATGGCCGGGGTGAGAAGGCCAGAGCACTATGCCGCTCTCTGGCGCTTGATCGGCCGGGAGGACCTGGTCGAAGACTCCCGGTATCTGGCCAAAGACATCCCGGCGGACTTCTACTTCGAGCACATTATTCCCGCCATCGAGGAATGGTCGCAGCACGTTCCCAAGCTGGAGGTGTGTCGACAGTTTACGGGAACCGGCTTCTCCGTCGGGATGGTGCAAGACGTGGCGGACCTGGACAAATGTCCCCACCTGGAGGCCCGCGGAATGTTCATGGACGCCGGCGATACCTTCGGCGGGAGTTTCACCGCGGTGCGGACGCCGGTCCAGCTCACGGACTGCGTAGAGCCGCCGAACCAGAGAGCCCCGGTTTTGGGCGAGCACAACCGGGAGGTGCTCTGCGGCATCGGCGGGATCACCGAAGAAGAGTTGGCCCAGATGGAAGCCGACGGGAGCGTTTAGCCCGCCGGCTTAATAACCTAAAGCTCCATCAGCTCGGCCGTGTCCATGAAGGTGGTCACCACCTCCGGGCCCTGCTCCCGGATGACCACCAGGTCCTCGATGTGGTAGCCCTCCTTGCCGGGCCACCTTACCCGTGTCTCGACGGCGAAGACCATATTGGGCTGCAACGGGGTATCGTCGCCGGCCGAAAGCATGGGTACCTCGTGGATGTACAGGCCTACCCCGTGGCCGGCGAAGGGCAGGCCGAAAGGGATCTCCACCTGCCGGTAGCCCTCGACCGCAACCCGGTAGACCTCGGAGGCCGGGGCTCCGGGCCGCATGGCGGCGATGGTGCTCCGGTGGACCTCCATGAGCCGCTGGTACACCGACCGCCGCTCCGGGCTGGCCCTTCCCACAACCGCGGTACGCCCGATATCTGAGTAGTACCCGGAGAAGAAGCCGCCGCAATCGGATTTAATCAGGTCGCCGAACACCACCGGTTGGTCGGTTGGGTCCGGATGGGCGTAGCCCGTGTTAGGCCCCACCGTCAGGTAGAGGAAGGCCGGGGTGTCGGCACCGGCCTGGAGTATGTTGGCGCCAAGCCGGGCCACCAGGCTGCGCTCGGTCTCCCCCGGCCTCGCCGTGGCGTAGGTGGCCATCAGTGCGTGCTCGGTGGCCACGGCGGCCCTGGCGAGCAGTTCCACCTCCGCCGGCGTCTTCACCATGCGGACTTTCTGGAATACGGGCTCGCAGGGGAGTAACTGGGCTTCGGGCAGAGCTTCTATCAGCTCGGCATGGAAATCGGCGGTCAGGAAAGACGGCTCGAAGCCCAGACGCCCGGCGGCCAGGCCCTTCTCTCGCAGGACCTCCGCCAAAAACTCGATGGGCGAATCCTCGTGCTGTACGTAGCCTCGGATGTCCGAAATCCAAGACTTCTCCCGCACGTAGCCCTCTTCATTGGTGGCCACGATGAAGGTGGGATCCCCCTCGCGAGGCCACACCACCAGGGCCAGCCGGTCACGGATGGACCGCTGGGTCCACAGCAAGACCCCGGAGATATAGGGAACGTTCTCCGGAGACATGGCCACCACCGCGTCGAAGCCGCTGTCTGCCACCTCCCGCCTCAACGCGTCCAGGTCGCCGATAACATCAGCCATCGGGTCCTCCTTTTCGTGGGTGGGTGCCAGGGTCGGTGGCGCCAATTCTATCACGCTTGGCAGCTAACGGCGCCCCATGTGGGCGGGCGGCATCACCAGGCTCGACCTGCCAAAGCAGCCGCTCGGCGACACCTGTGACTGGTGGGAAAGTACGGGAGGACGTTCACTCGGGCCGGGTGAGGGGAATCGGATTTGACGAGCTGTGAACTCGTACCCGACTGACGACTTCATTGATTGCTTTAGAAGATCGCCCGCTAACGTCGGAGAGCAAGCCAGCAGAAGTTATGGCCTTTGGAAAGAGAACCCGAATCACCCCAGTCTACGCTTTAAGCTCGTGCATCCGGCCGACGCAATATATTCGGTGCGAGTAGGCCGAGGATGGCGGGCGTTGGGGCTACAGTAGGTTGACTCTATTTATTGGTTTTGGATTGGATCGCATGCTGGCCACGACAAACTTCTGTCGTAGCCATGGGTAACCTCCCCCACTAGCACTTGTTTCAGCCTACCCATTTACCAACCCAGGCCGCTGGACACGGTTTTCCCCCGCTTGGCCTTCCAAAGGTAGTATCGCTCGAAGAACCTCTTGGCCCACAGCCATCGCTTGCCTTCGGAGATGTCGGCGACGTTGCGCGGTGGCCGCACCGGGTTTACCTTGAGGCGCACCGCCCCATCTCCCATGTCCAAAATGCACTCGGCGTACAGGGGACGAGATTTCTTCTCGCCGCCCTCTACGTCCGCGGCGATGTTGTGCGCGACGGCCTCAGCCATCTGCTCGGTCATGTGTGCCGTCTTGAGAAAATTCACGGGCACCGGGGTCTCGTCGACCGGCGAAAACGCGACGGCAACGCCGGCGGCGTAGATGCTCGGAAACTCCTGGTGCCGGTAGTGCTGGTCCACCGGCACGAAGCCTTTGGGGTTGCCGAGGCCGGGAGATGCGATCATGGCATCGACCCCGGACAGTGGTGGAATGATGAGGGAGAATCGCGACTCGAAGACTTGACCATCGGCCAGCTCAACCGAAGAATCGGTGATCTTGGAGATGGCTGCCGACGTATGATAGCGGATGGACCGCTCTTCGAACTCTGCCTCAATGAACTGCCGAGCCCGGCCCATGCCACCGGCTCCCATGTGCCCGAGGAACGGCTCCGGCGTGAGGAAGGTCATGGGCGCCAGGTGCCGGATCTTCCTCTTCCGCATCAGATGGTCGATCTGGAAGGCGAATTCGTAGGCCGGGCCGAGGCAACTAGCGCCGGGGGCGCAACCGACCACCATGGGGCCCGGATCTTCAAGCAACCTCTTGACGGCTTCCCTGGCCTCCTCCGCTTCCGGAGGCGACATGGGCGAATGTGCCGAGCCATCGAACGGCCCGAGACCGGGGACTGCCTCGTTGGCGCTGCGGTGGCCGGTGGCAATTACCAGATAGTCGTAGGGGTACTCCTCTCCCTCGGTAACGACCTTCTGGGCCTGGGGGTCGACTCGCAGTACCGTGGCGTGGGTGAAATCGATCTTCTTGCTCGCCAGGGGCCTTTCCAGGTCAAAAGAGATTTGATCCAGGGTTTTCGACCCCATGACGACCCAGGGAAGTGACGGAACAAAAACAAACCGCCTTTCCCTGGAGATGAGGCGTATCTCACATTTGCCGGGGGCGAGGCGCCTCCGCAATTGGTAGGCGGTGGTCATCCCGCCGAACGATCCACCGATGATCACCACTCTCATCTCATTCCTCTGCTCCAGCCGCTTCGCGGGAACGATCCCGTTCCAAGTTGGAGGGAGTTTATCATCTCGTTCGCCTTTCGTGCAGTAAGTGCGCGCAATTGCTCCATAGGGTCAGGAGCAGGTGTCTGAATCTGAGCCCGGCGACGCGCCGAAACGCCGGAGCATCCTCAAACCAGGCTCCACCCAAGGCCGCGGCAACCATTCCAATATTGACACAGCTTGGTCCCGTACCTATCCTGGTCCCTGTGGATGAGCTACTGAGCGATATTCGGGTCCTGGACCTAAGCTCGGGAATGGCCGGCGCCTGGGCGGCCCGGTCCTTGGCCGATTGGGGCGCCGATGTGATCAAAGTGGAGCCGCCGGCCGGCGACCCGGCACGCCGCCTGGGTCCTTTTCCCGACGACGATCCCCACCCTGAGCGCTCGCCCTGGTTCCTTTTCCTGAATGCCAATAAGCGCGGCATCACCCTGGACGCGGCCACGCCCACGGGGCATAACCTGCTGCGTCAACTACTCTCCCGCTGTGACCTGCTCATCGAGGACTGTTCAACAGCCCAGGCGAGCGACCTGAACATCCAGCCAGAGGCCCTCGCCGCCGACCATCCGGGCCTCGTCCACGTATCGGTAACACCCTTCGGGCGGACCGGCCCCTACGCCGGCTACCAGGGGACGGACATCGTCCTCCAGGCCATCGGCGGGTTCATGTACCTGAACGGCAACCCTCACCTGCCGCCCATCTACGTTCCCTGGGAGCAGGCCTCCCTCTACGGCGGCAAGGTGGCGGCGGTTTCAGCCATGCTGGCGGTCACCGGCCAGCGGGTCACGGGCGAGGGCCAGCACGTCGATGTCTCCCTGTGGGAGGCCCTGGCCTGCGAGCCGCCGATGTCCATGGCCATGTACACCTACACCGGGAGTATCCAGAAACGGGGCCGGGGCTACCACCGGAGGGTCATGGACGGCGACCTCCTGGAGTGCAAAGACGGCTGGGTTGCCCTCACCTGCGACGGCGGCCACCCCTGGGAGATGTACTCCGTCCTTCTGGATGCCCCGGAGTTGTTGGACGAGCGGTTCGGGGGCCTCGTGGGGCGGATCGAGCACCACCGGGAACTCCGGGCCATCGTCGAGCCCAAGCTGCGGGAACGCGGCAAGTGGGACCTGTTCTATCAGGGAATGGAGGAGCGCATCGTCCTCGGGCCGGCGCAGACCATCGACGAAGTCCTGGAGTGTTCCCAGCTCGAAGCCCGCCAGTTTTGGACGGCGGTTGACCACCCGGTGGCCGGACAGTTTAAACTCCCCGGTCCCGGGTTCCAGATCGAGGGTCATCAGCCCCAAGCACGGCCGGCGCCTCTCCTTGGCCAGCACAATTCCCAGGTCTACCGGGAGGAGCTGGGTTACACTAATGAGGAGCTGGTGCGGCTCCAGCATCTGAGGGTCATATGAGTTTCTGCCCGGGTTATTCACAGCTTCTCAAATCTTGCGACAAAAAGATTCCCGCCGGTCTCCCTTTGGTAAAGGGAGACTTAGAGGGATTTCGTTCACCGAGACCATGGTGAAAACCGGCAATGGCGGGCGGCTCCCCCTCGAGGGAATCCGCGTGGTCTCCCTGGAGAACATAGTTCAGCTTCCCTGGACCACGATGGTCCTGGCCGACATGGGCGCCGAGGTTGTCCGGGTGGAAAGCCTCTCGCGGCTAGACACCCGCCGCTTTCGCCCCTTCCCGGAGAACGACCCGGGGCAGCGGTTTTGGGACCGCTCCGGCTGGCACCACTACAGCGGGCGCAACAAGCAGAGCGTGACCCTGGACCTGCAACAACCCCACGGATTGGAGCTGCTGAAGCGGCTCATCTCGCTGAGCGACGTGCTCGCGGAGAATCACCGTCCGGACGTGCTGGAGCGCCTGGGACTGGGCCGCGATGTCCTGCGCCAGATCAGGCCCGACCTGGTGGTGCTGCGCAGCTCCGGATTCGGTCAGCAGGGACCCTGGCGCCAGGCGGGGGCCTTCGGACGCACGGTGCAGCCCCTCTCCGGGCTCTACGACTTGGCCGGATTCGAGGCCGGAGGTCCGGTCGGCGTCGAGGACTCCTACCACGACCTGCTCACGGGCTGGAACAACGCCCTGGCAGTTCTCATGGCGCTCCACCACCGGCGGCGCACCGGCAGGGAAGCGCTGATCGACATGTCCATGTTCGAGACAGGGGTGAACTGCATCGGTCCCGCCCTGCTGGCCCGGCAAATGGGGTCGGTCTTACCGGGCCGGATGGGCAACAGCCACCCGCACCTGGCTCCCCACGGCTGCTACCCCTGCCGCGAAGAGGACACCTGGGTGGCCATCGCGGTGGACGGCGACGCCCAGTGGGAGGGACTCTGCCGGGCTCTTGGTCAGCCGGAATGGGCTCAGGATCAGCGCTACATGGACCCTCTTTCCCGCTGGCAGAACCGTGAACTGCTGGATAGCCACATTGCGGCCTGGACCCGGCAGCGGAGGAAGTACGAGGTCATGCACCTGCTGCAGGAGCACGGGGTGCCCGCCGGTCCCGTGACCATGGCCCGGGACCTAGTAACCGACCCGCACCTGCGCGAGCGGGGGTTCATCCAGTGGTTCACCCACCCCCCGGAGCGCGCCGTGGGCAAGCGGCCCTACCCAGGGCAGCCATACCACTTCTCCGGCGCCCGGCCCGAAATTCGTTTCGTCCCCAGCCTGGGAGAACACAACCAGAGGGTGTTCGGCGAACTTCTTGGGGTGGATGACGACCAGCTCCAGGCCTACCAGGCTGAGGGGCTCCTGGGGACCGCCCCGCAATACGAGGACCTACAGCGCCCGGAGCCGCCGACGCTGGATGAGCAGGTCGACACGGAGCAACTGGCCTTCTACGACCGCGGCTACCGCGAACTCCTGGGCCTGGACGAACCCCCAGCCTAGGCCGGGTAACGCTGGCCGGAGGTTCTCGGGAAGGGCCAGGGAAACCCTTCCGAATGCCGCTTCAGGAGAGGTGTTTGGCGATCGCGCGTCTGGATTAATGCCACCGTTGGGGCGCGATATATTGCGCCTCAACACCAGGATACCCGCCCAAATTCCGAAAATATCACGGTAGGGGCGCCAAACATTGCGCGCCTGGGTTAATTTCACCGTAGGGGCGCAATATATTGCGCCCCCACACCACGGTGCCCGCCCAAGTTACGAAAATGTCAGGGTAGGGGCACCAACCATTGCGCGTCCGGATTAATGTCGCCGTAGGGGCGCAATATACTGCGCCCCCACACCGGAGTGCCCGCTCAAGTCCCGGAGAGGTCTCCTGATAATGCTCTGAGGAAATCTATGCGCCCTTCCGCAATGCGGCGGTGGCAGCCTCGTCAACGCAACAGTTCTCCTCGTCGATGGCTACGCCATAGGCATCCCGGACGTGAGCCGCCGTCACCTTCTTCAGGCGCCAGTCGGCCAGCACACTCTGCGGGTCACGACTCATGGGGTCACCCCAACCGCCGCCCGAGGGCGTGATGTGGAGGAAGACGTCGCTCTGCTTGAAGCGCTGGTTGATCTTGGAGGGCAGCATCGGGTTGCCATCATCCGGGTTCAGGTAGCTTTCGCTGGGCTGCCCCGCCTTGCCGCCATGGAGGCCGTAGGGCTGGAACTTCCGCCGGTCCGAGCGGAAAGTCACCGCCATCTCCGGCGCCAGGACCTCCCATTCCCGCAGAATGCTCAGCCCTCCCCGGAAACGGCCGGGGCCCCCGGAGTCGGGCACCAGGCCGTAACGGCGGACCCGGAGGGGGAATGAAATCTCTTCCACCTCGATGGAGACGTTGCTGAGGTTGCCCCCCGTTTCCGCCAGCCCGTCGGGACCGTCGTTGCGCGGCGTGGCTCCCCGGGTACCGTAGACATTATCGTAGAACACATTGGCCTTGCCGTCGGGCCCGTACACCCCGAAGCGGCCGGTGGAGGTGCCCCCCTGGGAGGCTGCCGGGATCTGGCCGGGAATGGCCTGGGACAGGGCCCCGAACATGGCATCCTGAATACGGTGGCCGGTCATGCCGCGGGCGGCGCAGGGGGCGGGGTGCCGCATATTGAGGATCGATCCTTTGGGGGAGATAACCTCGATGGGCCTGAAATAGCCGTCGTTGTTGGGGATGTCCACCCCCAGGGCGGCCCGCACCGCGGCGTAGGTCCAGGCTTCCGTCCAGGCTGGGGTGCAGTTGATCGCCCCGCGGACCTGGGGCGCGGAGCCCGTGTAGTCCGCGGTGAGGGAGTCGCCGTGAATGGTGACGGCAACCGTCAGCGGAATGGGGTCGGGGTCCACCCCATCGTCGTCCAGGTAGTCGGTGAAGGTGTAGGTACCGTCGGGCCAGGTGGCGATTATGGAACGGGCGATGCGCTCGGAGTAGTCCATGAGGGCATCGAAATAGAACATCAACTCCTCGCGGCCGAAAGTCTCGAGGATCTCCCGAAGCCGATCCTCCCCGATGTGGCACGCGGCCACTTCGGACCGCAGGTCGCCCAGCACCTGATCCGGAATCCGCACGTTCTTGGTGATAATGTCGACCAGCGTCGGGTTCACCCGGCCCTGCTCGTAAAATCGTACCGGCGGCAGCCGCAGCCCTTCCTGGTAGATCTCGGTGGAGTCGTGGGCCATGGAACCCGGGGCCCGTCCGCCCATGTCGGTGTGGTGCACCACCGAGCAGGTGTACGCCACGAGGTCGCCATCGGAAAACATGGGCTTGATGACGAAGACGTCCGGCAGATGCATCCCGCCCTCATACGGATCGTTCAGGAGGAAGATATCGCCGTCACGGACTTCCTCGCCGAACTTAGACACACAGGCCCCAACCGCGGCCGGGATGCTGCCCATGTGTCCGGCCACGGCCAAGCCCTGAACCAGCATGCGCCCCTGTGGGTCACAAATCGCTACTGAAAAGTCGAACGCTTGGGTCGTGGTCGGCGAGTGGCCCGTACGCTGAAGAGTGAACATCATTTCGTCGGTGATGGACGCCAGGTTATTCTTCAAGACCTCGAAGGTGATGACATCGATCTGCATCGCTTCTCCTCGGTTTCCGCTGCGAAAGCGTCTGTGAGCTTATTGGTCCCGAAGCCGCCCGGGCGGCTGCTTTTGAGTCCGAGACTCGGCTTTCTTCATAAAAACGAGGGCGTGTTGCTATTCTAGAAGAAGATTGCCCAGGGGGTCACGCCGGACGCTGAAGCCCGGAGGCACCATCACGGTGGTGTCGTACTCTTCTACGATCAACGGCCCCGGTGTAGCGCGCTCGGTAAGGTCCAGCCGGGCGACCACTGGCGTCTCCATTGATCCCGACTCCCGGCCGAAGTAGGCGAGTCGGGCGGTCTTGCCCGGCGACGTGCGATACAGGGCCTTGAGGGATTCCACGCTAACGTTGTGGTCTTCCCGGGCCGTCGCGTACCTTGCCGCCAGCCGGACGTTTACTATTTCGGTGGGGTCTTGATCCGATCTGTGCCCGAAACTCCGCAGATGCTCCTGCCAGAACGACTCTTCCAGTGCCTCGATTCGATGGCCGTCGGATGACCCCGCGGGCGCCGCCACCGTCAGTTCGTGGGCTTGATCGATGGAGCGCATGTCCGCCATGGGGCTATACTCCACCTTACTCAGGTCCACGCCTTCGGCCTGAAGCGCCGCCGCCACCCGCTCCTCTAGGCCGGCGTAAAGCCGCTCCAGATCGGCGTCGTTCATGGAGCTTGTGGGACGCATTATCGTCTGTACCTCCTCCTGCTCCAGCGGCGAAACCAGAAGCCCCAGGGCGCTGAAGAGGCCCGGCACCGGCGGGACGATGATGCGCCTGATGCCCAGGGAGCGGGCCAACTCCGCGGCGTGGACCGGTCCGTTGCCCCCGAAGGCGATCAGGTCGAAATTGCGAATGTCGCGCCCCCGCTCCGTGGTCACGGCCCGGATGATGCGGGCCATGGTGGCGTTGGAGACCATGTGAACAGCGTAGGCTGCCTCCAGCAGGGGCAGACCAAGGGGCTTGGCCACGGTTTCGTCCAAGATGCGATGGGCCTTCTCCCGGTTTACCTTGAGAGAACCGCCCAACAGATACTCCTGGTTCAGGTAACCCAGGACCAGGTTGGCATCGGTGACGGTGGGCTGATCACCACCGCCGTCGTAGCAGACGGGTCCTGGGACCGCCCCGGCCGACCGGGGCCCTACCTGGAGTGAGCCTCCGCTATCGATGGCGACGATGCTGCCGCCTCCCGCGCCCACCTCGGCAAGGTCGATAGCCCGGATCCGCAGCAGATACCCTCCGCCCTTCAAGAGGCGGGACGACGTGGAAATGGGCGCTCCGACCTCGTACTCGCTGGCGCGATGGGCCTCGCCGTTCTCGATCAAGGACCCCTTGGCCGTGGTCCCTCCCATGTCCAGGGTCACCACGTCCTTGATACCCAGACGGCGCGCCAGCGCCAACGATGCCTGGACCCCCGCGGCGGGCCCCGATTCCAGCGAGTGAATGGGCGCCTGCTCCGCCATTCTTGCCGTCATCATGCCGCCGGAGGACTTCACGATGAGGAGCGGGGCCCGGACGCCCATCCGGTCGAGTTGCTGGGTCATGGAGCGCAGATAAGAGGCCATGACCGGCATGATGTAGGCATTGGTCACCACGGTCGAGGTCCGCTCGTACTCCCTGATCTCCGGCAGCACCTCGGAGGAGACGCTCAGATACAAGTCGGGGAACTCGCGGCGCACCATCTCGGCGATTTCCCGTTCGTGGACGGGGTTGATGTAGGAGTGCAAGAGGCACACCGCCAGGGAGGTGACCCCATCCTCCAGCATCGAGCGCACCACCTGCCGCACCTCATCCAGGTCCAGCCCCGTCAGCACCTCTCCCTTGCCGTTCAGGCGCTCCGTGACCTCGCGGCACAGGTTGCGGGGCGCCAGGGGAGCGGGCTTGTCCCAGAAGATGTCGTAGATGTTGGGCATGCGCAGGCGCCGCAGCTCCAGCACGTCGCGGAAGCCCTTGGTGGTCATGAGCCCGGTCACGGCGCCGAGACGCTGGAGCACGGCGTTGGTGGCAGCGGTGGTGCCGTGCAGCACCTCGTTCACCTGCTTGGGGTTCACGCCGTGCTCTTTCAGCAAATCGGCCACCCCGTCCACCATGGCCAGTTCGAAATGGCCGGGGGTTGATAGCACCTTTTTGATTGCCAGTGACCCATCCTCACCGGCCAGAACAACGTCGGTGAAGGTCCCGCCTACATCGCCGCCAACGCGATAGTTGCTCAACTGTGCTTCTCCCAGATTGCCCGTTCCCGAAAGGCAATCCCCTGATGTCATTCCTGGCGCAGATTAAGTGATCAACGCGGTGGAAGTCAAGCCGGGAAGATTCTCAGATCGGCCTGACCTTGAAGGTACCAAGTGTCACCCCCAGTGAACCGAAGGGTCTGGGGAGGCGGAGGAGAATCCCCACCCCAGATGCCTCGCTGCCGCGGCTGGCTCGGCATGACATTCTCGTACCAATGACAGTGCCGCTTTGCCCTCCGGAACGCCGGCGTGGCTTTGCTCTTAGAAGTCTTGGCCTTGATGCCAAGCCTTGATGATCTTAGAAGGGGCATCCCATTCACCTATGGCGGATGGGATGCCCCAAAAACCACTTAATTGTGGGGTAAGGGCAACCGGTTACACCCGGTCCCCCCTCGAGTTGACTACTTGCCGAACAGCTCCGCGATCCGCGCACCAACGATTTTGTCCTCACCCTCGGCCAGACCGAAGGTGTGCAGCGTGATCCAGTCCTGGCCATCGCGGACCCTGGTCCAGATGGGAGGATCGCCCTCTTTCAGCTTGGCCGACACGTCTTGGATCGTCATGCCGGTCACGGCCGCGTCCACACTCAGGTTCACGCCATAGGGTTGGTGCCCGATGATATTGTCGATCATATCGACCTTCACTCCGGGAATGTTTCCAAGCGGGGCTGCCATGTTCGCGCATTTCCGCTCCGCGACAGCCAGCCGGTCTTCGTGATTCATCGTTATCCAGCGGTTTACCGCCGCCACCACGCCGACCATCTCCTGACGGTCGATCTTCTGAGGTCTTCCGACCCCCCGGATGCGGCGGCCCTCATAGCTGGCGAACGCCTGCAGGGAGAGCTTGCGGATCGTCTCCGCGTTGCCCAAGGCGAGGCCAGTCGACTGGCAAGAGCCCATGTACTTGGCGGCGATGCATTGGAAATCGGCCCCCATCCTGACGTACTTCCCAAAATTCTCCAGAGGATATATCTGCCCGGCGGAGTCCACCATTACCGGCACGCCCTGAGCGTGGGCAATCTCGATGGTATCCGCCAGAGGCAGCTCCTTAGAGTCCGGGGTTTGTTCCATGGCGACGTAGTGGACCGCGGCCGTCTTGGGGCCGATTGCCTTTTCCAGGTCCTCCCGAGTTGTTCCTTCCTCAGACCCGAACTCCACCAGCGTCGCCCCGGCCAGGGCCAGGCACCGGTCATACCAGTAGCGGTGCCTCCGCTGAATGAGGATCTCGTTCTTCATGCCGGTGGTGTTCGGAAGCTGCTCAATCTTGGCGTCGTCGTCACCGGCCATGAAGGCGGCGGTCGCCAAGGTCAGCGCGGACCCCGCTCCGGAAGTGATATACGCTGCTGGAACGTTCAGCATCTTGGCGATGGCTGCACCAGCCTTCTCCTCGAGTTCCATCAGAGGTACGTAGGCGCTGTCGGCCCGATCCATCGCTTCTCTTACCTCGGGAATGGGCGTTGACCCGCCGAGGAGAGTCACGCTGCCGGTGGCGTTGATGACCGGGACCGCGCCCAGCTCTTTGTAGATTTGACCCCATTCTTGCTGCGCCATTGTCGTCTCCTTACGCGCCGTGCCAGGTAGGTTTCGCCGGCCGCTCCGTTTTCAGGCCCGGATGACCTCTTCGCCAGCTTCCGGCGCGGTTATGATAACGTCTCTCGCCGCCGGTGGCAACATCCACCTTGATATGGAGCGTTTCCTCAGCTTCAGCACGCTGGGCAGGCCCGGCCCGTGGCCCTGGGAAAATCACGCCCCTTACGCCCTTCAGGCCGCCGGGGGACCGGCGCCTCACCTGCCGTTCGGCCAATAAGGTGGGAAAAATGAGCGCTTATTGGTAGACTGGGCAGCGAGTGCGCCGGTCCTTAGACGCTACGCTATATAATCACTAGCACCAGCGAATGCGTGGGCGTCAGGTGGGGTGATGCTCGAGAAGTCTTGGGGACCGGAGCACTGAGACGGGGACAGCTTTACGAAGACCGCTTCCCCGCTGGAGGTTAGAGGGATGCCAAAGGTCAAAGCCAGTGACGGCGTGGAGCTTCACTACTACGTGGACGACTTCAGAGACCCCTGGGCCCCGGAAACGGATGAGGCCATTTTCATGCACCACGGCTATGCCCGAAGCGGGAAGTGGTGGATTCAGTGGGTGCCGGGCCTGTCACGGAAATACAAGGTAATCAGAAACGACTGCCGAGGTTGTGGACAGTCCGACGTGCCCCCCAGCGACCCCCCGTGGACCGCCGAACGCCTGTCCCAGGATTGCCTGGATATCGCCGACGATCTGGGAATAAAGAAGCTCCACTGGGTGGGCTTTGAATCCGGAGGCACCATGGGGATGTTTACCGCCATCACCCACCCCGACTGGATCAAGAGCCTCACCCTGGTGAACACCCCGTACAAGATCCTCGACAAGCCAAGGTCCCTATACAACCAGGGCACCGCTTCAATGGCGGATGCCATCGACAAGCTGGGACTCAGGCAATGGCTCGTCAACACCATGTCCAACCGGCTGGACATGGACCTGGCGGACCCCAGAATGGTGGAGTGGCACATTGAGGAGCATTCCAAGACGTCCCACGCCGGGGCAATCGCCCTTCAACTCGTCTTCCAGGCCGTCGACCTGTCGGGAGCGCTTCCCAAGATAATGGCCCCCACGCTCCTGATGACCGGCGACAAGAGCGCCAACTCTCCTATCGACGACCAGCTTTTCGTCAAGAGCCAGCTCGGCAACTGCAAGGGTTTGGTGGTCTTTCCCAACATCGCCGCCGGAATCCAACTGCATATACCCGACCAGTGCGTAGAGGCCACCCTCCGGTTCATCGACAGCGTCTAACGAGGCCCGAAGGGAAACGATCAACGCACCCCATCCGCCGCGGGGGGATGGGGTGCGTTTTGAGCTATCGCAGGGCCGGGCCGGTATCCCGCGCCGGAGACTGCCGGCGCCTCGGATTGACACGGGTGAAACCCGGTGGATGGGGATCGCCCCCCAATGCCAACCAACCCCGCGACAATCAGGCCGGGACTCGCTCCCGCAGCAGTTTTCCCGCCCCCGGAATGGACTCGTCGATTCCCAACTTCCGGAGGCAGGCCCAGAACGTGGCCTGGTTGGAGGTCACCACCGGCTTGCCGGTCTCCTTTTCAAGCCTCTCGATAATGGACGCGGCCCGGAGATTGGTACAGCTGATGAAGATGGCTTCAGCTTCCGTCCGGTCCACCCGCTTCCCAAGCTCGTACACGACATCCAGGTCGAACAGGTCCACATTCCCGACCTTTCGCCCATCCTCATAGTCGAAATTGACCACGTCGAAACCGGCGTCGCCCAGGTACTTCTTCAGCCGCTCGTTGATCTCCGGCGGGTATGGCGACGCCGCCGCAATCCTCTTCACGCCTAGCTCGTTGAGGGCATCGACGACACAACGCGCCGTGGCTACCGTCGGGATTCCTCCAGAGACCATCTCGATCTCCTCGATCATCTTCTGATCCCACCCCAGACCGTGCAGGAAGCTCCCGCTGGTGCACCCGAAGGCGATAACGTCGGGGCGAACCAGGGTGAGCAGCCGGGCCGACTCACCTACCTGGTCGTCCATTAGCTGAAGCCTCTCTTCCATCGTGGGGGGTTCCGTCGGTGGGAAGTACATTCGCATGGTATGAAGGGCCACCGACCGAGGCATCCAACCCGAGAAATCGTCTTCCATCGTGCGGTTGCGGGCTGGCACCAACAGGCCTATCCGTTTCCTCTCCGCGGTGGTCATATCACTCCTCCTCACCGAATCTGGTCCCAGTCTAGCACAATCGTCGGTGGCTGGGCACGGACGTGACGATGCGTTGTCACGCCTGCTATTTGAACATCGCCTTTCGGCGTTAGAATACGAACCAGCCGTGGCTGCCCGCCACCGCTCCCGCCATGGTCACCAGGCTCACGGCCAACAGAATCAGATGCAAACGGTGCACGATGGCGAATGTTTTGACCGGGTCTCTTTGCGCGTGTTTCTTGAACAGCCGGTGTAGGAACAGCGGCTCCGCGACGAAAAGCACGAACATGAACAATACCCAGACCATCGTCATGGCATGAACCCACCAGAACTTGGGCTCGGTATATCGACCCCACGCGTCGATAAAGTCGAGCATGTAGAAGCCTGACAGGCCGGCTAGGAGCGTTGTGATCTTGGCCTGCAATGCGAAACGTGACTCGAGCCGTTCGAAAAGGCCGACTTGATCCGCACTGGGCCCCATCTTCCGTATCGCAGGTATCAGCACGGTCGTTACCATGGCTACGCCACCGATCCAGAGCACCACCGACAGCACGTGAATAACCCTGGCCAAAGCATACTTGTCCAACATTCACCTCGATACGCTCGCTTTGATTTACCGACGCTAGAGTGGGTATCGAAACAGGGTAATCCCATTTCAACTTATCCCAATTCTGTACAGCAGGGCGAGTTCCGCGCTGCCTCAGAGGGGCGCGGGCGGGTTGGTGGCGAGGGATGGGTTGCTGTCTCCGAAGAAAAGCATCCATGCTCTCCTCGAATAGCATCGCGTGTCCCTCTCAACCGAGGTCTCTTGTCTCCACCAGTCCGGGCCTAGTGGTCAGTCAACCTCGTTTTGGCAGGATGTCATTCTGAGGAGCGCAGCGACGAAGAATCTCAGCGTAACAACGAGATTCTTCGCTTCGCTCTGAATGACAACTATCAGCAATAGGTTGACTGAGTACTAGCCCTTCCCCACCAGGTGAAGGTTACCGTACTGGTCGACCTCGGCCCGTTGCCCGGTCATCACCAGGGTGGTGGTGTCGCTCTGATAGATGATGGCTGGCCCGTCCAGGGTATTTCCTGCCGTCAGACGATCCCGGTCAAACGCCTGGCACTCGATAAGCCCGCCGGCCTGCTTGAGAAACACCTTGCGAGCGCCCAGAAATGCTCCGCCGGCGTCAGGTCCGCCGTCGGCCTGCTTCTTCGGAACCGGCCTCGGCATTCTACCCACGGCAAGGACTTTGAAGGTCACCGCGACCACCGGTTCCCGCGGCTCGCAATGGCCGTAGGTCCGCTCGTGGATTGCGTGGAACTGGGCCAGGAGCGATTCCAGGTCGGCTGCCGTCTCAGGAGCCTTCGGAACGGGCACATCCAGCTCGAAATTTTGCCCTACGTAGCGCATCTCGATCGTCGTCGAAATCTCGCGCCGTTCCTCGGGGACTTTCTCCAGGTTCAGTGCGGCCTCACCCTCGGCTTCCAGCTCGGCCAGGGTTCCGCGTATCGTTTCCAGGTTCTCGGGGATTACCCTTACGAGCCGGGTCAGGCGTAGACTTGCCTGAAGGTCGGCCATGAGCATGCCCTGGGCCGAGAACAGGCCCGGCCGTGGCGGCACGATGACCCGTCCGATCCCCAACTCCGCCGCCAACTCCGCCGCGTGCAGCGGTCCCGCCCCGCCGAAGGCGACAAGGGCGAAATCCCGGGGATCGAAACCCCGGGCGATCGACACCACCCGGAGGATTCGCCCCATGTTCGCGTTGACCACGTCGATTATTCCCTGAGCCGCCTCCACCGTCGACATCCCCAGCGGGCCCGCTACCTTTTCTTCAACGGCACGGTGGGCCAACTCGCTCTTCAGCCGCATCTGACCGCCTAGGAAGAAGACCGGGTCCAGCCTGCCCAAGACCACGTGGGCATCAGTCACCGTGGGCTCGGTTCCTCCGGCGTCGTAGCACGCCGGTCCGGGCTCGGCTCCGGCGCTCTGGGGGCCGACCTTGAGCAGGCCGCCGCTGTCCACCCAGGCGACGCTGCCACCGCCGGTGCCGCATTCCACCACATCGACGATGGGCGACCTGATGGGGATACCCGTGATGCGCCCTCCGATACCCCCGTGCTGGTCCTCCCCAATCCCAAACATGCTGAGGGTCCGGGGCTGGCCCTTCTCCACCAGGCTGGCCTTGGCGGTGGTGCCGCCCATATCGAAGGAAATAACGCTCGGAATTCCAACCTGGACGCCAAGCTCGGCCGCCGCGATCACCCCGGCCGCCGGGCCTGACTCGATGGTGGTGTGGGGGCGATGGCGGGCGCGTTCCACGGACATCAGGCCACCGCCAGAGTGCATAATGACCAGGCGGCCGGATTCACCGAGAAGCGTCTCCAACTCCGACTCCAGCTTATCCAGGTAGCTGATGAACAGCGGCCCGACGTAGGCGTCCGCGACAACGGTGCTGGTGCGCTCGAACTCGCGGAACTCACGGGACACCTCGGCGGAGATGGCGATGTACACGCCGGGAAGTTCCCGCTTCAGTATCCTCTGGGCCTCCAGCTCGTGGGCCGGATTGGCGTACGAATTGAGAAAGCAAACGGCAACCGCGTCCACCCGGTGCTGCAGAAAGAATTTCACCGCTTCCATGAGGTCCGGCTCACTGAGGGGCGCGATGACAGAGCCGTCGCTGGCGATGCGCTCCGCTACTTCGAGCCGCAGTGACCGGGGCGCGAGGGGAGCCGGCCGTTCCGAGAAGAAGTCGTAAGCGCCCGGCCTGATCTGCCGCCCGATTTCCAGAACATCTCGGAATCCCTTGGTGGTAAGGAGCGCGGCCTTGGCGCCTTGCCTCTGGATGATGGCGTTGGTGTTCACGGTCGTCCCGTGGGCGATGAATTCCAGGCCCGGAAGCCCTCGCTCCACCTTATCTTCCAGTGCCCGGAGCCCCTCCAGGAAGCAGCGCGATAGGTCTGACGGGGTAGTGGGGACCTTGATGTTGAGGGTCTGCCCGGTGTCTTCGTCGTGGAGGACGTGGTCGGTGAACGTGCCCCCAATGTCGATCCCAATGCGGTACCGTGCCATATTTAAGACCTCCCGGCGCCCGGCGCGGGCCGCGAGTCCCCGTCCGGCACCGGCTGTCTCAAGCGCCGGGTTGCTTCCTGGTCCACCTGCCCGGTTTCGGCGTCGATGGCCACGCGGTAGACGCTCCGGGCCCTCGCCAGGGAGATCTTGTCGTTGAGATAGTCTCGAAGCACCCGCTCGGAGGCTCGCTCCTCGGGCGGCCCAAGCCCACCTCCGCCGGGAGTGACCACGGACAACACGTCGCCGGGGCTGACCTCCACCAGGGTGCTCAGCCGGGACAGCAGGGTCTCATCGGGTTCGCCGGCGTTGAGCACAATACGGCAGCCCGGCGCTTCGTACCCCCCGAAGAGGCCCTGGGGGTGAATCGTATGCCGCAGCGAGTGGGTGTTGATGAAGGAGTCGTCGAGGATCTTCCAGGCCTTCCGCACGCCCAAACCGCCACGGAATTGCCCGGGGCCCTCTGAGTCGGGGACGAACTCGAGGCACTCCACGTGCAGCGGAAACTCCAACTCGGCGGCCTCGATGGGAAGGTTCGACGTGTTGTGGCAGCAGTCGACCCCGTCTTTGAAGGCAGTACCCCCGGTGCCGCCGCCGACGGTTTCGTAGTAAATGAAGTACCGTGACCCCCGTCCGGCGAAACCGATCCCATGGGAGCCATGAGATGCAGCGATGGCTTTGTGGGGCAGCGCCTGTCCCAGCGCCCCAAGCAGCACGTCGACGACCAGGGTCACAGTCTCGTACCGGGCGCCCACGGGGGAGGGCGGCCGCGGATTGACGATGCAGTTGTCCGGGGCCACCACTTTGATGGCGCGGTTGAAGCCATCGTTGACCGGGATGTCGAGGGCAATAATCCCCTTGAGGACCCAGTAAACCGCCGCCAGGGTGCCTTCCCGAGTGAGGTTGATGCCGCATTGGGCCGGGCCGCCCGTTCCGGCGAAGTCGACCAGGAAGTTCGGCTCCGGCGTGTGGGATACCGTGAGAGTGGCTACAATGGGAATCGGCTCGTCGGAGAAGTGATCATCGTCCATGAAGTCCTGGTGGGTATAGCTGCCCTCGGGGAGTTCCGCGATGGCCTGGCGGGTTCGTCTCTCCGAATAGTCCATCAGCTCGCTCATGCAGTTCAAGAGGAATCCGGCGCCGTACCGCACGCACATCTCTTTGATCCGGCGCTCTCCCAGCTTCAACGATGCGATGTGGGCCCGCATGTCCCCTTCCCGCTCACTGGGGCCGCGCACGTTGAGCAGAATAAGCTCATGAATATCGCGCTGGAGTTCGCCGGCCCGGTACAGCCTCAGGGCCGGCATCCTCAGGCCCTCCTGGTAGATCTCCCGGGCATCCCCCACCGCGCCCTGGCCGGGTGCCTTCCCTCCGATGTCCGGCCAGTGTCCGGTGTTGCCCACGAAAGCCACCAGCTGCCCCTCGTGGAACACCGGCATCATGAAGGTGACATCGATCAAATGGGATGGCCCCCCACCGTAGGGGTCGTTGATGATAAACAGGTCGCCTTCCGACATGCTCTCCACCGGGTGGAAACGTTTGATGGCATTAACGGTGCTCAGGAAGGATGACAGGTGCACGGCAATGCTGTTCTTCCCCTGGGTCACCACCCGGCCGCCGGGGTCTTGGATCGTCGACGAGCAGTCCTCCCGCTCCTTGATGTTGTTGGAGTAAGCCGCCCGCACTAGGGCGGCCCACATCTCGTCGGCGATGGAAATGAAAGCGTTGCCCACTACCTCCAGGGTAATGGGGTCTATCTGGCCACGAAATTCTCTAACCACAAACTCCCCTCTCAACAGGTGGGAACGGATCCGCAGGCGTAACTATTTCCGCCGAGGACCGCTCGCATTTGGTCCCTCGAAAGCGCCTCCAACTGTAACCGGGGCTCCAGCCCGCGTCAACGGCCCTCACCTTGCCCAGGCTGCGCCAGGGCGTCCCTCTCCTAGAGGGCGAGGGGACGAGATGGGGCGAGTTATCCCGGTATCACCTGGAAAAATAACTTGTTTGCTCAGCCTACCAGGACGCCCTCGCCCTGCCGAGGCTGCGCCAGGGCATCCCTCTCCTTCTGGGAGAGGGACCGAGGGTGAGGGCGCCCCGGGATAGCGTCTTCCCTGGGCCGTATAGTAATATGTCCCCGGGAAACTCAAGCAAGCGGCGGCGACTACAGGACGTCGCGTCAGCCCTGGCAGGTGGAGGTAGGCATGGCCAACGAGACGGAGAGCCTGATAACCGACGAACTCCGGGCGGCTCTCGGCCGGGAATTCCCCGCGGTCACCAGTTGCGATAAGCTGTCCACCAGCGAGGTGCGCCGCTTCGCTCAGGCGACGGTGGACGACAGCCCAATCTACTACGATGAGGACCACGCCCGAAACCTCAAGTACGGCGGCGTGGTGGCGCCCGGCTCCTACCCAATAACCGGTGCGCGCCGGCGGGCGTCCGGAACGCCTGACCCCCTGAAGTCGGTGTCGACCGACTCCCGCGCCGAGGAATCGGTCGAGACGACGAAAGGGATTCCGTGGCCTCCCCACCTTCTGGTCTTCCATGCCTACAGCGACCTGGAGATACATCAGCTAGCCAGGGTCGGCGACCGGATCACCCAACACCGCCGCCTGGCTGACGCCTACGAGAAGACGGGACGCAGCGGCCGGCTCCTGTTCATCGTCACGGAAAACACCTTCGTCAACCAGAACGGCGACGTCCTCTGCACCGAGCGCTACGTCGACGTGGGCGTAGAGAATTAAAGGAGCGAGAACCATGGCTCAAACAAAGAATCGGGACCTGGCCTACGAAGATGTGCCGGTGGGCGCCGATATCCCTTCCTGGTCCCTGGACTACTCGGTACCGGTCATGGTGCGCTGGTGTGCCGCGGTCGAGACCTGGCGCCGGGACCACTACGATTACGAGTTCGCGGTCAACGAACTCGGCCTGGAAAACGTGGTCGGCTCAGGTTACTGGACTCAGGCATGTTTCTACAAACTCCTGTATCACTGGGTGGGTGATGGCGGCTGGGTGTGGAAAGTCTACCATCAGCTGAGGGGCAATCTGCTTCCCCATCACACCTTCACCTTCAGCGGCAAAGTCTCCGCCAAGCGCGTCGAAGATGGCCTGGGCTACCTGGACCTGGATATTGTCCTCAGCAAAGAGGACACCAGCGTTCTTTCCTTCGGCACGGCCACCGTTGTGTTGCCGCTCCGGGGCGGCCGGCCTGTACCTTATCCTTTCTTCAAAGAGCGATAGCCCGTCATCCCTGGCTCGGCAAGACTCGGTCAAAGATGGGCCTGAATGAAACGGCATCTCTGAACCAGGCCGCTGCCAGACTTCAATAGCGCCGACGGCTCCGCGATAGGCCCAGGCGCGGCGGAAAGGAGGACCCCCGATGCCTTTGGACTTCTTGCCCCTGCCCGGAACCCCCGTGGAGGAGTTGGACACTCCCGCCCTTCTAATCGACCTCCCGGTAATGGAACGCAACCTGAAAACGCTCCATGGCTACTTCGCTACGCAGACGTCCAAGGTGAGACCTCACGTCAAGGCCCATAAGAGCCCAATCCTGGCCCACCGGCAGCTCGCTGCCGGCGCAACCGCGGGAGGAGTCTGCTGCGCCAAGGTGGGCGAAGCGGAGGTGATGGTCCACGGCGGCATCAAGGACGTTTTCATCGCCAACGAGATAGTCACCTGCCCCAAAGTTGCCCGGCTGATGAGCCTGGCCCGCGATGCCAACATGATGGTGGCCGTGGACGATCCCCAGAACGTCGAGGAGCTGTCCCAGGCCGCCCAAGCCCACGGCGTCATCCTGCGGGCGGTGGTGGACGTGAACGTCGGTCTCGACCGGTGCGGAGTCGAGCCCGGCCCTGGCGTGGTGGACCTGGCCAAGGTGGTGGCGAATGCTCCGGGCCTTCACTTCGCCGGGCTCATGGGATACGAGGGGGGGATGTGGATAGAGGACTTCGAGGAACGCTCGATCGAAACCAAAGCCCGCGTCCGGAAGCTCGTGGACTCACGGGAACTGGTCGAGAGGGCCGGGCTGCCCGTCGAGGTGGTCAGCGCCGGCGGCACCGGCACCTGGAACATCACCAGCGAGATCGACGGGGTCACCGAGGTACAGGCGGGGGCCTACCCCTTCATGGACGCCCACTACCGGTACGTGCCGGACTTCGACGTTTCGCTGATGGTACTGGCCACGGTCATCAGCCGGCCGTCCAAAGAGCGGGCCATCGTCGACTGCGGCCACAAGGCCATCGGCGTGACACTTGGCCTGCCCGAGGCGGCCTGGCCCAAGGGCGCCACAGTCGAGAAGCTCTCAGCGGAGCACGGCAGCCTGGCGCTGGAGGGCGACGCCCGGCAGCTGGCCCTGGGGGACAAGGTCTGGCTCATCCCCTCACACGGCGGCACCCCGGTCAACATTCACTCGCACTACTATTCGATCCGCGACGGTAAGCTGGAGGCGGTGCTGGAGATACCCGGCAGCGCCAGGTTTACATAACCAACGTCCGCTAGATGGATTGGGGAGATTCAAACCCGGAGCGGTCGCCTTGACGGCGGCTCGGCCGCGGGGAAATCCCCCTCGATCCCCCTTTACAAAGGGGGAGGCAGGATGGCCACGGCTTCAGGGGCCTCGGGTTGGCAAGATTTGCGACGGGAAGGTCCACAAGTCCCCCTTTGGTAAAGGGGGATTTAGGGGGATTTCGTCGCAAACCAAGCTCTCAAACTTTGAAACGCCACGGCCGGGTTACCCGGCCAGTATTGTTCGAGGTACCATGCGATGAGCACAGGATCAGCGGGGGACCATTACTTCCAGTCGGGGCCGCTGCGGCTCCACTACCTGCAATGGGGCAACGAGGAGGCGAGGCCTCTGGTCTTGCTGCATCACGTGAGCAGCCAGGCCCACACCTGGGATGACTTCGCGAAACGCATGAGCGGGGACTACCGGGTCCTGGCCCTGGACCTGCGGGGCCACTGTGAAAGCGAGTGGGCCGGCGAAGGCAACTACACCACCGAGCACTACGCCTCCGACGTTGCCGCGCTGGTGGAGCACCTTGGCCTGCGAGAGGTCATCGTCCTGGGAGGCTCCCTGGGCGGCCGCGTGGCCCTGGTCTACGCGGGCCAGCATCCGGAGCAGGTCGCAGCCCTCATCATGGAGGATGTCGGCCCCGTCCGCCCCGCTGAGATATCCCAGAGGTTCGCCGACCGTGTCGCCGGAGGAGACCCGGAGTTCGACACGGTCGAGCAGTGGGCCGAGCACCTGCGGGGCGACAACCGGCGCACCCCGCCGGAGGCCTTCCTCAACCTCGCCCGCCAGGGCACCAGGCAGCTTTCCGGGGGAAAGTTGGGACTGAAGCGCGACCCGATGATCCAGCGAGACTTCGTGCCGCTGGAGCTATGGCAGTACGTCGAGCGCGTACCGGGTCCGTTCCTGCTCCTGATCGGAGCCGAGAGCGCCATCGTCTCCGCGGAGCACCGGGACCGCATGGTGCGGACGATACCGGGCAGCCGGGCGGTAACCTTCCAGGGCGCGGGGCACTACATCGTTCACGACAAGCTCGATGAGTTCGAGAGCACGGTGCGAGAGTTCCTTTCCAGCCACGGGTTGTGACGCCACGTCCTTCACATAATATGGCAAGCAGCCAGGGTTGGTAGCCAGCCTGGCCGGGGTCCCTTTCCGGACGGCTAACCTGCCGTCAGGACGCAGACCACAGCTCCCGAAGCCAAGCCGCGATCACCAAGGTCAATACCGCTCCCCCAGCCGCCATGATGGCAATCGCACGCGGCGCACCCATGAGGTCGGCCATAGCGCCGATCGCCAGGAGGCCCATGGGCAGCCCGTAGACGGCCATCGAGCGAACTCCCATTATTCTGCCCCGAAGCTCGGCCGGTACCAGCCTCAAGAGCAGCGAATCGACGCTCACAAGGCTGAACGATTGGCTGACACCAGACGCCAGCAGAATGGCCAGAGAAACGACCATCCAGGAAGATTGGGTGAAAACCAGGATGGTCGTGCACCAAGCCACCACCGCCAGAACCGCCACGACACCGGGCTTGGCGAACCCTCCTTTCGCGGCAAGGCCGAAGGAGCCGATGAAAGCGCCCGTGGCGACGGCCGAGGTCAGCGCCGCGAGTCCTACCGGGCCCGTATGCAGGACGTCCCTGGCGAAGACGGGCATCATGCCGTGGGTTAAGGGGAAAGCAGCCAGGTTGATCAAGAAGGCGAACAGCAGCAGTGCTAGGACCGCATCGTGCCCGCGGATGTATCCGCCCCCCTCCACCAGGCTGCGCCACACCGAAGGCGACGTTTTGACCTCCGCCGGGTTCGCCAGGCGAACCAACAGGGCGCATGTGAGCCCCAGCAGATTCACCGCGACGATGGCCATGAAGACCGGGCCCATGTCGAAACGGCTCAGCATTACGCCACCGAGCAGGGGGCCCACTATCTGGCTCGCGTCCGAGCCGGTGCGGTCCAGGGCCATGGCGTTGATCAGTTCCTCTTTTCTCATTACGTCACCCATCAACGTCTGCCGGGTGATATTGTCGAAGGCCCGGGCCAGACCGCCCACGCCCGTGAGCACGAAGACGTGCCAGAGTTCCAGACGGTCCGTGACAACGAGCAACAATATCACCGTAGACAGGACGCAAACGGTCAGCCGCACGCCGATCAGAAGCCGCCGCCGGTTGGAACGGTCCACCACCACGCCGTAGGCGGCGCCAAATAGGGTGCCGCTGAATCGCAGCGCGCCGAACAGGCCAAGCAGCAACAAGGATTCGGTCCCGGTGACGACAAACCAGGAGAGGACCAATAGCTGCATCTGCTCGGCGAACCTTACAGAGGTGCTTGAGGCCCACAAGAAGCGGTAGTTCCGCACCTGAAAGGACCGCAGGAGTCCGGCGGTAACCAGCAGCCTTAGCAACGGCTGTCCCTTCTTCGCCCCCGGCTGCAATCAGCCGTGGGGCGAGTTTTGCGTCGTCCATCAACAGGGTGGCCGTACCGGCCACCACCCGGCGCAGCGAAGCCCTCACCCGCCTTGAATCGCGTATCCAGGGAAGAGGCGTCGGAAGCGCCGGAGTTGAGTATAGCACCGAGGGGAATTCGAGGGCTGCGGAAGTGCGCCCTTACTTGCCTGCTTTTCCCCGCTTCGGGATGCGCCAGGGCAGTTCCTAGAATCGCTCTCGGGCTCGTCAGAAGCTGAAGGGGACCACCTCACCACCGGGGCCTACCACGGGGCTTGCGGTGGCAGCTAGACAGTCGCTACCTTCTTTCTGATCTCCCCCTTTGTAACGTGGAGAGGCCAAATCCCTTCTCCCTGAGGGAGAAGGTCAGGACGAGGGCAAAAAGATTGTCTTTATCAACCTGTTGGATTTTGCGTTCCGGGCATCGGTTGGCCAATGGCAACGAGCGATTCTCTGGCTTTCTTTTCGGCTGCGTCCATCATCTCTTCAACGTCGTCAAAGGGTACCTCCACGCCGGCGTGTAGAAAGAGCAGCACCACTCGTCGCACCGGTTTACCCGTGGCCCGTTGCACCGCCATCGCGTAGGCCCCAACTTGCATAGCGTACCGTTCACTGCCCTGGGCCAGCTCTTTTCCGGCCTCCAGCGCATCGGTCTTGTAGTCCACCACGGTCAGACCGTCGGCGTCCTCGAACAGCAGGTCGATGAAGCCTTCGAACAGGGTGCCCTCTAGGGGGGTACTGACGAACACCTCCCGGTGGTACCGGCCGGTGGCCACCGCCCGCTTCACTAGCGGCGTCTCCAACCCGGTCCGGCCAAGGCTTGCCACCTCTTGCCAACGGTCCGCAATGCCCTCGGCGGCGGCCTGGGCCCGGCTGATGTCCTCCAGGTTCATCCCGGTGGCCAGGTCCACAATTTGCAGCACGCTGTGAACGGCCCGTCCGAGGGTGCTGCCACCACGGCCCCGCCGATAGTGCACTTCGCCGCGCTCCGCCTCTTCCTTGTCTATCCTGGCGAGGGCGGTCACGGCCAGGCTGGCCGGCCTGGAGGCACGCCGGATAACCGCTTCGCGCCGCTGGGCCCATACCGTCCGATCGGCATCGGTATCCGCCGAGCCGTCGCCGGTCCCGTTCGGCCTGAAGGGTTCCCCCGTGGCGGGATTATCCGGGATGGAAACCTCGTTCCAGAGGCCGTCGCTCTCCGAGCCCAGCCCGCTGATGATCGCCGCCGGGGACCCCTTGGCCCGGGCCGAATGAAACAGACTGACGATCAGGTGATCCCTCGCCCGAGTGGCGGCCACGTACATCAACCGGACTCCTTCCGCCCGGTCCGCCGCGCGTTCCTGTATTTGCGCGTCCTCATACCCAGCGGTGGCAAAGGCCCCGGCGCGCACCTCCACCGACCCGGTGGTCCGGTCGAAAATGACCGGTCCGGTCCGATGACCCCGGCCGACCCCCAGGCCAGCCAGCACGACGATGGGAAATTCCAGCCCTTTGGAGGAGTGGATGGTCATGATGCGGACGGCATCCTCATCGGTCTCGAGCACGGGAGCTTCTACCATGCGGGCCCCTTCCCTGGCTTGGCCTTCGATCCAGTCCAGAAAAGCCCGGAGCGAGCCCCCTTCAACCTCGGCGAAAACCCGGGAACGCTCGACGACGAAGCGTATCCTCCGCCACCGTTCCCGAGGCCTGGCTTTCCCGAAGCAGGCCTCCACCATCCGGCGTTCCCGCACAAACCTCTCGATGAGCCGGTCCGGCGGTTCCCACACCCGATCCCGGTGGTACCGGCATAGCACCTCCAGGGCCTCCCCCACCGGCCCGCCGGCTAGGCCGGGTTCGAGGTAGTCCAACTTTCCGCCGTTTTCCACGAACTCAAGAAGCTCCACGTCGCTGCAGGCAAATGCCGACGACCGGAGCGCGGCCACCAAGGCAACCTGGTCGGCCGGGGCGTCAATGGCTCGCAAGCAACCGAGGAGGTCGCGGACGTCCTGGGTGCCCAGAACCAGGGACGGGCCTTCCACCCGGTAGGGGATGGCGGCGTCATCCAGCGCCTGCTCCAGCGAGGGCAGGCCGGTGCGGGTGGGCAACAGGATGCAGATGTCCTGATACCTGGCGGCCCGCAGTGCCGGGGAACCGGCTTCGCGCACGCTCCAGGGAGCGGATCGGATGTCGTGGACCAGCACGGCGATGGTCTCGCTCTCTTCCCGGCGGACCTCCGGCGCCGGAGCCTTTCGCACCCCACCGGCCCAGTGGACCCCAAGAGGTGGAGTGGCCCCGGGGGGCTGCCAACTGGCGGAAAGAGAGATGTAAGGGGCTTGCAGGCCGGTAGCGGCGTCGTCGGTCATCCACTTTTCGAACAGGGCGTTGACCCAGGAGATGACCGGCCCCTGGGAGCGAAAGTTCTGCACCAGTGGCGTGCTCTCCTTACCCAGGAGGGCGCGTATCCGCCCCAGGGAGGCTATGTCGGCCCGGCGAAACCGGTAGATGGACTGCTTGGTGTCTCCGACCAGAAACAGCTTGCCCGGGACGATTCGCGTGCGCGTCCAGTCCGCCGGCCCGGCATCTTCTGCATCCTCTGCCGCCGGATGGCCGGACAGGAAGAATGCGATCTCTGCCTGGATTGGGTCGATATCCTGAAACTCGTCGATCAAGATATGGCTGTAACGCCGCCGGAAATGACTCCTGACCTCCCGGTTGTCCCGAAGCAGGTCCCGGGCCCACACCAGGAGGTCGTGGAACTCCGCCTTTCCGAGGCCACGCCGCTCGCCCGCATAGCCCAGGACAAAGGTCCGCAGGCTTTCCAGCAAAGGCAGCAGCGCCGCCCGCCGGAGGCCTTCCAGTTCTTGAGCTTTCACCTCTTCCAGCTCCCGCAGGAGGTCCTTCATGGCCGTGCAACCGTTGTTTGCCGTCGCCGGATCGTCCCCCCAGTCCGGCTTCCTTCCCCTTGAAAACGACAGCTTTCCCCACCGGACCAGGACACCGAAGGCCGAGTCCCGCCAACCCTCCGCCGCGCCGAGCCGGTCTGCCAGGGCGGCCACCCGGCCGGCATGGGAAGCGAGGTGGTCATCCGGTCCGAACCGGGCGAGGGGAAGCAGCCTCTTGATCTCTCCGGCTGCTTCAACCAGGGCCTGCACCGCCCGCCCGGCCGGCTCCGCCGCCGCCGGGAACGGGTTATCCAGCAAATCGTAGCTCCGGTGAAAGTCCCTTGCGATGGTGGACAGGTCATCCAGTCGCAACCCCAGGGACAGGGCCTTCAGGATGAGGGGACCAATCTCCGCCGCTTCCAGTGCCTGGTCCAGCCATTCCTGCCACCGCCGCTCGAAATCGAGTCCGGCCCCGATCTCCTCGACGGTCTCGAAGCCGGGCGGGAGTCCGGCCTCCAGCGGCCGCTGCCGGAGCAACGAGCCGGCGAAGCCGTGCAGGGTCTGGATTGACGCCCTCTCCATGCCACGGGTTGCCTTGAGGCAGCGCTCTCTCTCGGCCTCGCCGCGGTCCGGGTCCCGGGCTAAGGTTTCCAATGCCAACCGGACCTTTTCCCCAAGCTCGGAAGCCGCCGCCTCGGTGAAGGTGATGGCGGCGATGCTGTCGATATCCGCCCGGCCGGAGGCCAGCAACTCCGCGATGCGGGTCACCAGCGCCGTGGTCTTTCCGGTGCCGGCCCCGGCCTCCACGAACAGCGTCTCGTCCAGCGACCGGGCGATCCGGTCGCGCTGGGCCTGGTCGATGGGCATGACTCCCCCGGTCATTCGGCGGCCTCCTCGGTGCCGGCCGTGCCGGAGAGGTTCAGGTCAGCGAGGTTCAGATAGGGACCAAGCTCCGGGTTACCTCGTTTGCGGGCCCACAGGACCTCCCGGTTCGCCGGGCAGATGCGGTCGAAGTCGCAGAACTGGCAGTTTCGCGGCTTTCCCTCCCAGCCCGGAGGGCCCGGATTCGCCGGGAAGAGCCCCTGCTGGATGCCCGAGGCGATACCCTCGACCACCTCCAGGAACCGGTCCTCCACCTGGGCCAGCGAGACCGTCCTCCGCTCGAAACCGCCTCGCGCGGTCGCGAACCAGTAGCAGGCTTCGACATCGGCATCCGGCTCCCCGCCGGTGCCGAAGCGGGCGGCCAGGGCGTAAACCGGAAGCTGCAGGTGCCGGCCCCCGGCGAGAGGGTCGTCCTTCATGTCCTGGTAGTAGCTCGTCCCCCCGGACTTGTAATCGATCACCACGACTTTCGTGCCGCCGGCCGCTGAGTCGACGCGGTCGATCCGGCCCCGAAAACGGAGGCGGCCCCCGTCCGGCAGCGTCAACACCACCGGAGGCAGGCTGCCTGCATCGGCCATGCCGAAGGGCCGCTCGGCCCATAGAGGCCGGGAGCCCTCCTCGGACCGCCAGCGGCTATCTTCCTCCAGGAACGCGTCCAGGTCCTGCCGAAACTCTGCCTTGACCACCTGCCACAAAAGGTTCTTCCCGGTGACGCCCTCGGCTTCGGCCCGGTCGAACTCCTTTTCGCCAATGTCCTGCAACAATCGAAGATGCCCGCTGTCCCATGGCTCGCCGTAGCCGGGCAGTTCCCCCCGTTCCGTCACCGTCTTGATGAAGCGCTCCAGTATGTCGTGCAGGACCACCCCGCGGTCCAAGGACGAGATGACCAGGGCTTCTTCGGGCGGCTCCATGGCGGAGAGATTCAGAACGTCGCCCATGAAGTACCGGAAGGGACAGACGGCCCAGCGCTCCAGCCGGGTGGGGGAAACCTCGCTGTCCACGGGAAGGGACAGCCGCTGGCTCTTGCCGGCCATTTGGAACAGGCGCCCGTCCCAGGCCGTGAAGTCCGGCCCCAGCCGGCCCCGTTCCATCGCCATAAACCGGCCCACCGGGGTAGACTCCGTGGCCAGGAAATGGTCCCCCAGGCGATGGCCCTGGGCCCACCACCGGGCCACGCTCTCGACGTCATAGTCGTGGGAATCGGCCGGGGCCAACCGTTTCACGAACTCCAGGGAGTGCTCAGAGGAGTGGATGACCGAAAGCCAGGTCTGGGTTCCCAATTTCGCGATGCCGGCTGAACTCACGGGGCTGCCGTTCAGACGCCCGGCGGCTTCCAGGAACCAGGGCGAAGGATGCTGGCCTTGTCGAGCGGAGGCGCTCGTCCTGGGATAGGAAAGGACTCGCTCGCCGCCGGCGGCCAGGGCGGCCAGAAACGACCGGCGCTCCTCGATTCGCCGGTCCCTCCGCAGCGGCAGACCGGCCCCCTCGCCGACCGCTTCCCGCATGGAATCGGGCAGCATCGGGTCATCCGCCGCATGAGGCGGGAAGGCCCCTTCGGCCATGCCGGCCAGAAAAACCACGTCGAATTGCATCCCCTGGGCAGCGGCGGCCTGCGCCACGAATACCCCGGACCCGGTCAGCCCGCTATGCCCCGAAGGCACGCCCAGGGCGTCGTTCAGCGTCCGGTGAAAGCCGGCCAGATCGGTCCCCGTGGACAGGTCATCCAGCCCGGCCAGGTCTTCGACAGCACCCACGACCCGTTCATAGCTGGCGCGATGCTCCTCCGGCCATTCCTCGGGGTCGCTGGCATACTCCATCAAGAGGTCCTGGGCCCACTTTCCAAATTCCTGCCACTTGCTCCCATCGGCCGGGGGGCGGTGCCTGGAAAGCCGCCGGATGAACGCTGTGAGGCCGGCCGCGGATGACACCAACTCGCCCAGTCCCCTGAGCCGGGAGGGCGCTTCCTCGTCGATGGCCTCGGCGGCGGCAAGCTGTTGGGCCAGGCGGTCCTGGTAATGGCTGACCCGCTCCTGCCACTGGCCAGCGCCCTTCACCACTCCGGCTCTGCGAGAAACGATTTCCCACCGGACCAACTGATCCCCGGCAAGGCCGCCACCCGCGCCGAGGTTCACCGGGGTCTCGGCTATCCAGCCCATGACGCTGTCCCGGCTGAGGTCGCTTTCCAGGACGGACATGAGGGACAGTAAGAGTTTCCCTGCCGGCGTGTCCCGCAGCGGCGCCGGGTCGGGGCCGGCAACCGGGATACCGGCCAGCCGCAACTGGCTCGGGACGAGGGAAGCGTACGGGCCGGACTGCCGGTACAGCACGGCCATTCGATGAAAGGGCAGACCGCCCTCGGCCCGGCCGGCGATGTAACGCACCACCCACCTGACCTCTTCCCGGACATCCGAGGCGCTCACCAGATGATGGGCGTCGAAGCTCCCTGGCGCCAGGCCGGCGAGTTGCGCCGCTCCCAGGACAAGTTGAAATCTCGCCGCGACATCCTTGGCCACGGCATCGGGCTCCACATCTCCGGTGAGGCCGAGGATCATGGCGCACTGGCCGATTTCGCCGAGGGCGTTCACCAGGCCGGCTTCCCCCGGAGAAGGCGCCCGTGCCAGATGGAAAATGACGAGGCCCAGGTCGCGCAGGGCACTGGCCGCTTTGCCATCCCGCACCGCCGCGGCGGCGGCCCACGCCAGCTCTTCAACGCCATAGTAGCCGCCGAGCCGCTCCCGGACGGCCCGGTACCAATGGACCATCTGGGACCGGAGAGGGTCCATACCCTCCAAGCTTGATAGCTCGTCGTTGGATAACCGGTCCAGGTCTCTGAAGGTGCTCAGCAGAGAGGAGTGGAGGCTCGGATGCTGGGCGACCGGCCCCATCGGCCCATCACCGGCCAGGCGGCCGGCCAGGGCGCGGATGGCTTCCTGCTCGGCAAGCGGAGAAAGCGGTTTCTTTCCTCGCTCCGCCAGAGTGGGAGAGCCGAGGAATTCAGCCAGCCGCGCCGGGACCATGAAGCGCACGTTGACCAACCCCTGTCCCGAAGCCAGATCACGGCGGAGCGAGAGCCCCGCATATTGGGTGGGCACGACGACGGTCACCGGCGCCAGAACGTCGGCCCTCTTGGCTTCGTCAACCAGGCTGGCCAGGCGCTCCAACGCCGGAGGGCCATAGGCTTCGAGATACAGGCGTGAATCTGCCATGGGCGGATCCCCGGTACCAGGATTCGGCAGGCGTGCGGGCCGGACAGTTGTCAGTCTAGTGCCAGGTTGAACCGGAGTCAACCGGAGGCAATGCGCCTCGGGTCGATCGCTTCTTGAATTCAGGCGTCTGGGCTCCTTCATCCTGAGACATTCTGAAAGAGTGAGGGAAGCGGGCCGCTTACCTACCCTCGTCATTCCGGCTACTCACCCTCGTCATTCCGGCGAAGGCCGGAATCCAGGCGCGTCATCCATCTTTGGGGCGAACGCCGCATGGAAACCTACATTCCTGGCTCCCAGCCCGCGCCGGAACGACCCGAGGGACGCCAATCGCCTGGTATGCCCTGTCCCCAGGGCAACAAATCAGACGCGCTTGTTCTGATAGCTCCCCAACGGGCCGGCTTGTTTGACGGCCCAACAAGGCACTGCTACACTCAGGTTCGTCATCGGACCAGGCCAGATGGGGTAGCCCCATCTCCTGGAAACAGGAGGTCACCCATGCCAGTCGACACTCGCTACGAGAAGCTCTTTTCCCCCGGCACCATCGGGACCATGCGACTGCGAAACCGCGTCGTGATGGCCCCAATCGTCACCCAGTTCGCCACCGACACCGGCGCCGCCTCCCAGGTGCACCGGGATTACCTGGCGGAGCGGGCCAAGGGAGGCGTAGGGCTCATAATAGTGGAGGCCAGTAACGTCGATCCGGTGGGCAAGGCCTTCGGCTGCCAGTTAGGCATCGACCGGGACGAACTGCTGTCCAGCCACGTGCGGTTGACCGAAGCGGTGCATCGCTACGAGGCCAAGATCGCCATCCAGCTGCACCACGGCGGGGCCCGCGCCAACCCGAAGTTCAACGGGGGCCGCATGGTGGCGCCCTCAGCGGTCAAGGACCTTCACACGACCCCGGACGCGTTGACCCTCGACGAAATCGCCGCGCTGGTGGAGCGCCACGGCGAGGCCGCCTACAGGGCCAAGCGGGCTGGTTACGACTCCGTGGAGGTCCACGGAGCCCATGGCTACCTCCTTCACCAGTTCCTGTCCCCGGCCTCCAACAAGCGCACTGACGAATATGGGGGCAGCCCGGAGAACAGGATGCGCTTCACCCTGGAGGTGATACGCAGTGTCCGCAAGGCGGTGGGGCCGGAGTACCCGGTGATATACCGGCTCAGCACCGAGGGCGGCTACGGCCTTGAAGATAGCGTGGCCTTCGCCGCCCAGTGGGCTGAGGCGGGGGTGGATGCCCTCAACGTGTCCATCGGCGGCACGGCGCCCATCTCACTGCTGCCCCCGGAGACCAGTCCAATGTCCATCCCGCAAGGGTATCTTGCCGACTACGTTCACGCGGTCAAGAAAGCTGTAACCATTCCGGTGATGTGTGTAGGGGAGATCCGAGAGCCCGCGGTGGCGGAGAGCATCCTCGCTGAGGGCAAGGCCGATTACGTGGCTTTGGCCAGGGCGCTGATGTCCGACGCCCACTGGGCAAACAAGGCATCTCAGGGCCGCGAGGACGAGATCCTCAGGTGCATCTCCTGCGACGAGTGCCGCTTCCGCTTGTACCGGGGTCTTCCCGTCCGGTGCCTCATCAATCCCCAGTTGGGCCGGGAGGGATGGCTGCACGAGCCCGAGCCCGCGGCCGCTTCCCGGAAGGTGATGGTGGTGGGCGGTGGTCCGGCCGGAATGGAAGTCGCGCGCGTCGCGGCCCTGCGCGGGCACCAGGTTAGTCTCTACGAATCGACGCCGGTCCTGGGCGGCGGTCAACTCACGCTGGCGGAGGCTCCGCCTCACAAAGAAAAACTGCGCTGGCTGGGAGAGTACCTGACGCGGCGGCTCGAACAACTGCCGGTAAAGGTCCACTCGGGCTCGCCGGTGGACGCCGCCATGGTGGAACGAGAAGCACCCGATGTACTGGTGGTGGCAACGGGTGCCGTTCCGCTCATCCCGGACATACCGGGCATCGATGGCGACAACGTCGTCACCGCCTTCCGCGTGCTGGAAGACCAACTGGAGACCGAGGGGAAGCAGGTGGTGGTCCTCGGCGGGCGGCGCGTCGGGACCGAAACGGCCGAGTTCCTGACTCTGCGAGGCGCCACCGTCACCGTGGTGACCCGGTCGCCGATTTCCCAACTCGCCATCGACGCCGCCCCCACCTACCGGGCGCCCCTCCTCAGACGCTTGAGGAACGCCGACGTGAAGTTCATCGGAGACCACGACGTGAAGGAGATCAACAGGCAGGGTCTAACCTTGATCGGACCGGACAAAGAAGAAGAATTCCTCGCTGCCGACCTGGTGGTCATCGCCCGAGGCGCGGTCCCTCAACGGTCCCTGGCCGATGAGGCCGCCCGCCTCGTGAACGAGGTGCACGTGATAGGCGACAGCGTGGAGCCCCGCTCCATCGCCGAGGCAATGTTCGAGGGGACCATGGCGGGCCGCCGGATCTGACGCGGGGCTTGGCCCGCCATGTTGTAGATAGCTTCACACTGGCGATGCCGGGCAGCTTCCCCTCGCCACGATCGCCCCAGATCGGATCGGGGCCGAAATCCTGAGGGGGGCTAGCTGGATCCCAATGATCGCCGGGATGACGGACCGGCTGCCGGGCCATCAGCCGGACGCCGGACTGAGACTCGGTCAACCTGGTTATTACGGGATGTCATTCCGAGGCGCATAGAGGCGAGGAATCTCAGCGTGGCGACTAGATTCCTCGCTTCACTCGGAATCATTCATGCTGGCTACCACCAGCACCACGGCCGACGAAGATGGACGCCACCCCAGATGCCTCGCCGCTGCGGCTGGCTCGGCATGACACTTTCGTACCAATGACATTGGCGGCAATTGAGCTGACTGGGGTCTAAACTACGCCGTCGGATTTGAGCTGCTCGGCTTGCGACGCGTCGTAGCCCAGGAATTGTGCCAGTATCTCTTCGGTGTGTTGGCCCAGAAGCGGCGCCGGCGTGATCTCCACCGGTGAATCGTCCAGCTTTATTGGGCAGCCGATCATGTCCATTGGCCCCCGCTTCTGCTGCTCCACCGTGGTAATCATGCCCCTTTCCCAAAGGTGGGGGTCCGCCATCACCTCTGCGCTGTCCATGGTGGCCCCACATGGCACACCGTTCCTGGCCATCGAATGCATGACCGTCTCCTTGTCATGCCGCCGCGTCCAATCGGTGATTATAGCCACGATCTCATCAGCGTGCTCCACTCTGTATTTGGGGTCGGCGTAGTCCTCGTTGCTGAGCAGGTCTTCCCGCTCGATGGTTTTGAGAACACCCTTCCACATGGAGGGTGAGGTCCGGGAGATGCTGATGAAGGCGAAGTCGTTGGCGCCGTCTCCTTTGCACGGATAGACGCCCGCCAACGAGCCGGCGGTGGAGAAGTTGCCCAGCCGCTCGATCTTCTTGCCGTTGGCGTACTGTCCGGTAAACTTGACCCTCAAGAGGTTCAGCACTGCGTCCTGCATGGCCACCTCCACCATCTGGCCTTTGCCCGTCTTCTCTCTTTGCCAGAGGGCGCTGAGAATGCCGATGACCGTGTGCATGCCGGTGCCCGAGTCCCCCACGTTGGGCGCCGAGACGGTTGGCGGGTTTTCGGCGAAACCGGTCATGCTCATGGCGCCGCTGGTGGCCTGGGCGATCTGCTCGAAGCACTTGTAGGCGCTGTTACGGCCGAAGGTGCCGAAGCCCTTGATGGTCGCGTAGATGAGCCGGGGGTTCAACTCTTTCAACGTATCCCATCCCAGGTTGAAACGCTCCATCACGCCCAGGGAGTAGTTCTCCACCAGAATATCCGACTGTTTGATGATCTCCTTGCAGATCTCCTGGCCCTTCTCGCTTCGCAGGTTCAAGGTTATGCTGCGCTTGTTGCCGTTGAGGAGCAAAAAGAAGGGACTATCCAATTCGGGGGACCCGCCCAGGTTGGTGCGAGTTTGGTCGCCGCCGTGGGGATCCTCCACCTTGACCACGCTAGCTCCCAACCAAGCCAGCATCTGGGTGCAGGATGGTCCAGCCTGGGCCCTGGTGAAGTCAACAACTTGGATGCCTTCCAGTGCCTTTTCCATAACAGAAGCCCTCCCTTCGGAATCTACCGGTGAAATCTACCGGCAGAATCTACGCCACGGACGCCTGCAGCTTCGTTCTCGGAACTTATGGCAGGTCCCCAGACCCCGTCGAGAGTCGGTTTGGGGGGAGATGCCGGCGTCCCAAGCCGACGTCCCAAGAATGAAGCGTTTTCCAGCCGGGAGCATTATAGCATGGAGGGCGAGGTGGCACCGGAATCGTGCCGGAGGTTACGGGCCCTGGGCGTAAGCGCCGAAGGTGAAGGCGAAGAGGCCGAATCCGTCTGAGTTGGAGCTGAGGCGCAGTTCGTGATCGCCAAACTCGGGCAGGGCCACTAATTCATACATGCGCCCCTCATCCACCGTGAAGAAGCTCCGGCCGTCCCTGAACTCCAGGTCCGGTCCGGCCTCTTCGCGGCGAAGGGCCCGCCCGTCCATCGTCACTCGCACGTCGAAGGGTTGGCTGCGTTGGGGATCGATGACCGCGTTCACGCTGGTGGCGAGGAATTTCAGACCGATGTAGTCCTCGTGTGCCTCGGTCTCCCGGGCGTGGCGCAGCGACTCGACCCCGCTATACCAGGGCCCTTGAAGATAGATGAAATGGTTCTGGTGTTCGCCGGGGTCGTCATAGGACACGACGCGCTCCGAGCCCTCGTAGTACTGCTCCTGCGCGATATAGTGGCCGCCGGTCCCCCGGTTGCGCACGAACCCTCCGTAAATTTCCCGAGTGAGCTTGCTTGACGAACCGCGGGATGGGGCCGGTGAATCGTATGGAAGCGCCGGCGAGCCGCCGGCCTTCACGTCGGTCAGATCGGTACCCGCGTCCTCCAGCAAGCCTCGGATCCGCTCTTCGGTTTCGCTGTAAGCGCCCTCGCCGAAGTGGTTGTAGCGGATCACGCCTTTCTGGTCCAACAGGTACTTGGCCGGCTAGAAGCGGTTGCGGTAGGCGCCCCAGGTTGCGAAGTCGTTGTCCTGGGCGATGGGGTACTCCAGGCCGAACCCGTCGGCCGCGTCAATCACGTTCTGGGTGACCTTCTCGAACTCGAACTCCGGCGCATGAACGCCCACGATCACCAGGCCATGGTCAGAGTGTTTGGCGTGCCAGTCCTTCAGGAAAGGTATGGTGCGGATGCAGTTGACGCAGGTGTACGTCCAGAAATCGATGAGGACCACTTTCCCCCGCAACCCTTCCAGCGTCAAGGGCTCCGAGTTTATCCAGTTGGCGATTCCCCGGAATTCCGGGGCGGGTTTGCCCGCCTCGAATCCGGGAAGGCATGCCATCACGGCGAAACCAACCGCCATGCCGGCCAAGAACAATCGCACCCGTCCCACGGACCGCCTCCGCTAGCTCTTCAACATCATATCGGCTTACGAATCATATTGGTTTACGAATATCAGCGGCCTTCCGGTTCCATCGGCTCGAGTGAGACGGCGACTGTCGCGGGACACTGCTTCAATACTGAACGCCACCGGCCGTTATCGGAGCGGTGGGAGCAGCACTCCCTGCCTGCCGGGGTCGAAAATCGTGGTGGAACTTCCCGGAATCAGCTTTCTGAGTCTTCCTGTCCTCTCACCGGACACCAGCCTTGATACGTCGAACCGTCTTTCCCGGTAGTGGTTTTCGCACGTGGCTGTGGATCTCAGATCTGCCGGCCTGAGCACGGATTGGAACCCTCAAAGGGTAAACCTTGTAGCGAGGAAATCCCCCTAAGTCCCCCTTTACAAAGGGGGACTTAGGGGGATTCTGTTGATCTTGGGTGCCTGAATGAGGTTGGCTGACAACGCAACGGTTATCCGCGAGGTCAGGGGGTAAGACCGGGCCGGTACCAGATCAGGGGATCAGCTCCCGCCGCTGCGGCCCGTGTCCTTGTCCTGGAAATACTGCTCACGCCGGGCCATCAGTTTGTCCCAAATCGCTTCCGGAACCAGGGCCACGATGCTGTTGTAGACCTCTCTCACGGATCCCGCGCCCCAGTAGGGCACCGCGAATTCACCTCCGTCAGCCGTGACTTTAAGCGATTCGGAAGTGCCCCCGGTCAGTCTTCGGGTGGGCTTGGAGGCCTCCCAATCCTTGGTGAACACCTCCTGCTTCTTCATCAGGGCGTACAACGTTTCCATTTCCTGTTCGTCGATGCTGAAGGTTTCTTGCCAGGTCGGAGGGTCGCTCGTCGTGTAATCCGGAGTCAGCAGGATTTCCCCCTTCTGATCGGGGCCAATACGGATGGAGTAGCTAAAATGGTTCGGGGGAGGAACACTGCCGGCGCTCCAGGCATACTGGGCCAGGAAATCGATTGGGTATTGTCTGATCGGGATGACCCTGGGGGGGACGGTAGTCGGTGTGGGTCCGGCAACCGGCGGGGCCGTGGGTGTGGGCCGCGGCGTCGCCGTCGGCAAGAGAACCTGCGTCGGCGTCGGTCGAAGCAATGGTGGCGCTGTCCGCGTGGGCGTCGGCCTGAGAGTGGAGGTCGGAGTCGGGGCCGGCGGCGTGGGAGGCGGACGCGTTGGTGTCGGCGATGGTTTTGGCGTTGGCGTGGCGGCGGGTGGCACGACGGCGGCCGGCGACGAATTGGGGATATCCGGGGTCACACCGGGAGCCGGGGTTTCCGGGTTCTGGCCGCCGCTCAAGAGCACCCCAACCACCACCGCTACGACCGCCACCGCGGCCGCTATGCCTCCTGCGATGGCAGGAACGGGTAGCCGTCCTTTGCCCCTCGGCAGCCCCCGCACCTGGCGGTGAGCGACTACTCCCTCTTTCTCGATGAAGAACTGCTCGCGCCCCGGAGCGCCGGCGAAGTCTCCCTCGGGGCGAAAGGACCAGGTGACGACGTAGTAGTCTTCCCCATCCTACTGCTCCACCACGTCGAAAACCATTCGGACCCCGGCAAAGCGAGGCCCGTAGTTGCCCGGGTCTTCCCGTGCCGTCCGCATCGCGAGGACACGGGCCTGCTCCAGCGAGACGTAGCCCATGGTCTCGCCAGCCAGGTCGAAATCGAATTTGTCTTCCTTTTTCTCTTCTTCTTCTGCCATGGACGGCCACGGTTCCAGAGATTAGGTTGCCAACCCCATTATAAACACAAGGGCGCAAGGAGCAAGGGGCGGCTTGCCGGCGAATCGGTCGACGCCGGCATCGGGACCGGCGCAAGAAGTCCATCTGCCAGGGCGAACCGGTCTCTTTGGCCTCGGGATTGGCAGGCCGGGGGGAGGCCTGCGTCATGGGCCGGGTGGAAGGTCCCCAGCGACTAAGTCGGCCACCCGGCTGGGGGGCTTGGGCTTTGGTAGGTTCCAGAACATCGCCGCCGCCATCAGATACACGCCGATCATGGGAAGGATGGCCCAATGGTAGCTGCCGTAGGTATCGTAGATCCAGCCCGCGAACACCGGCATTCCCATGGACATGAGGCTATGCACGGAGGTAACGCCTCCCCGAAGGGTGGCGAAGTGGGTGCGGCCAAAAAAATCCCCGATCAGGGACCAGGACGCCCCGCTCGCGCCCTCTGCGAAGGCGAACAGCGCGCCAAAGATGAGCAACTGCCATAGCGCCCCTCCGCTCAAAAGGAGAATCGTCAAGCTGATCGCCCCCAGGATCATGGTAATGCCGATCATCTTCTGCTTGGCCCACTTGTCACCCACCCAGCCGATCATGACCCGGAGCGGGATGGAGGCAAAGGAAACAAAAGCCACGACGAAAGCTCCCTCGGCCTCGGTTCGCTCTTTCCAAACCATCAAGGGCACCAGGTGCACGAACACCCCGGTGTGGGCCGCGATCCGCATACCCATGGATGTCGCCAGGAGCCAATAGGTCGGCGTTCGCAGGGCCTCCTTCACCGTGAAATCCACGGTCGTAAAATAGCGCTTGGGCCGCCCCGGTCTCGTTCCCGCGGAGCCCTGGCCGAGGGCCGCCGGCTCCAAGTCTCCATCGGGCAGCAGGCCCATGCTCTCGGGAGAGCGCCGGATCACCACGGATAGAGGGAGCACCACAACCAAAATGGCCAGGCCGGATACGAGGGCGCCGGTCCTCCAGCCTATGCTAAGCACAATGAAGGCAACCGCCGGGGTGATCACGGCGCCGCCTATGGAGCCGCCCATGGAGGTTATGGACATGGCCAGACCCTTGCGGCGAATGAACCAATTGTTGACCGCCGCCATGACTCCGTAGTTGAAGCCGCCGTTCATGCCCATGGCGAGGACGCCGATATACACGAGGAGGAAGGTGGTGAAGCTGTTGGTTCGGGACAGCAGCATGAAGCCCAGGCCGGCCAGAGCACCGCCGGCGACTACCATCGTCCGGGGGCCAAAACGGTCCACCAGGTACCCCACCAGCGGCCCTTCGAGGCCCCCTTCCAAACGAGCTAAGCCGTAGGCTAACGAAGTGGTGGCCCGGCTCAATTTCAGGTCACGGGTAACCGGAAGGAAGTATACGGAGAAGCCGGTCCAGTAGGTGCCTCCCGCCAGGGTGTTGAAGATGCAACCGACCGCCACAATCCACCAGCCGTAGAATACCTTGCGGCCCGCCCTGGTGCTGCCGGTGGTTTGTCGACTATCTCTCAAGCGAACTCATTTCTCTACCAAGCTGCAAAACCTACTGATCCAACCTCCAAGTGTACTGGTTTTTGGACAAGCTTCCACACGCTTCGAGGATTCATCCTTCAGTATCCCCTTACCTGAAAAAGGGATACTGAAGGATGCCGCCCATCAAACGAGCTCCGCGTCAAAACATCTCAAAGGTTCGGCGCCACTATCACTTTGGACCCGGCGCAGCTAGACGTCTGCCGGTTGGACAGCATTCGTCACGTCGCGTAAAGGTGGTTTAGCCAGGCAAATCCCTTCGGGTCCAGGTCCTTGCCCTTGAACCCGGAAAAGTCCGGGCTGTACCGGTAGGCGCGGAAAACCCGGTTCGCGTTGCCGAACCGCTCCCCATAGCCGTGGAAGGGGTTCACGTACTCCCACACTATCGTGCCCTCGTGGGTGACCTCGAACAGCCTGCCGGTCATTCCCTCGCAGATCAGAGTGTTTCCATTGGGAAGCCGCTGGGCGCCGCTGATGAAGGCGCTGAAGAATTCCCATCCGGGCCGGGTCTGGTACTCCCACCGGATCTCCTTGGTGGCGGGGTCCACCTCGACGACCCTGGAACGCGGAAAGGGCGCCGCGATTGAATGGAAGCCGTTATCGAAGATGAGCAGGTTGCCGTTTTCCAGCAGGTTCGGGTTGTGAGGGTGCCCCAGTTGGTTCCGGCCCCACTTCCAGGCAAACTCGCCGCTCTTCTTGTCCACAATCGCCACGGTGTCAAGCACCCGGAAACTGACCAGCACGTTCCCGTCGGGAAGGACCAGGCAGGTGTTGGTGTGGGTCCACTCGTCCCTCCGGTGGATAAGACAGATGATGTCTGTTTCCGGGTCGAGGTGCTGGTAGGCGTGCCACTCCCAGACCGTCTCCTTGGCGGGAGTAACCTCCCTCAAGTAGTCGCTCCAGATTCCGGCTTTGTTCTCGGTACCCGGGTGCCCTCCCTTGATCCGCTTGGCCAAGTCTGGGGGGACCAACTCCCAGCCCAGGACCATGGTGTTGCCATTGGCCATCCGGCAAAAGTCGTGGTGTAGGGTGTCGTCCACGTACTCCCACAGGGTCTCACCCCCCCAGCCCATCTCCATGACGACGCCGCCTTTCCCTCCGAATGGTACGGGGGACCTATCCGTGTGTAGTCCAACCAGGAGGTTACCGTTCTCCAGCAAGTAGCCGTAATCGCCGGGGCGGTAGGGCAACTGCCAGCGGTGGACCACATTTCCCCGCATGTCTATCAGGTAGACGTTGGCGCCCTCCAAGGGCGCGAAGAGCGTGTAGCCGGGGAACGCCTTCTCGGGGCTGTGCTGGGTCAGTCCTAGCTGCCTCATGGTGTCACTATCCTTCGAGTGCCTATTAATCGTCTTCGCCTGCCAGCATCCGCATGGGTTGCGGGCCGTCGATGGTCAGCGCCATTATAGGGGCATGCCGGCCGGTTAGGTCAACATTGTTAGGAGCCACGGTCCGATTTTCAGACCAGATTCCAGCGATGGGCCGGCATCTCGAGACGAGCCCATCGAGGGGCCGGAAACTCGGCCGAACCTGCCTTCGTCGCCCGGTGAGCTGGGTTAGGATGGTTGACCGGGGTCGTGGGTGATGTTAGCGTCCTTCTCATCGAGGACGACGCCTCACTTGGACCCGGAGGGGTTGATCCGGATGATCCCGGTCTCGACGCCATACGGCAAGCATTGAGCCGGTTGCGCAGGAAGCATTGATGACCGAAGATAGCAGGCTCCGATGGCTGCACACTGCCCGGAACCTTCAAGAAATGGAGGATCGGTACAATCAGTGGGCCCCGGAGTACGACGCAGATTCCGAGAATGATTTCGCCTACAGCGGCCCTCAAACAGCCACGTCGCTGCTGTCCCGTCACGTGCCATTAGGGGCCAAATTCTGGACGCCGGAGCCGGTACCGGACTCGTGGGCCGGTGCCTGGCCGATCTTGGGCACACCGATCTAACGGCCATGGATATGTCGCCGGCGATGCTGGAGGAGTCCCGCGCGAAAAACCTGTACCGGGCTCTTCACCGGATGGTCATGGGCCAGCCTCTGGACTTTCCCAGCGACACTTTCGACGCCGTTATCAGCGTGGGAGTATTCATCATTGGCCACGCCCCGGCTCCCTCCTTCGACGAACTGGTGCGCGTTACCCGGGCGGGAGGCCACTTGATCTTCACGATACGGCTCGACGTATTCGAGACCGGTGGCTTCGACCGGAAGCTGGCTTCGCTGGAGGCGGAAGGCAAATTGCGGTTGGTGGAGGTCACCGGCCCTTTTGCCCCTATGCCGAAGAGCAAGCCCGGCAGCTTCTCCCAGGTTTGGGCCTACCGGGCCAGCTAGACCAAGCGCCGGCTTCAAGGGCCGGGCGGGAGCCTACCGGCGGCGGAAGCGAAGTCATCCCGCCGGAGCGGCGGTTTCGCTAGGGCCGATTCCGGCCGGCGGAGTGGGAGCGTGTCGTTCCGGCCGGGTTGCTGAGGCGAGCAGGCCGGTCAGAGCTTATCCGGGAGACGGACGCCTCATGTGAGCGGGTCACCCTGCAATTCGGATGGCGGTTGACGGGTTCGAGATGCCGTCTTATAGTTCGAGGCATTCCAGATGCCCGTTCAAACGCTCGCTTGCCCGCAACGTTGCCCGCGGTAACGGCGGTCAAGTCAACGGTTGTTCTGGGTGGATTCAAGACCCATCGCCCCAGTCACCCACCATTCTGCCTCGATCGATAGCTTGACATAAGAGAGAATATGGAACCGTTTTTCAATCAAGACTTTTTCCGGTCGCTAACTACAACTTTCCTCGGTGCTATGTTCGCTATCCTCGCGGCAATCGGCGGTTGGTGGATTGGCGGCAATCAGCGGAGGAAGGCCGATTCTCTAAGGCGCAGCCAACTGGCCCACGCTCTGGCGGAAACCCTCGAAGACAACCTCGGTTTGGCCAGATCCGCGAGTCAACTACGAGACCAGGGACTCCTCACCGTCAATGTTGACCTCTCGTTGTTGGATGCCACGCGCACCCTCAAATATGAGGTCTTCCAGGACATCAATCTCAGCCGCGACATCGATGAGATCGACTATCAGTTGGCATCATTGCACCGGCTGATTGCCCTTCGATTTGAGATGGAATATTCTGGCACAATCCTGGCATTCTCCGGGCGAAACCAACTGAGGACGAGCCTGAGTTCGCTGATCAGGGAACGAAGTGAGGAACCGTTGGAGTATGAAAGACGCACGCAATTGGTGCGGCGTCTCAAGAGAATTGCCGCCGCAAGGTCTCGAGTGCGGGGTTTGGGGAAAGCGAAGAAAAAGGCTTTGGGGAAACCAACCGGGAACGCAAAGGAGCTTACGGAAAGGGAAGAGCAGAGGAACGATCCCGAAGAAACCTATCCAGGCTAGAAACGCAATCTGGGAAACCGTGATCGAGACGGAAAATGCCGGCGATGTTTACCAGGACCTGCTCTATCCGGCCGGGGTCCACCCGGACCAAGCCAGGGTCCGGCGTCGGCTGGAACACCAGGTCGATGTTCTCTCCAATGAGGCGGCGCAGCATCTGGTCGGTTTTGAGCACGAGTTGATTCAGGTCAACAAGTTGCGGCTCCACGGTTTGGCGGCGGGAGAAGGATAGGAGCTGTCCAACCAGCGCCGCGCCCCGTTCGGCGGCGCCTTGAACCTGCAGGAGGCGCCCGAGGGCCGGGTGACCCGGTGTGAGTTCGTCGATGCGTTGCGCCGTCGGGCCGTCGTATTGGTATCTCTCAGTGGCGCCGACCACTTCGGCGGTGCCTGGGAAGACGACAGGAGCATGCTTGGCGGGCCGGGCCGGGTCGTGCGGCGGCGTTCCACCCTGTCCACATGGCCTCATGCTCAGGATAGGCCTCAAAGGTGGTCAAAGCCGCCACCCGCCATTGCTTCCTTCTTGAGGATGCCCAAAAAAGAAGGCCCCCGGATTGCTCCGAGGGCCTCGATATGTTCCTGGGTTTGGCAGACGGGGAAAGATTCAGTCTCCCGGCCACTGCCACCCAGCTTGGGGTTTTGCGCTGCCGGTCCTGTTCTGTGCAATCAGGCGCAACATTCGAATCTTCTGAACATCATCGAACGGGCGGCCGCCGGCAAGGACCTTCTTAAATGGTTCCGTTGGTCCCGTTGGTTCCATTTGTTACATTGGTTCCGTTGTTACCGTTGTTACCGTTGACTACGGTGCTTCCGTTGTTGCCGTTGCTCCCACCTGGCATCACAGCGCCATTCTTGCGAGGAGGCGTCTGACGACTTGACCAAGGAGACTTGAGTCCTCCGGAATTCTTGAACTCCCGTTTTTCCCCGCAATTTTGACACACTCCCTCACTGAGCGGCCCATTCGAACTCTCAATCACCCAGTGGTGGGTGCATCGCACGAGTTCATTGAGTTTCTCCCGGTTAACCGGGGATGGCTCTATCCGTTTATAGACCCAATCTTGAACGGTCTTGAGAGGCACCTCCATCTGGAGGGCAAGCTCCCGTACACTTAGTCCTTGCTGGTTCAACCATAATTTCAAGTTCATCATCGGATTTCAGCTTGCCGAGTATGATTGAGATAAGGCATGGGTTCTATTCTACTACTGCTGGCAAGACATCTCTTGCATCGACCCGAGCAGGCGGACAAGTTTGAGCCTGGGCACGCTCCTCCGGCCAGCCAGCCATTCGTTGCAGCAATATGCCGCCGCCTAATCCCTGACGCCGGCGTGCCGCGTGGTTTGGGAGAGGCTCGGTCGCCCCAAATCCTCGTTTATCGTCTCAATTCACCGCAGCCTTGATTGCCTGTTCCCATTCAGACGGGTCCAGAAAGTGGGGTCCGGCGCCTCCTTGGTAGGCCACCTTCCCATCCGTACCAATCAGGTACAGCCGCACCGGAGCGGCCCCGTAAGCTTCGTCGCCGGAGTTGTCCATCTCTTCGATCAGGATAGGAACGGAGATATGGAGGTCTCGGCTGCAGGTGCCGGCCGCGTCTTCCCTCTCTCCGAAGCTTTGGTGCTGGGTTAAAAGAACATTGTCCTTGATATTCCTATCGGTCTGCCATCCGTCGGTTGGGTGGGCCTCCCGCGTGTAGACGGGTAAGAACTCGACCCGGTCCCTGTAGCGGCTGTAAATCTCTTCAATGCGGCCCACCTGGTCGCGGAAGGGCGGTCAAGTGTAGCTGCTGAAGACCAAGGCCACCGGACGTTTGCCTGCGAAGCTGGAAAGCCGCATCCGCTCTTCCGATCCCATCCGCTTGAGGTTAAGGTCAGGTGGTAATTCGCCGGCGCGCGGTCCCATCTGGTCCCGCCGCAAGATTGCGTCCATTCTCTGCTGAAGGGCCTCGGAGTACTCGTTCCGGCGGGAATCCACCACGTCTTGTCGCGACTTTGCGCCGCCGGACTCGCTGGATTCCCTCTGGATTTCCTGCATGATTCGGCGAAGATCCTGTCTCTCATTTCCGTTCATGGAACTGAGAATCTGGTCTCGCTCGGTCTTATTCACGGCTGGTCTCCCAAATCCATGCTCGGATTCCTGCTCATCGTCCCGGGCGGGTCCGGCCCCCCGTGTCCGATTATCGCCGGCATCGTCCGGCGGCCGCAATCCGTCGACGGCAGCGAGGCCCGTGGAAAATCACGGCAGACGCCATGGCGGGCGTTAGGCCCGCTGCATTCATTTTCGCTGCCTTACTCTAGCGGCCAATACTACGCATTACGACACTATACCCCATCTTGACCGCTGGCGCCATCTATCGCTATCGAGTCCGTCACCCGGCTGGGGAGCTTGGCCCTCGGTAGGCTCCAGAAAAGGAGGGCCGCCATCAGATACAAGACCACCATCGGGATGAGGGCGTCGCGATAGCTCCCGGTGGTATCGAACATCCAGCCCAAGAACACGGGCGTGCCGGCGGACATGAAACTGCCGACGGCATCGGCCACCCCTCGGAGAGTAGCGAAGCTCCTGCGGCCGAAGAAGTCACCAATCAGAGTCCAGGACATACCGATGACGCCTTCGGGGAAGGCAAACAGGGCCGCGAAGATGAGCAGCCGCCAGAGTCCCTCTCCCGGCAGGAGGAGAACCGTCAGACTCACCGCTCCCAGGAACATGGTTATGCCCACTATCTTCTGTTTGGCCCACTTGTCACCAATCCAGCCGAGAATGATCCGGAGGGGAATCGCGGTAAAGGCAACGAAGGCCACGACAAAGGCCCCCGTGGCTTCCGATTGCCCTTTCCACACCACCAATGGGACCATATGAACGAACGTGGCGGTGGTGGCGGCAATGCGCAGACCCTTGGCCAGCGTCATGTGCCAAAAGGTCCGGGTTCGGAGCGCCTCCTTCACCGTGAAATCCACAGTTGTAATGTGGCGGCCGAACCGGGACGACCTCACAGCTGCCACTTTCCCCCTGGCGGCGGGCGGCTTCACGTCTCCATCCGGCAGGAGACCCATGCTTTCCGGTGAGGTGCGTATCACAAAGGAGAGGGGGATCGTAAGGGCCACCATGATCACGCCTGATACGATGGCGGCGGTCCTCCAGCCGGCGCTGAGCACGATGAAGGCGACGGCCGGGGTGATGACGGCGCCACCTATCGACTGGCCCAGGTAGGTTAAGGACATGGCGAAGCCCCGGCGGCGAATGAACCAGTGGTTGATAGCGGCGCCGATGCCATTGTTGAATCCGGCGCTCATGCCCAGGGAAATGACGCCGACGTACACCAGCAGGAACGTGGGAAAGTTGTGAGTAAAGCCCAACAGAATGAACCCCAGCCCAGCGGTGATGCCGCCGAAGGCCACCATCGTCCGGGGGCCGAGCCGGTCCACCAGATACCCGGCCACCGGCGCTCCGAATCCCCCTTCCAGCCGGCCCAGGCCGTGGGCCAGGGAGATGGCGGCCCGGCTCCGCCCGAAGTCCCGGGTCACGGGAAGGAAGTAGACTGAGAAGCCGGTAAAGTAGGCGCCGGCGGCCAGGGCATTGAGGACCGCGCCCGCCGCCACGATCTTCCAGCCGAAGAAGACCTTGTGGCGGGCCCTGGGGGTTGTTGAACTATCCTCCATGCGAGAACACTACCCTTCTATATTGAAAGCCAACGGCCACTGTAGCCGGTAATCGCCACGTACGGGCCCGGAGTTCGCCGGCCTGCGGTCGGCCGGTGCGGTCGAAACGAGGGCTCCCGAATTCGGGAACAGCGCACGCTCCCGGAGGCGGTCACGGACCGGGGCCGGAAGAAGCGTACCGGGGACACCCGGGCTGCCGAGGGATGATAGCGCGGGCCAAGGAGGCGCCGGCGTAGAGCGCGCCGCCCGCTCCCGGCACTGCGCACCATCGCGGCCGCCGGAAGCGAGCCGGGCCGGTTCAGCTACCCTCGACGCCAGAGGAGTTCCGAGGCCGCGGAGCAGTCTCAAATTGGCCCCATCACGCCACAAATGGCGGAGCCTGCCCGTTAGTCGCTCAGGCGTTCAGCGCGTTAAACGAAGGCTTCGAGGAACCTGATGTTGGACGCGTCGGGTTTGATCTCCCCGGTCTCGACCTGTTTCACCAGTCCGGTTATGGCCTCGTTGGCCGGGGCCGCGATGCCTACTTGTCTACCGCGCGCGGTCACGTAGCCGTTCAGATATTCTATCTCGGTGCGGCGGCCTTTGAGGACATCCTGCGCCATTGAGGGCCGCCCCTCTCCCAGTTGGCCCGCGCCTTCGGCCAGCCGGTCCTTGATCTCCTCCATCACCTGGCCGTCGTCCGCCCGCCGGTACATATCCGCGGGGATGCCGTTGATGGGCTCCACTTCCACTCCCAGGGCCGCACCGGCCTTGACGACCTCCGACGCGATCCTCACCGATACGTCCACCACCACCGGCGTCGTCCGGCTCCCGGCGGAACCCAGACCGGTCAGGGCGCACAGAGAGTTGGCCATGCAGTTGGTGGCCAGCTTGGCCCACCTCTCGCCCCAGAGGTTGTTGGTGACCTTGGTGGGCCCCACACAGCCCAACATTTCCGCGAGTTCCGTGACGCGAGGGGTGGCCATGCCGGTGAGTTCCCCGACGGTCAAAGCGTGCCTGCCGGGCATGCTGGTCCGGAGCACCTGGCCCGGCTCGTACATACCCGCTCCCAGGGTGATGACACATCCAATGTCCCTGGTAAAGCCCACGATGGGCGCGATCAACTCGTCGTTGATGGCGTTTTGGGCCGACACTATGAATCCGGTGGGTTTGAGGAAGGGCAAGATGAAGTGGGTCGCCCATACGGTATCGTAGGACTTCATCGCCAGGAACACGAGGTCGAAAGGACGGGTGATACCGCCGGCCTCCCCCAAATGGACCGCCTTCACCGGCACCGTGAAATCCTCGTCCACCGCCGTGACGCGGAGGCCGTCCTGGGCCATCGCATTCACGTGGGCCGCCCAGGGGTCAATGAAGGTCACATCATGGCCCGCTCTGGTGAGGTATCCTCCAAGAGTGCCTCCAATCGCGCCGCATCCAACGATTGCCATCCTTTCGAACATCCTGCGCCTCCCTTTCATCGTTCCCTGTCAATCTCCGTGACGCAGTGGATTATATAGCTACCCTTCGATGAAGAACAAGCGAAGGCGGATACCGGACCCATCGGGCCTCGAGAAATCGGCACGTCAGGCGAGGTTCTCCTGGCCAAGCAGACGAAGGGCCAGTGCCAAACCTTGAAAGCCCTGCACGATAAGTGGTGCAAAAACCGGGGAACGCTGGCTGGCCCCACGTGGTATCCTCTAGATAGTCAAGCGAGCGGGCCACACAATTTGAAATTTCTCGCCGGGCGAACGCGGCTTTCGGCCCGGCAGAAGGAGCGGGAAGATATGGGGCAGGCGTTGACAGGGACCAGGGTTTTAGACCTCACCCATTTTCAGGCGGGGCCGTCGTGCACCCAGATCCTGGCCTGGCTTGGGGCGGATGTCATCAAGATCGAGCAGCCGGGCAAAGGCGATGCCAACCGGTACAACAACAAGGACCGAGAGGATACCGACAGCCTGAATTTCCTGGCGATGAACTCCAACAAGCGCGGTCTCACCTTGAACTTGAAAACCGGCCAGGGCCTCGAAATCTTCCAAGCCCTGGTCAAGACCGCCGACGTGCTGATGGAGAATTTTGGCCCCGGCACGGCGGAGCGCATGGGGGTGGGCTATGAGGCGATGCGGGAGTTGAACCCCCGCCTGGTCTACGCCTCGGTCAAGGGATTTGGCACCTACGGGCCCAACTCCGATTACAAGTGCTTCGAGCCGATTGCCCAGGCGACCGGCGGGGCCATGAGCGTCACCGGGTTTCCCGAAGCTGAGCCTTTGCTCAATGGAGCGGCCATTGGAGATTCAGGAACGGGCATGCACTGTGTCGCCGGCATCCTGGCGGCGCTGCTGCAGCGTCAAGCCACCGGCAAGGGGCAACGGGTGGAGGTCTCGATGCAGGACGCGGTCGTCAACCTGCTGCGCCCTCGCATCAGGGAGCACCAGCAGATCGGCGGGCCGGTCCCGGCCTCGGCCAACCAGACGGGGACCGCCGTGCCCAGCGGGATATTCAAGACCACCGGAGGGGGGCGCGCCGACTACGTATTCGTTCACGCCGCGAACCAGCAGATGTGGGAAGCTATGATCCGGGCGATGGGCAAGGAGGAGACTTTGGACGACCCGATGTTCGCCTCCCCGGAAGCCCGGCGCAAGCATGTCAAAGAGGTCACCGCCCTGATTGAGGGATGGACTTCCCAACGTGACAAGCAAGATGCGGCGCGCATCCTGGCCGGAGCCGGCGTTCCCTGCGGGCCGGTAAACGATACCGGAGACCTCCTTGCCGATCCCCACCTTCGGGAACGCGAGATGATCGTAGAATCGCACTACCCGACCCGGGGGGCCTTCCTGACCGCCGGCTGCCCCATCAAGCTGTCCGATTCGCCGGTGGTGATGAAATCGCCTCCGACCCTTGGCCAGCATACGGATGAGATCCTCGAAGAGGTGTTGGGCTACGACCCGGATCAGCTGGGCCAGCTCAGGGAAGAGGGCGTCGTCTAGGCGATAGAGGGCTGTCTCAACCCGGGGCGCAGCCGCTGAAGGCCCACCTTATCCCGCGCCGCGTCCAGCCGGGTCCGGCTCAAAGGTGTCGCGGTGGCCACCGGGAAATTGGCGGTGAGAGCAACACCGGCTACCGTCATGCCCGTGGTTTCAGCCCGTGGTTTCAGGAGGTAACGCGTGGTGACTCTTTTCCCCACTCTTTTCAGCCCCATTCAGATTGGCAACCACACCCTCGAGAACCGCATCGTCTGCACGGGGCACGCCACGGCCTTCCACGCCGGGGGTCTCTTCACCGAGCGGCACCTCCACTACTACAGAGAAAAGGCCCGAGGCGGGGCCGCCATGATCATCACGGAGGCGACCGGCGTAGACTCCACCAGCGCGGTGCCCATCAGCCTCCATGATGACGCCGCAATACCCATACTGAAACGGATCGCCGCCGCGGTTCACGAGCAGCCTACCCGCTTTCTGGTACAGCTCACCCATGCGGGCCGAAGGCTGCCTAACCCCATTGGGGTGCTGGAGACAGTGGCGGTGGCTCCTTCGGCGATCCCGTCGCCGGGCGTCGACTTCGGGCAGATGATGCCCCACGAGCTATCCACCCAAGAGGTGGCCGCCATTGTGAAAGCCTTCGGCGACGCGGCCGGCCGGGCCAGACAGGCAGGATTGGACGGCGTGGAGGTTTCCGTGGCCTTCGGCAACCTAATTCCTCAATTTCTCTCCGAAGCGAGCAACCAGAGGACCGACAGGTACGGCGGCGCACTGGAACAGCGAATGACCTTCGCCTACGAAGTCATCGATGAGGTGCGCCAACGGCTGGGTGACGGCCTGATTCTGGGAGCCCGATTTACCGAGGACTACCTGGCCTACGGCTTGGACATCAACGACCTGATACAGATCGTGCCGCTGTTGGCGGGTACCGGCAAACTGGACTACGTGAGCATGGCGGCCGGGACCAACTACGATAAGAAGAGCGCTACCCACATAATCCCGTCCCACTACTTCCCGCCCGGCCAGTTCGCGGGCCTGTCCCACCGGTTGAAGGCGTTGGTCAACCTGCCGGTAATCGGGGTGGGCCGAATCAACAGCCCGGCCCTCGCGGAGCAGTTCCTGACCGAAGGGCGGATGGACCTGGTGGGAATGGCCCGAGAGCTGATCGCCGATCCTCATCTTCCCCGCAAGGCCAGGGAAGGCCGGGTGGAGGAGATCAGGACCTGCCTCGCCTGCAACCAGAGCTGTAAGGGACACCAGGAACGGGGTCTCCCTCTGGGCTGCATCTACAACCCCGTGGCCGGCCGGGAGGGAAGGTGGGCCGAGATGCCACTCTGCGCCGAGCGCAAGAAGGTGGTGGTGGTCGGCGCTGGTCCCGCGGGCCTGGAAGCCGCCCGGGTCGCCGCCGAGAGGGGCCATGCCGTGACCATCCTCGAAAAATCGGCCGTCCTGGGAGGGCAGGTCAATCAGGCGATGGGCGCACCCCACCGGGAGAATTTTGGCGAGATGATCTCGTTTCTGGAGGGCCAGCTTCGGCGTCTCAAAGTGGAGATTCGAACGGGCGTCGAGGCCACCGTCGACATCGTCGAGGCCGAGCGTCCAGACGCCGTTGTCGTTGCCACCGGCTCAGTCCCCTTCCGGCCTGCCATCACGGGCGGCGACGGGGGTAACGTAGTGACGGATCGTGATGTTCTGGCGGGCACGGCGCTGACCGGAGATAAAGTGGTGGTAATAGACACGCAGGGTCTGCGCCAAGCGTGCGACGTGGCCAACCACCTGGCCATCCAGGGCAAAGCCGTGGAGGTAATCACCGGCCTGCCCTACGTGGGTCAATGGATACAGGCCGGGGTGTGGCGCGACCTCTACGAGGAACTCCTGAAGAGGGGAGTGACCATGTCGCCTTTCACCGGAGTTTGGAGAATTACGGAAAGCACGGTGGAAATCTACAATACAATCTACACCGACACCTCGACCGTTCGGGTGATCGAGGGCGTGGACACCGTGGTGCTCGCCGCGGGGGGGCAGGCGGATGACCGCCTCTACCGGAGCCTTGAAGGCCGGATCGGCGAGCTGTATGCCGTGGGGGACTGCTTACAACCCAGGGATGTGGAGGCGGCCGTATACGAAGGCCACAAAGCCGGACTCAGCATCTGATCCCTGCCGGGACCGCGAGCCGGCAATCAAGCGGAAACCGCTCCACCAGACCGTCATCCCGGCGAAGGCCGGAATCCAGAGAAGCTTTGCCTGGTTCCCGGCCTTCGCCGGGATGACGGATGGGCATCAAGCCAATTGGCAGACACCTGTCTGGTTTGTGAAGCCCGAGACGAAATAGCACATTATGCCGCCCGGTTTGGTATCCGTTTCTCCGCGCCCTTCTATCCGTGGTGTCCTACCGTCGCATTCCCGGATTCGCCGTTGCCGGGCCGAAGCGGGAACCGGCCGGGGGAGAAGGGGGAAAGGTCGTAGTCGCTCCGGCCTTCGGCTATGAGCCTGGCCAGGTGTTTCCCCGTGGCGGGCCCCATCAGGATGCCCTCCGGGCCGTGGCCGGCGGCGATGTACAGGTTCTCCCACCCCGGCGCCAGGCCGATGATCGGGTGCTCGTCCGCGGAGTAAGGACGCAGGCACGCCCTGGACTCCTCGACCACGGCGTCGCGGGCCCGAGGGGAAAGCCGCAAAGTGCCTTCGACGATGGAGGCTTGCCCCTCCGACGTGGCCTGCCGGTCGAACCCAACCCGCTCCCAGGTGGTGCCGCCTAGGACCTCTCCCGAGGGTTTGCGCAGGATGTAGCCACGGCCCATGATGCGGAGCATAGCGAATTCTGGCTGGGTGCCCGGCAGCGATAGCCTCACGATCTGTCCCCGCATCGGCTCCACCGGTATCCGGAAGCCGGCCCAAGGGGCCGCCAGCTTGGTCCACGGCCCCATGGCCAGCAGCACCGCGTGACCCGGAATGGTGGAGCCATCGGCCAGGATAACCCCGGTGGCCCGGCCCTCCTTGCCCTGGATGCCCGCCACTTCTCCAGTTCGAATGGTGCTCCCCAGTGCCTCGGCCGCCGTGGCAACGGCCAAGACCAGACGGTACGGGTCCACCTGGGGCTCCAACTCCGATGGCACCGCAGCCCGCGCCTCCGGGGCAAGCCAGCCACCCGAGAGGCGCCGTCCTTCCTCTCCGGAGAGCCAGGCCAGTTCATGGCCTTCCCGGCGGCGGGCATCATACCAGACGCGCAGGTCCCCTTCGTCCTCTTCGGTCAGGGCCACTCGCAGGAAAGGGACCAGGCCGTAGTGGTAGCCGATGCCCGTCTCCTCCGGAAGGGTCTGGGCCAACTCCCGGTGAAGCCGCTGACTCTCCTCGGCGAAGGCCTGAAGAGTGGGGCTGCCCGCTCCCGAGTAGGGGGTGAGAATCCCGGCCGCGTTGCCCGAGGCCTGACTGCCTATGGCGTCCCTTTCGACGATGACCGTGGAGAGGCCGTGCTGTCCCAGGTAATAGGCGGCCAGACAACCGATGATGCCGCCCCCAACGATGATCACATCAGGATGGCTGTCCATGGAGCCCTCCCAGACGCCGGCGAGCAGTCACAGCGTGAGTTCCTCCCGTTCTCCATCCGGTTGGCCTATACTTGAAATAGGTCGATAACCTGCCCGATATCGGGTAAGTCCTCCAGCCCCCACAGGGTGTCCAGGGCCGTCTGGGCCTTCTGGGGCGTCAGCACCTCCTGGCACAGCCCCAGGAACTTGGTCTCCACCTCCTGATCGGTCATGGGATTTTGGCGGTGGCCCCTGGGGTAGGAGGACCGCTCCACGAACCGCTCCCCCGATTTGGTGACCACCTCCATTTCCGACATCAAAGCCTCGGGATGAGCCTTGGTGAACTCGAGGTTCTCGCTGACGGTGATCCGGTTCATCAGGGGCCGCAGCTTGGGGTCGCGGATACGCTCCAGAGTAAAGGAGGCGGGGGTGATGTTGCCGTCCACCAAATCCACCGCCAGAAGATAGGGCAGGCTATGGTCCGCCGTCTCTCTGGTCTGGGGGTCCCACTTCGCCGGTTCGCTGCCTATCTCGCTCCAGGCGTTCCAATAGGTCTGCACGTGGATGGCCTCGATATCTTCCGGGTCCACCTTTTTCCGTATATCCATGGCCATCCAGAGCGGTGCTTGAGCGTTGTACTCCGCGGGGAAGTACTTCAGATTGACCCTTTCAATGCTGAAGGGTCCGTCTTGGCGCGGCAAGGGGTTCAACTCGTAGGCCCCCGTGACCTGCTCCCAAACACCGTGACGCCCTTCGAAGGCCTCATTGGGGCCGGTCATCCCTTCCCTGGCCAACAACGCGGCGAAGATGCCGCTGCGGGCCGCCGCGGCGGTGGCACATCCCTTCCACATGGAAAGCTCTCCCGCTCGGGTCTGCCGGGTCGGGACGTTGGGGGTGATGGCCAGGGAGATCGCGTGGCCCATCTGCTCTTGGGAGAGGCCCAGCAGTTTGCCGGCGCCCACCGCGCTGCCAATTACTATGAAGGTGCCCTGGTCCCAACCCTTCGACATCATGGGAATGAGGTCGGCAAATGCGCCGAACATATCGTAGGCGGCCACGATGGCCAGGATAACCTCCTTGGCCGTACTGTGCATCGGCTCGCCCATGGCCAGCACCGCGGGCAACATATCGCTGGGGTGCCCGCCTCCCAGCGATGAGTACGTATCGTTGCAATCCAGGAATCGCACCATCACCGTGTTGGCAAAGGCCGCCATTTCCGGCGATGTAGGCCGGCCGGAGCCAAGAACCCGGGCCGGAAGGGTGCTGGTGTACATCGCCGCCATCCTCTGGGCGATTTTGCTGGGCTCGCTGAGGTACCCGCCCATGGCGCAGCCCATGGAGTCAATCACCTTTAGCTTGGCCTGGTGAACGGTCGCGGGGGTCAGGTCTGAGTAGACGAGAGAAGCAGCGTAGGAAGCCAGCATCTCAGTGGTACGGTCCATTCTTGCCTCCTTTTTCCATAAAGGACTCGTGGCGAATTGTCCCACCCCTGTTATGCCGGGTCAACCTGTGGGGTGTCACTTCCGGAATAACAAACTCGGAAATACCAAGTACCGGCCATGCCCGCATTGCCTGACCTACTTACCTGCTCCTATATCTCGATACAGTTGCGATAGGTAATGCCAAGCCGGTACGTATCGTTGAATTGTCGGGCATTGTGGTGTGCCGCGCGAAATGTTTTGAAGAAGCGGGCGGCACCTGGCGGAATCTTCCGTCAACATGGTGTGATTCCGGCCGTTTCAGCGCTTTAGGACCTAATGTAACCCCTGGGGCCTCTCCGGGGTATTTTATTTAGCGTACTTTTGAGGCAAGGCCATGGTGAGCCACCTGCCGGGTGGCGCGTGACCGGCGGCTTCACCGGTGGCCGCGCTCGGCCGGTCCGAGGGCCGGCAACACCGTCGACCGGTGTTTCAAGTCGAGACCGCAACCCTCCAACCCACCGGCCCATTGCTTCTTCCCGGGGACATGGCCTCTCCACCGGCATGCCCGACGCGTCACGATTTCCACAGGTGTTATAGTAACGGCGGAATCTACACGCGAAGCCGAAACCGCGCCAAGGAGGCAGCTATGAAGGTCACCGACCTCACCCTGACGATGTTCAAGTGGGATATTCCCCACTGGCGGTCTAGCGGCGTGGTCGCATTCGGGGGTGAAAAGCAACTCGGAGTGGTGACTATCCACACCGATCAGGGGGTTGACGGACACTCATTTCTGGGCTCGGCTAGAGAGGGCGCGGATACCTTCGCCAGACAACTCATAGACCTGATCAAGCCGGTCGTGCTCGGCCGGAATCCTCTGGATATCGGGGCTCTGTGGGGCGATATGTGGCGCCTCAATAGGTTTGTGGCGCCCAAGACCATCGGAGCGGTGGATGTGGCGCTCTGGGATATAGCAGGCAAGTTAGCGGGGATGCCAATCCACCGCCTGCTCGGCTCCTGCAAATCGAGCATGCCGGCCTATGCCAGCTCCGTGCGGCTTCCCACCCCCGAAGACTACGTGGAAGAAGCGCTGCGTTTCCGTTCTGAGGGATGGACTGCCTACAAGATGCACCCCCACGGCGTCCCCAAAGAGGACATCGCCATTTCCCAGGCGGTCCGGAAAGCGGTGGGTGATGACATGGTGCTCATGCTGGACTCGATGTGGGCCTACAACTACGAGCAAGCCCTCAAGGTGGGCCGGGCAATCGAGGAGCTGGACTACTTCTGGTATGAAGACCCTCTTGCCGAAGACGACATATACGGCTACGTCAAACTCCATCAGAAGCTCGATATTCCGATCATGGCGACGGAACACGTCCCCGGAGGTGTCTACAGCATGGCCCAGTGGGTGCATCAAGGGGCCACCGATATCTTGAGGGGCGACGTGGCGGTCAACGGGGGCATCACACCCCTGATGAAGATCGCCCATCTGGCCGAGACGTTTCGCATGAAGTGCGAGATTCATCACGGCGGCAACTCCCTCAATAATGTTGCCAACCTGCACGTCATGATGGCCCTCCCAAACTCAGATTACTATGAGTTCTACCCGGCGACCGGCGCCAACAAGCATGGCCTGGTCGCCGACATCGAGATCGATGGCCAAGGGAACGTCCACGCACCGGAGAGCCCCGGGCTGGGGTACGAGATCGATTGGGACCTGGTGAATCGAGACAAGATTCAGGTGCTGAGGTAGCAAGAAGACCAACGGCGCTCCGACCTGCCGGGCCTGAAGTTGGCGGCGTTGGCTGTTATTGGCCGCGCCTCCGGTGATGCTATGATGCTACTGACCGGGAATACCCAATACTTTGGTTTGACCCCGGCGGACGGCCGGCCCGGCAGCCTGTTTCACTGGAAATTCCTTGGGTATCCGGCACGGTATCGCCCTACCTGACACCCGTGGCTCCACAACTGATTTTCGGAGGGGACCACCGTGGAGAAGGCCAATATACCCTTCCTGTCCGCATCCGAACTCGCCGGCCTCATCCAAGGGCAAGAGGTTTCTCCCCTAGAGGTCGTCGAGGCCTACCTGGACCGCATCGAGGCCCTGAACCCCAAGCTCTACACCTACCTCACCGTTTGCCGCGACGAGGCCCTTCAGGCCGCCCGGGAATCGGAACAGGCCCTGGCTCGAGGCGAATACCGGGGACCCATGCACGGTATCCCGGTGGCGGTCAAGGATCAACTCCACACCGCGGGCATTCGCACCACCTTCGGCACACCGATCTTCAAGGACTTCGTCCCCAACGAGGACGCCACGGTGATCACAAACTTGAAATCGGCGGGGGCCATTCTACTGGGAAAGCTCAATATGACCGAGTTTGGTACCGGCCCTTCCCACGCCTTCGACATCGCTCGCAACCCTTGGGACCTGGACCGGTACACCGGCGGCTCCAGCAGCGGCTCGGGAGCGGCTCCCGCCGCTTTTCTGTGCGCCGCGTCCCTTGGCGAGGATACCGGCGGTTCGGTCCGAGGACCGGCAAGCTGGTGCGGCGTGGTGGGGCTCCGTCCCACCTGGGGCCGGGTCAGCCGCTACGGCCTGAGGCCGGGGATGTGGTCCATGGACACCATCGGACCCCTGACGCGAACGGTAGAGGATTGCGCCATCACGCTCCAGGCTATTGCCGGTCACGACGCCAGAGACCCTCACACGTCGACCCTCCCCGTGCCCGACTACCGGCAAGCCCTGGACGGCAATATCAAGGGCCTCAGGGTGGGCGTGATCAAGGAGATGATGTACTCCGACGTGGTTCAGCCGGAGGTCCAAGGGGCGGTGTCCCAGGCGATCAACGTTTTGGGCGAGTTAGGAGCGTCGGTGGAGGAAATCTCCATCCCCCTTACCGGGAATTCCCGCACTATTTCAGACGCCCTGAGGATAGAAGCTCCAACCAATAGCCGGGAACTGGTGCGGCATCGATTGCAGGAGATCGGGCACGATAACCGGATCCAATATCTCACCTGGAGCTGTGTCCCCGCGTTGGCCTATTACAAGGCCCAAAAGCTGCGCGCGCTCCTCCGCCAGCAGTTGCTCGAAGCCTTGGACAAGGTGGACGTGGTGCTGACGCCGACATCAGGGATACCTGCCCTGAAGATAGTGCCGGGCAGCGCCTTCATGTATGTCGCCGGCCCAATCGACAGTAAAGAGAAGGCCGGCCGCAACCCGTGGATGCTCACCACCGCCTTCAGCCTGGCAAGCATGCCCGCGCTGAGCATCTGCTGCGGCTTTACATCTCTGGGCCTTCCCATTGGCCTCCAGCTCGGCGGCGGCCCTTTCCAAGAAGAGACGCTGCTGAAGGTGGCCCACGCCTACGAGCAGAACACCCCATGGCATACTCGGAGGCCGGCCCTGTAGCGCCGGGCGCCCGTAGCGCGGCCTCACAGGTGCCCGGCCAATCCCGTGGCGGTCGAGGGGCGCCGGCAAGAAGCTTCTGGATGGCGTTGATAGCCACGGCACACCGCATCCACCGCATTGCCGGCTTTCTTTCACCGGTTTCTTTAATGGGATAAGTATCGACATCCCGAAGCCCGGCTCCGCGGCCCGGGCTGGTTGAACCGGAGCCAGCCAGAGGTTATCGCCACCGCCCGCCGATAGGCGCGTCCACCGCAACGGGCGACTTAACTTCGGAGTGCGCTGCGGCGGTAGCCGTATTCGAGCGAGGGTTTATCGACGAGCGCACCCCTAAGTTGCCGGCGCGGCACGGGACCTCGGACAATCACCTCGCCCGGCCGCCGGGGAACCAGGACGGCGAGTAGCGGTCGAGGCGAGGAAGTTCCGGAGAGAAGCCAAGAGCGCCAAGGCCTAGAGGCCGTTGAACGTCGGCAGATACATTTGCTGTTTCGCCAGGTTCGCCTCGGAAGGAGCGGACCCCTGGAACGGGACCGCCTTTTCTGCCGGGGCATGGATATGCAGCCGGTGCACTATGTTGCTGGCCAGATGCGCCGAGGCGACGGCGACATGGACCACTTCCTGTCTGGGACTCATTACGTACCTCTCTTACACCAGTGCTGAGCGCTGGTACGATTTCACTATACTAATATCTTATCATGAAACGATAATAGTGCAAGCAAGTGCTGCTATCCATCCTCGATATTCTACAGCGCGACGTAATACGGCGCTCAGATAGGAAAGGACGAGATCACGGGAGGTTTCAGGTCAGGGAAAGCGCGTGGGCCGGCCGCACTGGGCCTCGACGGCAAGTGACGCATACCTTCATCTCGCCTGCGAGGTACGCCAAGCTATGGCCTTGGCGAAGGACCAGTGGACTCGAATTAGGTCTCAGGCGGCCAGGTATTCCTCGGATGTCAGATGTATCGGCAGAGTGAGAGGCAACTGCGCGATCCAGTCCGCCGCCACCATCCCCATAATAGCCTGGTCCTCGACAGATCCGCTGCCGAGGCTTTGACCCCGGCGCACGCCTTCAACCCGAAAGCCGGCCTCTTCATGGGCCCGAACGGCCAGCACATCGCGGACACTGGCGGACGCGGTAAGGCGCCGGAGACTAAGATACGAGAAAGCATATCGGGTTGCCAGCCGAATGGCTTCGGTGGCGATCCCTTCTTCCCAGTATGTTTCGCCCCCAATCCTGACCAGGATGTTGGCAATCCCATGCCTGGCGCTGACCGGGCCGAGCTTTATGTTTCCAACGTAGCTGCCCCCGTCATTGGCGACGATGGCGAACAGACGCAAGGATTGACTGGCGGGCTCAGAGCATTGGGATTCAGTGCCGTGGGCGGCCTCGGAATTCCTTTTCCAATGGAGGTGCGTCTTGCTGACGTCTAGGTGCGCCAACGTTCGCAACTGGACGTTGGCGCCTTGAATACGCATTTCGCAGTTTCTCATACGTGGAATGTAATACGGACCAATCGCGGGAAACAGTGTGTTAACACCCTTGGCCCGTCTGGATAACCCCTGCCTGAACGTTGGGGGGTGGCCAACAACGAAGGTGGGTGTTCCATACTTATCAACGATACAGAACAAGGCGAAACCAAGAAAGGGGAGAGCCGCCACGCCACTCCAGCAAGCGTTTGCTGCCAAGACGAATAAAGGATTTCCCCGATATGAGGCGCAGGGTCTTGTTCTCGACCCTTTGGCGGGCGCCTATGGCTAGGGTGCCGGTGGCGAAGATGATCGAACCTGCGGGCCTATGGCATGCCGGCTCTGAGAGTGGGTCTGGATCTCAGTGCCTCAGGACTGTTGGCCGCGAGAAAGGTGGATAATTGATCTCGATCCCCCTTGTAAAGACTTGCCCAACCGGTCTTGAAGACGGGAATGGGGCTGGATAGGCTTTGCACCGAAGGTTGACGGCGTTCATCAAGAACACTAGTATGGTCCTCGTCGAGGATGGCGCCTTCCTCAGGTTCTGTTAGATTGATGGGGGGCAATTCGGACCATTGCCCGCCGTGGCCGCCAGAGCCGCGGTCGCCAACCCGACCACCAGATCTTGGAGTCGGTCTCGGAGCCTTTACCAGAAAATGGGAGGAAATATGGCTACGGTTAAAGGATCTACCATAGTTGCCAGGGCCCTGAAGAATGAGGGAGTGGATATCTTCTTCTATCTCAGGGGCGGCCCCATAGGCGGGATCATCAACGATTGCCACGCGGTGGGCCTCCAGGGCATCAACACGCGGCACGAGCAGGCTTCCGCAATGGAGGCCCACGCCTACTCCCGGGTGACCGGCAAGCCCGGCGTCTGCATGACCACTGCCGGGCCCGGCGCGACCAACGCCGTGACCGGAGTTGCCAACGCCCTGGTGGACTGCTGCCCGGTGATAACCTTGGGAGGGTCCAGCGCCATGGCCCTGTTCGGCAAGGGAGGCTGGCAGGAGCTTGACCAGCTGGCCGTATTCAAGCCCATCACCAAGTGGGCGGACCGGGTCCTGGAGACCAGGCGAATCCCCGAGTACATAAGCGACGCCTTCCGGCATGCGGTTTCGGGGAAACCGGGACCAACCTACCTGGACCTGCCCGTGGACATTATCGAGGGAGAGGTAGAGGAAAGTGAAGTGATCTACCCGGTGCGCTCTCGCACCACGATCCGGCCCGCCGGGGACCCCAGTCTTGTCAAGGAAGCGGCGGAGATTCTGGTCAAGGCGGAGCGACCCATAGTCCTCGCCGGCACCGGCACATTCTGGTCTCAGGCGAGCCAGGAGTTCCAGGAGTTCGTGGAGAAGACCAACGTCCCGTTCTTCACCACGCCCCAGACCAGGGGGATCGTCCCCGATGACCATGAGATGTGCTTCTTGGGTGCCCGTTCCGCGGCATTCCGGGAGGCCGACGTCGTATTGGTCATGGGCACCCGGTTCAACTACATGCTGGCATTCGGCCAGGCTCCCAGATTCAGTGCGAACGCCAAGGTGATACAGGTGGACATCGACTCCGCGGAAATCGGCCACAACCGGGCGGTGGACGTCGGCATCGTCGGCGATGCCAAGACGGTTTTCCAGCAGCTTACGGAGGCCATTGGAGACCGAAGGAAGGGCGCCAATGCCGCCTGGATTGACAAGTTACGGGCCCAGGACACCGCCAACAAGGAGCGGCAGGAGGCCCAGATGGAGAGCAACGCGGTCCCCATCCATCCCCTCAGGCTGTGCAAAGAGGTCAGGGACTTCATGGACCGGGATGCCATCCTGACGGTGGACGGCACGGAAATTCTCAACTTTGGCCGCCAGTCGATTCCCAGCTTCACGCCGGGCAGCAGGCTGAACTCCGGCCCCTGGGGTAACGTGGGGACCGGAATCCCCTTCGCCATCGCGGCGAAGGCCGCCCACCCGGACCGGCAGGTGGTGGCCTTGACCGGCGACGTCTCCTTCGGCTTCAACGGCATGGAGCTGGAGCCGGCGGCCCGCCAAGGCATCAACATCATCACCGTGGTGAGTAACAACGCCGGCATCGGCGCCCGGGCGCCGGAGATGAGGGAGACGAACTACGGCCAGTACATGGGCTTTCGAGACTACCAGAAGATTGCGGAGGCCTTCGGCGGCTATGGTGAGCGCGTCGAGAAGCCGGAAGACATCCGCCCCGCGCTGGAACGCGCCGCGGCGTCCGGCGTGCCCGCTGTCATCAACGTGATCGTGGAGTCGGACGTAAAGGTCGTCACCCAGGCCTGGTCGGCTTACCGGACCGCGGACATGGGTGTAAAGAGAGACTAGACGGCTCAGGCACCTCAGAAACCAGGCAGGCGGGTTGGCAGCGGTCGATCAGAGTCGCCCAACGCCAACCCGTCGACCCGGCTAGAAGCACCGGCCCCGGCCCCTTGGTGCCCCGACACCAAGGGGCTATTTCGTTGGGCTGGCCGGGCCTGAACCTCCGAACACGGCTAGTCAACGACTCTGGTAGCAGCGGGTTCTTCGCCGGGGCCGGCTCTCACGGTCAATCCTGTCTTGAGGCTATAACAATTTCTGCGACAGGAATGGAGGCGGTTACCCTGGTACCGTTGCCCGGGCTGGACCGGATCTCGAACCGGCCACGCAGGAGTTCAGCCCGTTCCTGCACACCAAGGAGCCCCAGTTGACCGGTGGCGGCAAAACTTGCCAAACCGGGAGGAGGGATGAAGCCGATCCCATTGTCGGTCACATCCAATGTAATTTCGTGCTTGGTAAAGGTTACGCTCACCGCCACCCGGTTGGCGTTGGCGTGGCGTTCCACGTTGTGAAGGGCTTCTTGGGCGATACGAAACAAGCCCAACTCAACTTCTGCTGACTGCCGCCGCTCTTCTCCAGTCACTTTGAACCGCCACTTTGTAGCAGTCCTTCCCGAAAGTTCGACCAGCAGCCTGCGGATCGAGGTCACCAGCCCCAGGTCTTCCAAGACCGGCGGCCGGAGCGCCCGGGTCAAGTCTCGAAGCCCCTCGACAACCTGCTCCGCGGAACTCCTGGCTTCTCTGAGTTCGTCACTCACCGAGGTGGACTCGGACCCGCAAGCGCTCTCGGCGAGGTCCAACCGGCGGCACAGGAGGATGAGTTCTTGGAGCGTCACGTCGTGCAACTCCTGGGCAATCCGTTTGCGCTCGTCTTCCTGAGCCCGCAGCATATGTGCGGCATACGCCCTCAGTCCCATCTGTCGATGCCGCTCCTCGGTAACATCCCTCAGAAGGACCTGAGTGACAGGGCTGACTTCATTTTCGCCGGTTAGGGTGAGGGACGGCTCCAGGTAGACCTTCGAACCGCCCCCGGACTCGAGGATTAGGTTGGCGTCCTTTCGCCCTTCTTTCAGGAACGGGTGCAACAGTTTCTGCGCGCCGTCGATTCCAAGCAGATCAGCCACGGCCATACCCCTCAAGCTGCTGGAAGCCCTACCAAACAGATCGCCGGCCACCGGATTGGCTTCAAGGACAATAGCGCCTTGGTCAAGAACCAGAATAGCCACGGGGCTGGACTCAAACAAGCCCCGGTACTTTCCCTCTGATGTTTTGAGCGCGGCGCCAACGGCTTCCGCGCGTTCTCGTGCCTGTTTCTCACGGTCAACTCGATGTCCCACCAGGACTGCCACCCCGATGACGATGGCTACCTGGAGAAACTCGGCCGTGCGCTCGAGGTTATCATGCGCGAGGAAGAGGCTGGGCAGGACGAGAATGGAGCACCAAGCGGCTGTCGCGAGCGTGCCGGGGAGCCCGAATCTAAGGGCTGTGTAGACCATGGGAACGAAGAACATCGAGAGGGGGAGGAAGTAAAAAAGCGGGACATAACGGTGGCCATGGTCCAGAGCCTCAAGAATCTCAAAAATGATGTGTACCGCGGCGACCAGTAATACAAGGCCCTGGACCACCCAGAATTGCCTGCTTCTGAGCCTAGGACGATACGGATACAGCCGGTGCTTCCATTTTTCCGTCCAGTCCAGAGGGCTCAGGCTCGACAGGTTCCCTGCGGCTCGAACCGCACCCAGTTCCGGTCTATTCATGGTCGGGCCTCTTGAGGCTAACCCACCCCCGGGACATTGCGAACAGCACCGCTTCAGTGCGGGAGGAGACATCAAGTTTGACGAACGTGCTGTTCAAATGCCCTTCCACCGTGCGGACACTGATTTGCAGTTTGCCTGCTATCTCCTTGTTCCGAAGCCCGCCGGCGGCAAGCGCCAGCACCTCTCTTTCCCGAGGGCTGAGCTGTTCGGCGAACTCCCGTTCGACCGAGACTCCCTGGTGGGCCCAGAGGCGAGCAACCTTCATCGCGATGGCCGGATCGAGCACCGGCTCGCCCAGACTGACGCACCGCACTGCCCTGACCAATTCGATCGCCCTCGCGGTCTTCAGAATGTACCCGGCGGCGCCGGCTTCCATCAAGGCAAGAATGTAGTCGTCATCATCGTAGGCGGTTAGTATCAGCGCCCTGGTGTTGGGAGCGCACTCCTTCATCCGGCGAACGACCTCGATCCCGGTGAGCTTCGCCATCCGGATATCCAGAATCGCGACATCAGGACGGAGGCGCGCTAGAAGGCTCAGCGCCTCCTCACCATCCTCGGCTTCGCCGACCACCGTTAAATCCGCATGCCGCTCCAGGATGCCGCGGGTCCCCTCGCGTACCAGGGCGTGGTCCTCTGCCAGCACTATCGTTATCGGCACCATACTCACCCACCGCCACCATCATTGTTGCATCCCACATATGCCGAAGGGGGTCGTGAAACTACCTGGTTTAGGTAAGTGTTTTCACCCGTTGCCGAAGAAGGGTTTCCTCGGATGTTGGATAATCTCCACGGCTCTACACTAATGTACACCGATTGTGACGAGTATCGCAATCGGCCGGGAGCCCGAGTGCCGCGAGGCTGGGATGCGAGGTCTCCAAGACGGTCCGGCGGCTGGCCTGCGAGCGGCGGACATCTGGAATTAGCAGCAGGACTGCCCCACGGACGAATGAACCAAGCTGTGGGTAGGACTCACCGGGAAGCCGGGGCGGCGATGGAAGCCGCAGCGGATGGCCGGGTGTGAAGATAGACATCCGCTACGTGGGACGGCCCAAGACCATCGCCAAGACTGTCAGGGGAGGTCAGCAATGTTAGCTCTATACACCGCCATCGTAATAGTGGGGTTGCTGATGCTGTTGACCCTGCTGGGCATCGCGATAAAGGTGGTCAAGCAGTGGGAACGGCTTGTGGTGCTCCGATTCGGGAAACTGCTTAGCGTCCGGGGACCGGGCCTCCGGGTGATCATCCCCTTTGTTGACCGGGTGGTCAAGGTGGACACCAGGATAGTGACTTTCGTGCTCGAACCCCAGGAGGTGATCACGAAGGACAACGTGACGATCCGGGTGAACGCGGTGGTGTACTTCAAAGTGGAAAATCCAGCGACCGCCGTGGTCGCCGTGGAAAACTACGCCGGGGCCACGATCCAGATCGCCTTGACCACTCTGCGAAGCGTCCTGGGCCAGTCGGAGCTGGACGAAGTGTTAACTCGCCGCGAAGAGATCAACGAGAGGCTGCGTGCCATCATCGACGAGCAAACAGAGGAGCCCTGGGGAGTCAAGGTGACGGTGGCCGAGGTGAAGGACGTTCTTCTCCCCGAAGTGATGCAGCGGGCCATGGCCAGACAGGCCGAAGCGGAGCGGGAGAGGCGGGCCAAGCTCGTTCATGCCCTGGGAGAGCATCAGGCGGCTGAGGCCCTCGCCCTGGCGGCCGACGTGATCTCGCAGCACCCGATAGCGCTTCAGCTGAGATACCTCCAGACCATGGTGGAGATGGCCAGCGAGAGGACCAGCACGATCATACCGATACCATTGGGAATCTTCGACTGGTTCAAGGGGCTGAATGGCGCGAGCCATGGTCCCGCCGAGGAGAACCTGATCCCAAGGGAGTTCGCTAGCCCGGATTAGGAAGCCCAACGGCCGTGCTCCAACAGGTTGCGGCAATACCTCGAGGGAAGACGGCCGCACCGGAGGCTGGATCAAGGCCAGGCCGCCACGTTCTCCCCCGAGCGTTGCTGGCTGGCGAGAAGGCCCCACGGAAGACCGTTCGTAAACTGGGCGCCGGCCACTACAATTGAAGGTGCCAATTGAGCAAAGGGGAGTTACTTTGATTTCCGACAGTGGGGCCGCGGCGACCCCACGAGAGGGTGCGGTGAAAAGAGCGCTGGTGTTTGGTGTACTCATCGCCCTCGGTGGCGTGGCAGTCTTTTCCCTGGTGATTCAAGCGGTCCCGTACGGGCGTGACCACACCAACCCGCCGGTGGGACTGGAGCCAGTCTGGGATAGTCCTCAGACCCGTGAGCTGGCGGTCCGTGCCTGCTTCGACTGCCACAGCAATGAAACAGTCTGGCCCTGGTATTCGAATATTGCTCCTGTGTCCTGGCTGATACAGAGGGACGTTGACAAGGGGCGAGCAAAGCTCAACTACTCCGAATGGGACCGGCCGCAAGACGAGGGCGATGAGTCGGCGGAAGAGTTACGAGAGGGGGATATGCCTCCCTGGTTCTACCCGATACCCGACCCCAAACGCAGGCTATCCGGCCTCGAACGAGCCTCGCTAATAAGAGGGCTGGAAGCCACCTTCGGCACCGAGGGGAACGAAGGCGGCGAAGAGCATGACGATGATGACGACGACGATTAGCACCCTGTCGGTCTGGTATTACCGGCGAACTCAAGCTCCATGTCGCCCTGGCCCAGGCCTGGGATTCGACGGTTAAGCTGAAGTGTAGCGCGGAAGCGATGGCCGCCCCGGCTCTGATCGTCGCTGATCTGGTCGCAACCTGGAACCCGGTCAACGACGAATGCGTGGTCGTTACCGATGCTGGGGCGACGGTAGATTACGGCGTTTGGAATGTTCTAGGGAACGGAAACATTGTGCCGGAAAACCGCGAGGCCATCCGCAGGAACACGCGGGGCGGCCTCGCGGCTTGCTAAGCCCGGGCTTCTTGGTGTGTGCCAACTTTGCGGCCGGTTACGGGATCAGCCGTTGCTCCCGTAGCTCCGCCAACTCCTGGTCGCCAAGCCCCAGCAGCTCTCGAAGCACTTCGTCCGTGTGCTGGCCCAGTGCCGGAGCAATCTTCGGCGGTACGAACGAGTCCGAAAGCTGGATCGAGCAAGCGGGCATTTGGAAGGGTCCACGGATCGGGTGCTCCAGTGTCACGATCATCCCGCGTTCCGCCAAATGTGGATCGCTATAGATGTCCTCGGCGTTCATGACTGGGCCGCAGGGCACGCCCGCTCGCCCCAGGATGTGGAACACCTCGTACTTGGTGTGCTCCATGGTCCAGGCTTGGATCAGCTCGTTGATTTCGTCAGTATGCTCGACGACCCATTTGGGATCGGCGTAGTTGGGATTGCCGGCGAGTTCCTCACCGCCAACGGATCGCATTAGGGCCAACCACAGATTGGTGCGTCGCGGCTGGGCCGCCATGTACACGAAGTCGTCCGGGCCTCCGGGCTTGCAGGGATAGGTACGGCTTCCCGGCACGCCCTGGGGGTTGTTGCCCGCACGGGGCCGGGCCTTGTGGGTCTCATTGAAGTTGCACATGGCGGCACGGGTCAGGTTCACGACCGCGTCCTGCATCGAAACCTCCACCACCTGCCCTTTGCCGGTTGCCTGGCGCTGATATAGGGCCGCCAGTATTCCCAATGCGGCGTGAATCCCGGTGCCCGAGTCCCCGATGTTGGCGCCGGGACGGATGGGAGGGTCATCGGGCCAACCGGTAACGGCCATTGATCCGCCCGAGGCCTGAGCGACCGGATCAAAACTTTTGTATTCGGCGTATGGCCCGTAGGTCCCGAAACCCTTCACCCTGGCAAGCACGATCCTGGGGTTGACCTCACTGAGGACATCGTAGCCCAGTCCCAATCTCTCCAGGGTGCCGGGCGCCATGTTCTCCGCCACCACGTCGCCGTGCTTCACCAGCTCAAAGAAGATGTCCTTGCCCCGTTGCTGCTTCATGTCGAGGGCGATGCTTCTCTTGTTGGCGTTCAGGTTGATGAAGTAGCCACTATCCACGCCGGGCATGTCGGAGTTTCCGTAACGGCCCGGGTCCCCGTGGGTCGGCTCCTCCACTTTGATGACATCGGCTCCCAGCCAGGCCAGAGTTTCGGTGCACGACGTACCCGCCTCGAACTGAGTCAGGTCGATTACTCGGATTCCCTCTAGTGCCTTACCCATCGGTCGTTCCTCCTAAGGGCCATCGGCGGGGCTCAATGTCTCCCGCTCCGATCTCTGGTAACGATCTTCGATCAACGCCAAGGTAGGATAATCCAAGTGCGCTGTCAACCTTCTCTTCAAAGGCGCGAAGCGATCGGTTCAGCTTGCGCCGTGCCGGGATTCCCGCTGATTCGGATCCGGCTTCTTACTAACCGTTGGCTGCCTCAACCGCCAGCGAGTCGGTCACCCGCTTGGGAAGCTTGGCCTTGGGGAGGTTCCAGAAGATGAGAGCCGTGATCAGATACAAGGCAATTATCGGGATGAGGGCGTCGCGGTAGCTTCCGGTACTATCGAACTTCCAACCCAAGTACACCGGCGTGCCGGCGGACAGAAAGCTGCCCGCGGCGTTGGCTACGCCTCTGAGGGTAGCGAAGCTTCTGCGGCCGTAGAAGTCTCCGACCAGAGACCAGGACATGCCAATGACGCCTTCGGGAAAGGCGAAAAGGGCCGCGAAGACCAGCAGCCGCCAGAGCCCGCCTCCGGGCAGGAGGAGAATCACCAGAGCCGCCGCCCCCAGGAGCATGGTGATGCCCACCATCTTCTGTTTGGCCCACTTGTCTCCGATCCAGCCAAGAATAGCCCGGAGGGGGATCGCAATAAGGGCTACGAAGGCCACGATAAAGGCGCCCGTGGCTTCCGATTGCCCTTTCCACACCACCAGGGGCACCAGGTGAACGTTGGTCCCGGAGGTGGCCGCAATCCGCAGGCCCATCGCCAACGTCAGGAGCCAGAAAGACCGGGTCCTGAACGCCTCTTTGATCGTGAAATTGACAGTCGTGATATGGCGGCTGAACCGGGACGTCTTCGCGGCCAAAACAGCCGGCCGGGCAGAGGGCGGTTCCAGGTCTCCATCGGGCAGGAGCCCCATGCTCTCCGGGGTACCGCGTATCACAAAGGACAGGGGAATCGTGAGGGCCAGCATAATCACGCCCGAAATGATCGCGGCGGTCCGCCAGCCGGCGCTGAGCACGATGAAGGCGACGGCCGGGGTGATGGTAGCGCCACCTATCGACTGGCCCATGTAGGTTACGGACATGGCGAAGCCCTTGCGGCGAACGAACCAATTGTTGATCGCGGCCCCTATACCGTGGTTGAAGCCGGCATTCATACCCACGGAGAGGACCCCAACATACACCAGCAGGAACATGGCGAAGCTTTGAGTGAAGCCCAGCAGAATGAACCCCACCCCGGCCGTGATGCCGCCGAAAGCCACCATCTTCCGGGGGCCGAGGCGGTCCACCATATAGCCCGCCAGAGGGCCTTCGAATCCCCCTTCCAGCCGGCCCAGACTGCTGACCAGTGAGGTGGTCGCCCGGCTCAGGCCAAACTGCCGAGTCACGGGCAGGAAGTAGACTGCGAAGCCGGTCCAGTAGGCGCCGCCGCCCAGTGCGTTGAGGACTGCGCCCGCCGCCACGATCTTCCAACCGAAGAATATCTTGCGACGGGCCTTGGGGGCTGCTGACCTATCCTCCATGCGAGACCACTACTCTTCCTCTATCGAAAGCCGACGGCGAATATCACCGGTATACGGCAAGCCCACGGGGCCGGGAAGCCCGATGTTGATGAAAGCGATTTCCGTCGGCGAACGCGGATCCAAGACCCCAGTCCGGAGAGGGTCTGTAGAGGACAATATCGTGGCGGCCAACACTCGGGCGGTGGTGGAGGAAGCGCGCCTGGCGTTCGCGGAGCCGCGGTAGCCGTTCAACCCTGAACTATGCCTGCCTCGGAAAGCTGGTCCACCTCTTCCTCGCTGTAGCCCAGCTCCCGGAGCACCTCCCCGGTATGCTCGCCATGGAGGGGGGCGTGTTTCCGGGCGGTCATGGGGGTCTTGCTATACTTGATGGGCAATCCGTAGAAGGTGCTCTTGCCCATCTTCGGGTGCTCCAGTTCGAACATGAGCCCGTTATCTCGGAGGTGGGTGTCCTCCGTGCAGATCTCCTCGAAGGTCCGCACCGGCACTGCCCACTGGCCGTGCTCCCGGAGCAGCGGGACCCACTCGTCCCGGGTCTTTTCCAGCAGCACTTCCGCGACGAAGCTCTGAAGCTCATCCCGGTGCGCCCAGCGTTCCTCGATGCTGTTGAACCTGGGGTCTTCCCCCATCTCCGGCCGTCCCACCGCCACGCAGAACTTGAGCCAATACTCTTGCCGGTAGGTCGAGATGGCTATCTCTTTTCCGTCTTTGGTCTTCCACGACCCGTAGGGAGGCAGGGAGTGGGTTGACCCGTTCTCTGCCTTGGGAGCGGCAAACTTGTTCCCCATGAAGAAGGCGACCTGCTGAGGGTAGAGGGCAAGGAGGCTGGCAAAGAGGGAGGTCTTGACCTCCTGGCCTTCACCGGTCTCGTGCCGCGAGTAGAGGGCGCCGAGGATACCGAAGGCGGTCTGTATCCCCGTCACCGCGTCGGCGATAAAATCGCCCGCGGGCACGGAGGTCCGGTCCTTATAGCCGGTGATGCTCATCAGGCCGGCCATTGCCTGAATCTGCAGGTCCTGGCCGGGCAGGTCCTTGTACGGCCCTTTGTCGCCAAAGCCGGTAATGGAGGCGTAGACGAGCCTGGGGTTGATGCGGCTCAGGTCCTCGTAGCTCAACCCGAGCTTCTTGACCGTGGTCGCCCGCAGGTTGACCAGAAACACGTCGGCCCGTTCGACCAGCTTGTGGATGATGAGCCGTCCCTCTTCGGTGGAGAGGTCCACGGCGATGGCGCGCTTGTTCCGGTTCATCGACAGGAAGCCGTAGCCTATCTTGCCATCCTTCATGATCGACGGGGCTGAGTTTCGCGACCGGTCCCCTTGGCCGGTGGCCTCCACTTTGATAACATCGGCGCCCATGTCGCCCAGCCATTGGGCGCAGTATGGGCCGGCCAGCATATGCGTTAGGTCCACGACCCTGATGCCGTGCAGGAATCCTTCGCTCATGTATTGAAACCCTCGTGTTGCGCCGGGGCCTCCCGGCGTAAATCTGGTGCACCCAATTAATGGTGCTCCGGCAACCGGCTGAACCATATCACCAGCCTCCCACGCCGTCAATCTCGGCCCGGCTCCGGCAGGGCTAGCTCTCAACCAGGGTCCCAGACGATCCGCGGAAGCGGCCCCTGGTTTATTTTCTTGTAAGTAGCGTTAACTCGGCAACGATGCGCGAAATTCCCTCCCCATTACTCTCGTTCCGGAGCAAACCGGAATTCCCGGAGCCTGGGAAATCCAGAGAGGTGTTAGGCGGCTCCCGGCCTTGTTACACTGAGATTCCTCGCTTCGCTCGAAATGACGGTGGCCCTACCCGGCATGACAACTATCAGCACTAAGTTGGCTACGTACCGGCGGCATGGTGGCCACCCGGCAGAACACTGGTACACTATGGGAGGTCTGCGCCCAAGGTTGAATGGATGCGTCTTGCTTACCGGCTAAAAGATAAACTTCCCTTTTACTACGGATGGGTGGTTGCCGCTGCTTCCGGCACCGCCGTTTTCGCCAGAATGGCCCCCGCCATAACCACGCTGACCGTCTTTATCTATCCGATGTCCCAAGAACTGGGATGGACCCGCACCATGATATCCGGTGCGGTCAGTGCCGGGGCCCTGGCGTCGCTGCTGATCTCGCCCATTATCGGCTGGGCCATCGACCGGTTTGGCGCACGCCCGCTGTTGGTGATCAGCGTCATGATCCTGGGTGTCTCCATAGCTTCCCTGGCCTGGGCGACCGTTCCGGTGACCTTCTATCTGGCCTATGGCGCCGCCCGCGTGGTCTTCCATACTTCGGCGCCCATCGGCGCCACCACCGTGGTCTCTCAATGGTTCATCAAGAAACGGGGTAGGGCCATCGGGATAGTCTTCGCGGGAGGGGCCATCGGCGGACTGTTGTTCACCATGGCATCGGCGCTCCTGATCGACAACTACGGCCTGAAAGTGGCGTGGATCACCCTCGGGCTAATCGTCTTGGCTGTTTCCCTCGCACCCACCCTGTTCTTGATCGTGGAGCGCCCCGAGGACATGGGGCTCAGCCCCGACGGCGAACCGAGAGAACGGCCCACCCGCGTGCTTGCCGGCGCCGCGACGCCCGAGGATCATTCATGGAAGCTGAAAGACGCCATGGGTACCGTCCCTTTTTGGATCCTGTTCGTGATGGGGTTCGCAATCTTCTTCGTGAATTCCGGGGTGAACGTCCACATTGGGGCCTTTTACCGGGACCAGGGGCTCTCCTCGAGCATGGCTGCCACGGCCATAAGCGTGAGTTGGATAGTCGCCGCCGCCGCCAGCGTGGGGTGGGGCTGGGTGCTGGAGAAGGTAGAGGCGCGGTTCGCCTACTCGGCGATCTTGCTCATTCAGACCGTGGGTATGCTCTACCTGCTGTCGGTAAGCTCCAACGGTGAAGCGTTCGTGATTGCGGTGATGATCGGGATGGTCACCGGCGGGTCCAACGTAATTCCTTCATTTATGTATGCCAACTTCTTCGGCAGGACGCAGCTGGGCAGGATCAGGGGAGTGGGCGAGATCGGGGTCTTGCTCGGCCAGTCCACCGGGCCGCTGCTGGCCGGTATCGTCTTCGATCTCCGGGAGAGCTATTCCCTGATCTTCATAGTGTTCTCGGCGGTGAGCCTGGCCTGCAGCATGCTGGTGCTCGTGGCCAAGCAGCGCGGTTCGCCGGAATGACGGACGCCCTGGGCGGGCATGGATTCGAGTTTGTTACCCCCTTGGGATGGTCCGGCTGGGCCTGACTGCGGGTCGAGAGGCGCCCCGCCGCCCCTTGACGGCAAAGTTTGAGACAATTACTGTACGCCTGTTGAGGAGGTGGCTGATGGATTTCGCACTTTCGGAAGCCCACACAATGCTGGGACGGACCTTGCGCCAATTCGTGGAGCGAGAGGTCATCCCCCTGGAACAGGTGTACAAGGGTGAATTCAAGCTTCCCGACGAGGCGCTGCGTCCCCTTGAAGAGAAGGTGAAGGCCGCTGGGTTTTGGCAGCCAATGGTGGCGGTGGAAGACGGAGGCGGGGGCCTCGACAAGATCGGCATTGCCGTCGTCACCGAGGAGACGTGGCGTAGCGTTCTGGCCCGCACCATGACGGGTCCGAAGGTGAACGAGTTCCTCTACTACGACTCCGACGTCATCAGGGACAAGTACCTGTATCCCACGATCCGTGGCGAAAAGCGTCCCTGCACCGCGTTCAGCGAGCCTGGCACCGGGTCCGACGTGGCTGGGATAATCACCAATGCCCAGAAGGTGGAAGGCGGATACCTGCTCAACGGCCACAAGATTTGGTCCGGCCACGCCCCGGACGCGGATTACGTTGCGGTGCTGGCCCGCATGAAGGGAACCGAGCGGCGGGAAGGCCATACCCTGTTCGTGGTGGACCGGGACGCCCCAGGGTGCACCCTCGTCCGCGCGATTCCGGCGATGGGCCACACGGTTTTCGGCGAATGGCTCTTCCAAGACTGCTTCGTCCCCGACGCTCAGCGGACGACGCCTGAAGGAGGGGCCTGGGGCGTGTCCCAGGCACGGTGGACCACCCACCGCTATCTGTACGGCGCCCAGAGCCTGGGTCTAGCCGGGCGTTGCCAGGACCTGGCCCTCCGGTACGTGAAGACCCGCTCTACCTTTGGACAGCCCCTGGCAAACCGCCAAGCAATCCAGTTCATGCTGGCCGAATCGGAGATAGGCCTGCAAGCCATGCGGGCCCTGGTTTACCAGGCTGCCTGGAAGGCGGAGATGGGCCTGGACGCGCGCCACGACGCCGCCATCGTGAAGGTTTTCGCCACGGAGACGGCCACCCAGGTCATCGACCGGGCTCTTCAAATTCACGGCGCCGCCGGCTACAGCACCGACTTGCCCATAGAGGTCCACTACCGCTGCATCAGGGGCTTGCGCATCTCCGACGGGCCCAGCGAGGTCCACCGGTCCGTGATCGCCCGCAACATTTTACGAGACGTCTGAGCCGGGTTGAAGAAGGGCAACTGTGGACCGCCGTCTTAGAGGCAGGAAGCACTCGGGGCGCAAGGACCCCAAGGGGGAAAGCGTGGCTCCCATTCTCGAGGCATGATCAATCCATGGCTGTGCCGGGTGGCGGCAAGCAGCGCCGTGCTCGCATGGATGGGGCTCATTTTCTATCTGTCCTCGTTGTCGCAAGCTGAGGTGACCAGGCCTTTGGAGTCGCCGACCGTCGCCTGGATGGGCGTCCTGCAAAGCTACGCGGCACACCTGGTACTTTACGGCGTCCTTTGCTGCCTAACCATGGCGAGCGTAGGGAGCTGGAAATCTGCCGGCGCGGTTTGTCAGATGCGGTGGGCAGTTGCTGCCGCCACGTTCGCCACGATGTATGGAGTATCCGACGAGTACCACCAGAGTTTCGCCATGGGGCGCTCCGGTTCCTTTGGCGATATTCTGGTCAATGCCTTTGCCGCAACGGGGACCGCGATTGCATTGTGTCTTATGGCCAGGTGGTTGCGTGGCCGCGCGGCGGACTTAGCCACGGTTTCGCCGCCCTAGCTTTCACTCTCCCTCGTCCTATCGCCCCGCTGCCATCGAGCCGGTGTTCCGGGCATGACCGACCCTTGGCCGGATGACATAACGAGTGGCACAAAAACTAAAGGCAGGTCACGGCTTCGGCTCGTCAGCCAGCGTTTCAAGGCGGGGTATCTTATAGCGGTCCTCAGGGTTCACCCAGCCTTTGAAGTTGGGCTTGCGTTTTTCCGCAAATGCCTTTCGTGATTCCATCAAATCCGACTTGTCACCGTGCTCTTTAAGAGCTGCGGCCAGACGGCTCAGGTCGGGAGCGACTTTGGGGCGCATCTGCCGCATCATGTGAATCGTATTGACCCGGGATGCGGGAGGCAGGGTTAGTAGATGCTCGGCCATCTCAAATGCCGTGGGCAACAGCTCTTCCGGATCGACCAAACGATTGATGAACCCAACCTCGTAGAGCCGCTCGGCCTTGAAGCGGAAGCCGAGGGCCATTTCGGTAGCGACGGGGTGGGGGAGGCCGGCAAACAGCCCATGGTAATAGCCGCCGAGCAGCCACCGTTTTGCTTCGGACACCTCGAACACCGCACCGCGAACCGCAACCCGCAGGTCCGTCCGCTCCACCATAATGAACCCGCCACCCATGGCGAACCCGTTGACGGCCGCGATGACCGGCTTGTCGAGGGTTCCATCGTTGAAGGGGTTGGCAATCGGATTCGAAGCATTTCCCGCTTCGCCGCGTTCCAGAGATTCCTTCATGTCCTCACCGGCACAGAAGGCGCGCCCGGTGCCGGTGAGCACGGCAACCTCTAGTTCAGGGTTGTTGTTGAATTCAATGAACGCATCCGCCATCCCAGTGCGAAGCGCGGTGCCCAAGGCGTTCAATCGGTCGGGCCGGTTCAGTTGAACCAGCATTATTTGACCATGTATCTCGGTGTTGACCGCCGCCATTCCCAATCCTCCATGTTTAAATCGGCTAGCCCTCTAGGCCGGATTGTTTCAGACCTATCCTGCCCCGATCCGTCACCCGGAGCGTGGCTCCACTACTTGCTGACCCATCTACCGTAGATGGGGTACTGACTGCAAACGAACTCGATGTAAGCGGGCTGGCCGGAATCGTTGGCCGCCGTCGCCCGCTTGAGGGCTGGGACCACCTCGGACGGCTCCGTGACCCGCTCGGCGTGGTAGCCCAACGCCCCGATAACCTTCGACATATCGACCTCGTCGTAGCCCAGCACGGTGTGGGTGAACGGGTCGTGGCCTTCGCCCCAGAATCCGGGGCCGTAGCCCGAAAAGCCGCCGTTACTGACGTGGACGATGGTGATGCCCAGCTTTCGGCGCAGCGGCACCTCCAAATTGCCCATCATATATCCCAGGCCGGCCTCTCCGGTCACCGCCACACAGTGCTTCTGCGGAAACGAAATCTTTGCCGCGATAACCGCCGCCAAGCCAAACCCCAGTGAAGAGACGTTGCCCCATCCGAGGAATCCCCGAGGCGCCAACGTCTCGTACACCGTGCTGAGCTGATCCCTGGTGTTGCCAGACTCATGGGTGACGAACGACTGGTGGGGATCGAGCACCTCCATCAGCCCGGCATAGACCCGGTACGGGTTCGTGGGCTTGTCGGTGGAGGCCATGGCCTCCCGGTATTGGGCCAGCGCCTGATCGCGGGCCGACTTGATCTCCGCCGCCATGTTTCCGGGAGGCCTGCCTTGGCCTGAGGTCTTGTCCGACAACTCCTTCGCCAACGCTTGCAGGGTGAACCGGGCGTCGCCGATCAATGACACGGCCGTGGGGTAGGCCTTATTCACGTGCAACTCATCCACGGTGGCGTGGATGATGGTCTTGTTGACCGCGTTGGGAATTCCGTGGCTGAACCGGCCCGGCGAAAGACTGGACCCCACCGCCAGCACCAGGTCGCTTTTATTCAGATAGTGATCGACCTGGTCACCCCGGACTCCAACGAACAACGGGTGGTCCTCGGGAATGGCTCCCTTGGCTTTCAGCGTGGTGACCACCGGTGCGTTGGCTAGCTCCGCCAGCGATCTAAGTTCGGCGGAAGCGCCGGCGTAAATGACACCCTCACCAGCGTAGATCAGCGGGTTCAGGGCTTTCATCAGCAGTTCGACCGCGGCGGTAACGTCGGCCGGATCCGGCGCCGACTTCGAGCCTTTAACCGGAACATAGGGGTCCGCCGCCTCGTCGTACTGGGCATTGGCGTCCGGGATGGCCAGCACCACGGGGCCCGGCCGGCCGGTCCGCAGCATGGTAAAGGCGCGGCGCATGAACGCGGGCAGCCGCTCCGGCTTATCCAGGTAGCCATACCATTTTGACACCGATTTCAAGCTGGCCGTGACGTCGAACTGGCTGTTCTCCGTGGCCCCGGCGGGCACTCCATCGGTGATACAGAGCACCGGGGAGCCGTCCTCGTAGGCCTGGGCCATCCCCGCATAAGCGACCTGCAATCCTGCGGCGTTGACCCCTCCCTGGAACGTGCAGACGCCGATCTTAGACCCGGCGTTTATCCGAGAAAAAGCATCAGCCACGGCGACGGCGTACCGGTCGTCCCTCATCATCAGCAAGGGCATACCCTCACGTCCCAGTCCGTTGTTGACCCGGCAGACCGGGAACGTGGAGACCCATTCCACGGCCTCCTGCTTGAGAATCCGGGTGATCCCGGTGGCCACGTCGATGGTCAAAATTTGTCCTCCAATTTCTCTTGGTCCCGCGTAAAGCGCAGGCAGGAACGTCGATCAGACTCGACCGTGTCGAACCGTCTTCATCGGGCTAAATGTTCACCTGGCGAATCGGGCCGCCAGGCCGTCACATCGCGTATATGTTACTACGAATTCGGCCGAATGGGCGGTGGACCGCCTGTTTTGTCGAATGGCGGCGTCAATGGGCCGGCTCCCGGCGCGCCAGGGTGCCTTGCCCAATGCTCCCGGACTCCAATAGAATACGCTCAGCTTTGGGGAAAGCCCCGGAGAGGGGGCTTGCCGCAAAAGCACTCCGGACGGTACCACACCGAGTGAAGCGAGGGGTCTGGCTGGTGGGTCCGGGCTGGGATCGAAGAACCCCGCACCTGCTCTGAGAATAGGCCCTCACCCCCAGCCCCTCTCCCGATGGGAGAGGGGGGCATCAGTGTTTTCGTCTGCCGGGGGCGTGCCACCGGGGCATGACAACCCGGAATGACAGTGTTGAGTTATTGCCCCGAAAAGGAGTAGAGATGAAGATCATCGCCGTGGACGCAATCCCCATCGACAGATATCTGTTCGTCGAGGTGCGCACCGATGAAGGAATCACGGGCCTCGGTGAATCGGGAGCCTGGGGATTCCTGGAAGCGTCGGCCGGCGCCATCAAGGCGTTGGCCCGGTACCTGGTGGGTCAAGACCCCCTCCGTATAGAACACCACTGGCAGTACATGGTTCGCTTCAGCCACTTTCGAGGCGCCGCGATCATGGGGGCGATAAGCGCCATCGATATCGCGCTGTGGGACATCGCGGGCAAGCACTTCGGGGTGCCGGCCTACCAACTCCTCGGCGGGAAGACCCGGGACAAGGCACGAGTATACTACCACGTCCGCGGCGACACCAAGGAGAAGCTCATCCAGGGCGTCCGGGACGCCAGAGCCCAGGGTTTCACGGCGGTCGGTCACCTGACCCCTTTCCTGGACGACTCCAGGAAGGTCCCGTTCTTCAAGACCCACGTCGACAAGATCAAGGACGCCATCAGGACGGTGGCCGCCTACCGGGAAGCGGCCGGCGACGAGGTGGACCTGTGCATCGAGATTCACCGCCGTCTCAGCCCCGCGGAAGCCATCGTGCTGGCCCGAGGCATCGAGGAGTATCACCCCTTCTTCTACGAGGACCCCATCCTGCCCGACAACTTCGATGCCATGGAGCTGGTGGCCAACCACATTGCGATTCCCATCGCCACGGGGGAACGGTTCCACTCAATCCACGAGTTCGCGATGCTGCTTAAACGGGGAGCGGTCCAGTACGTGCGCCCTGACGTGTGCATGGCCGGAGGCCTGAGCCACGGCAAGAAGATAGCCGCCATCGCCGAGGCCCATTACGTGGGCGTGGTGCCCCACAATCCCCTGAGCCCGGTCAGTACCGCCGCGTGCCTTCAGCTCGCGGCGTGCATACCGAACTTCGCCCTTCAAGAGTATCCCACCGGCGAGCACGAGCCTCCCAAGAGTGAGATCGTCAAGACCACAATCAAGCTAGAGAACGGGTACCTCATCATCCCAACGGAGCCGGGCATCGGAATCGAGCTGGCCGAGGGAGCCCAGGAGAAGTACCCGCCCAGGCCGCGAGAGGTCCTATCGCGCCTCAACATCGATGGCTCCGTCGTCGATCAATAGGCGGGAGCGCCGACGGTCCGGGGCGGCCTTGCCGGTGTACTGTCTTGTGGATAGCTTTACATTGGCAAGATTAGGCGACATCCCCTCTCCCGCAACCGTCTTTCCGGCGAAGGCCGGAACCCAGAGGTGCGGGGACTGGATCCCGGCTTTCACCGGGATGACGGAGCGGATACCGAGCTTGGTACGAGACACCAGCCTAGGCGGTCTCCCGCGTCACCCAGACGACCGTCTTTCCGGCGAAGGCCGGAACCCAGAGGTGCGGGGACTGGATCCCGGCCTTCGCCGGGATGACGGATCGGGTACCGAACTGGGTACGAGACACCAGCCTAGGCGGTCTCCCGCGTCACCCAGACGACCGTCTTTCCGGCGAAGGCCGGAATCCAGTGAAGCGCCGGCTGAGCCCCGGCCTTCGCCGGGATGACGGAGCGGGTAGCAACCCATTTACGAGAGACCAGTACTCAATCAAGCTGGTTCTTGAGAAGTATCGGCCAGAATGATAGCTATCATCATTGAGTGGACTGAGTTACGGACTCGGGCACAGGCGATATGGTGCGGTCAATGCCGGCTATAAGGTGATTGGGGCATCGGGGTTCGTCGCTTTCCGGTATCGGGAATACCGGCTTTTCTGGCTGGCTGCCGCCCTGTCCAACATCGGCATGTGGGCGCTCACCTACGGCCGCCTGTGGCTGATGCACGAACTCACCGATTCTCCGCTGATGGTGGGCCTCGTAGCCACCTCCAGCCTCGGACCCGTGCTACTGTTCTCGATATGGGGCGGAGTCGTGGCGGATCAGGTCAATCGCCTGAAGCTGGTCCGGGTGACCAGGGCGATGTTTGCCGCATTATCGTTGCTGACCGGAATCCTTATCGCGAGCGACGTCATCCAGCCCTGGCACGTGTTTACGATCTCGGTGGCGACCGGTATCCTGCTGTCTTTCGACATTCCATCCCGGTCCGCCATGCTGCCGACACTGGTCCCTCAACACCACCTGGCCAGCGGCATCGCGCTGTACTCAATCGTGTTTGGCGGAGCGGCCATCGTCGGACCGGCCATCCTGGCGCCGCTGGTCGACCTGTGGGGCCTCGAAGGTGTGTTCTTCCTGATCGGCGCCGCCTATGCCCTGACCGTCGTGGCGCTGGCGTTCATGAACCCCCACGGCCACCGGCCGGAGAAGCGTCCCGCGACGGTGCTGCAGGGCCTGACAGAAGGGTGCGGATATCTGCGCCGCAATCCAATCATCACCGGGGTCATCGCCCTTGGCGTGATAGCCGGCATCTTCGGCAACTCCTTCGAAGCGCTCCTACCCGTGTATTCGGACAAGATTCTTTCCGGAGATATCGACACCTACAGCCGGCTACTACTCTCCGCGGGTATAGGCGGGCTTGCCGCCACGATGATCGTCGCGGTCCTTGGCGTTCAGGTGCATCCGGCAAGGTTCCTGGTCGTCGCCGGGTTCGGCTCCGGCCTGGGATTGCTGGTGCTCTCGCGGCTCGCCTGGTTCCCGGGCGCCGCGGTCAGCATCGGCCTGATCGGCGCGTTCCAGGTGGTCTTCAACATCATGGGCATCACCGTGATACAGATCCTCACGGCGGACGAATTCCGGGGCCGGGTCATGAGCATCCACCAGTTCACCTGGGGCGCCACTGCCCTCGGCGGGCTGTTGATGGGGGGAATGGGGGAAACGGTGGGAGTGCCCGCCGCCCTCGGTCTCGGCGGCCTGGTGGTTGCCGCCGCGACGGTGGTGGTGGCGTTGACTACCCTTCGACAACTCCTGGCCCGTAGCAGCGAGCCCCCTGCCGAATCCATTCCTTCGGGGCGCCCGGATAGAGCGTAGAGCGTCAGCGACAATAAGACCGGCAGGGGGCCCGGAGGATATTGAAACCCTCTCCCAGACGGCAAACCCCACTGGAATCCTTCCAATATCTCCAAAATGGACGATTGTTGCGCCGCCGGTCTACAATGCGTTACCCTCTGAGGACGAGCCGCCGCCATCTGAACAGGAGACCAATCTCCGGTGAGTGCTTGGATCGGCTACCTGGGTCCGGCGAATGCAGGAGAACTGCGGGGGGTTCTGGGCGCCGGCGCCCAAAGTGATGCCGGCGACAATGGCACGAGCCATGATACCCGGTGTTACTCGCGGGAAGGCTTCGGGCTCGGGATTACCGGCGGCGCCGGTGAACCCGCCGAGCTTGCCACGGGTCCCCCCGGAACTGTCACCGCACGAGTAGGTTCTGACGCTGAAGCCGGATGCTCGGCTTCATTCAACTTCAAATTCGACGGCAACAGCGACCCCAACGGCACGACGATTACCCTCGCGTGCGACCCCTTTGGATTTCACGAGGTATTCATCGCGCGCGTGGGCTCTGTTCTCTGGTTCGCCTCCGACCTGCGGCTGATGCAAAGGCATCCGGATATCCCGAAAGTGCTGAGCCCCCAAGCGATACACGGTTACCTTTGCTTTTCCTACGTACCGACCCCGCTCGCGATTGTCGATGGTATCGAAAAGCTCCCCTCCGGAAGCCGAAGGAGATTTTGCGCCTCCGGTGAGGGGAGATCAGATGGCTCGGCTAACTGGCATGAGCATCAGCATCAGAACATCGATCAGGAAGAGGCCGTCATTACCTTGCGCGGTCTGCTCCGAGACTCGGTTGCCCGCCGATTGGGCGATGAGCGGGAAGTCGGAGTGTTTCTATCCGGTGGATTGGACAGCAGCCTCATCGCTGCGTTACTGGTTGACCTCGGTGTGAAGGTCCACCTTTATACACTCGACTTCGGACCTCCTTTTGATGTGGAACTGCCTGTGGCCAAACAGGTGGCGACGCATTTGGGACGGGAATTGAACATCGTGCCGGCGCACCCCGCTCAAATAGAGGCAGCGTTGGCCCCGACGGCGGCTGCCCTGTCCCAGCCTTTTGGCGACGGTGTCACCGTCCCGATATTCTTGCTCGGACAGGAAGCCGCCGGGCGAGCGGGCACGATATTCAATGGCGAAGGAGGAGATCAGCTTCTTGGTGGCTGGACCAGCAAGCCCATGATTGCCGCGGAACTCTACGGGGGAACTGGCTAAGACCGGGAGCAAGCTTATCTTAACACCTACCATCGCTTCTTTGGCCTCACAGACCAAATGTACACCGAGCAGGCGCACCGCATGGCCGGGCCGGCCGACCCGGGCCATTGGGTAAGGGACGCGCTGAACGCTGAGGGATTCTCAACCCTGCTACACCGTTTGCGGGCGGTCAATTTGTGGCTGAAGGGGGCACAGAACATCCTTCCCCGCGCCACACTGTTGGCTGATGCCCACGGCCTTCGGGTGCACTCGCCATTTTTCGACCGGGCTCTCACCGAGTGGACTTTCGGCCTGCCATCGGGATTGCTGCTCCAGGGTGCGTGCGAGAAGTATCTGCTCAAGAAGGCCGCCGAACCGTACCTTCCTCCGGAGGTGGTCTGGCGGGAAAAGCGCGGCATGGGCGTGCCCACGACCCAGTGGTGCCTTGGGCCATTGAAGCGAGAGTTAAAGCGCAGGCTGTCGCCCAGTCGCCTAAAGCGGGACGGATGGTTCAATCCGGCGACCATCAAAGAGCTGCGCCGGGGGAACGATGAGCCGGGGCAATACCGGTACCGGCGCGTGGGCGAGAAGCTAAGGGCGCTCTTGATGCTGCACACCTGGCTAGATACGCGGGAGAAGCCAGTCTCCTGGCCGTCCTCCGGCTCGAATGGAGGTTAATCATGAAGTGCGTACACTGCGGCCACGTCACGAAATACCCGGCACGTAGTGCTAACGGCGGGCAATGCGAAAAGTGTAAACACAGATTCGGCTTTGAGCCCAAGACCGACCAGTACAAGATAGGAGACCCGTTTTTTGATCGTGCCATCCAGAACGTCTCTTCAGAGAACACCGTGTTTTTCACCCCACGTCAGTTGTGGTACGAGGTTGAGCGCCGCTTGCGGCGCCGGCGATTGAACGACGCCGGTGGAGTGTTTTACGGAATGGCGGTCGTTGCGGCTATTACAAGCGGGTTCATTGCCTTGGGGTCGTCGAGCGTTATCCCCTTCCTCGTTGGCCTTGGGGCGGCGGCCCTGCTGGTAGGTGCCGGGGTAGCTGTCAGCAGCATTTCGAAGCGCCGCACACCCCGTCCAGAGATGACGTATCCGACTTTTCGCGATTCCTACCAACGAACCTGGGAGCGCGCGCACGGCGTGATAGAGAAAATGGTGCCCCCCCCAACGGTGAACAGGCACTTCAGGCTCACGAGATTGATCCCGATACCACCTCTTGCAGTTTCGATAGAGCCTTGGCAACGGATAACGCCGAGATTGCCGCGATGCTGGTGGCCAACAACTTCCACTTTGAGAACAACTGTGCCGTCCTCAGCGTGGACGGCTATCCCTTCGGGATCAAAGATACGGTAATGACCATGCTTCGCCGGAACCCTGACCTCCAGGTGTTTGCTCTACACGATGCCTCGGCAGAAGGCTCCGCGCTTCCGCTGACGCTACGAAGTGAAGAGTGGTTTCCGGATACCAACGTGAAGGTCCTAGACCTGGGACTGAGCCCACGGCACGCCAAGGCCATGAGACTCTTCACAATTAGTGGTACGGAGCAATATCCTCCACCCGAGGTGCGGGAAGTGCTGACGGAGGTCGAATTGGCCTGGCTTCAGAAGGGATTGGTCGCGGAGGTTGCGGTGTTGCGACCGGCCCGCCTCATTCGGGCCATATACCAAGGTTTCGGCCGAGGGGCGGAGTTGGATACTTCCCAGGGCGGGCAAGAGTACGCGATGAGCGGCGGGTACTACCCAATATATTTCGGCGACGACGACAGCTTCGGATAGGCCATGAGTGGTTTTGTCGGAATACTCGGGGGAAGCGAGTCCGCTCACGAGCTGGCTTCGTTCGGCGCCGAGCCAACCTGGCACGACGGGACAGTGGCGTTCGCCAGTGCACCCTATTGGACCGACTCGACCGGGACCGTCGTGGCGAGCGGTGAGGTCATTCTGGATAATGCTGAGGAATTGCGCCGGAAACTGGAATCGCCCGGTTCTGAAGATGGCCAATTGCTCGCCGAGTTGTACCTACGCTACGGGGAGAATACCGGCCGTCACGCCTTGGGAATGTTCTCCGTCGCCATCTGTGATTCTCGAGCGAATCAACTGGTCTTGTTGCGCGACGGCGTCGGGGCCCGGACCATGTACTACGCCACCGATGGCCGTCGTTGGTGGTTTGGGTCCCGGTTGCGGGCGGTGCGCGCATTGGCCAGGGTGCCGAAGGACATTTCTCTAACGGCGCTCCGGAATTACCTGACTTTCGCCTTCGTGCCCGGTAGTGAAACCATGTGGCAGAGCATCTCCGAGCTGAGACCCGGCGTGGCGCTTCGGATACCATCGGGAGAGTTGCGGCCCTATTGGGAGCCGGAGGAAAGGGTACCGTATCCTCTCGATTCCATCGACGGCCACGCCCTGAGGCTGAGGCCTCTATTGGAGGAAAGCGTCCGGGTACGGCTGCCCAACTCGGGGCCGGTCGGCATCTACCTCTCCGGCGGGCTGGACAGCAGCCTGGTCACCGCTTTGGCGGCGCGTGACGCTCCCGGGCCAATACACACCTACGCCATCAATTTCGGCTCCAAGTATCCGAATGAACTCCCGTTTTCCCAGATGGTGGCAGAGCACTGTGGTACACATCATCACGTTCTGACGGTGACTGAAAAGCAAATTCAAGAAGCGTTCTGGGAAACGACGGGTGAACTGGATGATCCAATCGGCGACCCCTTGACGGTCCCGAATTGCCTCCTCGGGAAGATAGCATCGCAGGACACCCAGATTATTCTCAACGGAGAGGGTGGGGACCCCTGCTTCGGTGGGCCGAAGAACCTGCCAATGCTGCTCAACGAGTTGTATGGGCCTGAAGGAGGCCAATCGGCAGCTTACTTACGCTCGTACCAGAAGTGCTTCGACGATCTGCCGCGGCTCTTGAACGGGGATATCCGATCGGCGTTGGAACAATTGCCGCCCCAGGAAGAGATACTCGCTCCCTTCCTGACCAACCGGCAGATGCCTCAATACCTGAACCGGTTGATACACATCAATGTTCGTCTGAAGGGCGCCGACCATATCCTGACCAAAGTTAGTAACCTCACGTCGGCGAATGGGTTGATCGGACGTTCACCCTTGTTCGACCGGCGTATTGTCGAGGCCGGCTTCCAAATTCCCCCGGTTCATAAGCTGGCAGGCACCACGGAAAAGGCGGTTCTCAAGAGGGCCGTGGCCGATCTATTGCCTGAGCCGATTTTGACCCGTCCCAAAAGCGGGATGCTGGTACCGGTGCAGGCCTGGTTCAAACACGGATTACGAAGATTCGCTCGCCAAACGCTCCTCGATCGCAAGGCTCGCGTCCGGCCTTACATCGACCAAGGTGTGGTGAAGGAATGGCTGCAATACCGAGGCAATCTATGGCCTCGGCACGGGGTTAAGATTTGGCTGGTCCTTGCCTTGGAAGTGTGGGTAAGGATTCACGAATAAGGGCCGGCACCCCAAGGCCGGTTATCGAAACTACCGGGGTATTTGACTCAGGCCCTGTATCGAAATTAGCACCCGGATTTGCTAGGATCGATTAGTGGAGTTCCAAAGACTGGCATTCGGTCTAGTAGTCGCATCTGCTCCTTTGCTCTTTGTCTCATGCCAAGGAGCGCCCACCCAACCGGCTGCGGAGCCGACAACCGCCTCTGCCGCCGTGCGGCCCACCCAGCCGGCGGTCTCGGCAACCGCCGCGCCGGCTTTGAGGATCAACCCTTCGTCCAGTCCCATGGCATCGCCCGCTGCAACAAGTACGCCGGAGCACGCGCCTGCAAGAGGCAATTCGCCAGCTTCAATCGATAGCACCCAACCCCCACCATCGCCTCAGCCGGGCACCGCGAATCCTACCGGCGAACCCCACAATGCGGCAACGCAACCGGCCGACAGTACCGGGCAGGCGCAAACCTCTGTATTCTATGAACTGAACGGTTTAACGCTTGAATATTATTGGCCGCTCGGGGATGGGAGCAATCTCTCCGCGGACGAGACGGAAATACTTGCCTACAACGAAGGCGGCGCGGCCATTGAATTCTTGGCGCCGCGGATAACGTTCACGGAGAACGGAAGCCCACGGGCGCAATCCAGCGGCACCTGGGAACGGTATCCCTCTCGCTTCAGTTAGGACCGAATCGAATTCATATCGATCCCGCCCTCCTCCTACCAGGGAGAGCCCTTGCTTTTGGGGCCCGGCGAGAAAGCAAAAATACATTGGCATCTGGAAAGCGTCACCTCGGCAGTGACCAACCAGTCTATCGCCCTCGACCTCACAGTTATTACCGGTGCCCGTACCGACACCATCACCCAAACCCTCGTCCGGGAATCAGATCGGCCCGGTACCAGTACCGGTACCGCCATCGCAACCACGCCCGTTCCCACTTGGCCCGTACCCACTCAGGAACCCCAGGAAACGCCGCCGAGTGCACCCGGTGACACCCATGGGGACACATCCGACGCCGCATCAGATGTACGATGGTCGTTCAGCGGGACGGCCTGGTCGCCGACCGGCCCGCCGCCAGATTGCGCGGAGCCCTTCGTCTTGCGGACACCAGTTGACATAGGTATGGTAACCATGGCGTTGTGGCCCGGCCAGGTACGCGGCGCCTACGTTGCCCATGGCGGGTTCCGCTTTGATGCCGGCGCCGGCAATAAGGTCACGGTTCGCGCTCCGGCCGGCGCACACTTGGTGCAAGCAAGCCAATACTTGGAGAGCGGCGAGAACCAGTACTTGCTGTTTTTCTCGGTGCCCTGCGGGTTTTTCTATCGCTTCGATCACGTGATCGTGGTGTCCCCAATAATCTCCGAGGCGCTCAAGGACCTGCCGCCGGCCACCTCCGGGGACAGCAGAACGACTTATATCAACCCTCCGTTGTGGGTAGAACAAGGAGAAGTCGTCGGTACTTCGGTTGGGATTCCTCCGTCGAATATCTTCGTCGATTTTGGCCTGTACGACGTGCGCACTCCAAACAACGTCACACCGAACCCGGCCTGGGCTGATATCTATGCCGGCGATAAGGAATTCGGGCACTTCGGAGTATGCTTCTTTGACTACCTTCCCGGAGACCACGGCGAGTTGATGCGCGCCTTCCCCACCGGGAAAGAAGGTAAAACAAGTGATTATTGCGAGTAGCGAGGGAGGAGAACCCTCCCGTTCTTGTTGACCCTTGCGGGCCGAAAGGTTCTCTCGCAGTTACGGCTCGGGTTTAGTCCCGCCAAGTGGTGCAAAAGCGTGTCTGGAGGTAGTCGGAGCACCCTTGGAGCAAGTTTTCTTGCTGCGCGATCAGTGTCGCTTTGGCGTCCGGAAAGCCGGGTGCTAGATTTTCGCCGGCTCCTCCCGGAGCGCGGGCATTACCTCCCGGGCGAACAGGTCCATGGACTTCATCACCTTCTCGTGCTCCAACCCCCCGATCTTGAACCAGAGCATCCAGTGGTTGATGCGGGTGCGGCTCGAGTAGAAACGGAGCTGCTCGATGACCCGCTCCGGTGACCCGAAAACAGTCCCTGATCCCAAGCCCACGTCGGCATCCCACAGTTGGTCCACGGTGAGGTCGCCCAGGAACGACGGGTCTCGAGGATACTGCTCGTACCCCGCCGGGGTCGGCCGGTCCGGCGCCCCGGGTAGCAACTTTGCCAGGGTGTGGTAGAACCATAGGGCGTGGTGCATCTCCGCCTTGGCTTCCGCGTCGGTGGGCGCCACGTAGACCTTCAAGGAAAATGGCAGGTCCAGCTGGTCTGGATCGTGGCCGTTTTCTCGCAGGCGGGCCGTGTAGCCCGCATAGGCCTCCTCCACCGAGCTGATGGAGGTGAAGTTGGGTCCCCGGAGGATCGGGAAGCCCCGCAGGCCCGCCACTTCGTAGGTGGCGGGGCTGATGGCCGCCCAGTAGATGGGAGGATGCGGCTTTTGCACCGGCTTGGGGTACACCGAGGCGTTCTTTATCTTCCAGAAATTGCCATCATAGGAGAAGGTATCCTCGGTCCAGGCTTTTATCATGATGTCCAACGATTCCAGGAACATGGCCCGGGAAGCATTTTGCGGGATACCGAAAACCTCGAACTCGGGGGCCTGGTAACCCCGGCCGATACCCAGGAGCAAGCGGCCCCCGCTCAATGCGTCGACCAGGGCAGCATCCTCGGCGAGCCGCAGGGGATGCTGGAAGGGGAGCACCATCACCGCCGTGCCGATGAGCATTCGCTTGGTCCGCTGGGAGACGGCTGCCGCGAAGGTCATTGGGTTCCCCAGCGTGCCATAGACGGAAGAGTGGTGTTCCGGGAGCCACACGGAATCGAAACCCAGTTTCTCTCCGAAGTCGATCTCTTCCAGGACCTCGCTGAAGATCCGCTCCTGAGTGATGTTTCCGAAGTCGCTGAATAGGTAAAACAGTCCGAATTTCACCATTTTGCCCCCTGCCATTCTGCCGGATGGCCCATATTACTTCTAACAAATAACGATGTCAATCAACTTGGCGATGTCATTGCCCGGCCGGCTTTCATATTCCCGCCCATCCAAGAAGGCATGGAGGCCCGGGGCGAACGGAGGATTTCCCGCAGGTCCTTAGAATCACGGGAGAGGGAATATGGATGGACTCCCGTTAAGCGAGGCCGGGGGATGGCTAGTGGGGGGTGCGCGACGTATCGCTGCCGGCGGTCTACCGGGACACAGTGCACCGGACGCCGCACTCTTCAAAGATGCGGCGCGCCTGATCAACGGTCTCCAGGGAGGCCATGGCCAATCCGCTCAGGGAGTACGGCCGGTCCAGGGCCCCATATTTTCCTTCGCCGAGGCGATGGTATGGGACGAGTTCAATCCGGGCTTCGCCGCCTCCCGCCTCTCGCAGAAAGGCCGACGTCTCCTCGATGTTTCGCGGCGTGTCGTTGACGCCGGGAATGAGAGGCATGCGAAAACGAACCGGAACCCCGGATGCGGCCAGGGTGGTGGCGTTCCGCAGAATCAGGTCGTTGGACTGGCCGGTAGACGTGCGATGAGTTTGAGGGTCCATGTGCTTCAGGTCGAACAGCACGTAATCCGTCAGGGAGAGGGCGGTCTTCAGAACAGCCGGGTTGACGAAACCAGCGCTCTCGATAGCCGTGTGTATACCCGCTTCCCGGCATAGCTGGAACAGGGCGCAAACGAAATTGGGTTGCAGCAAGGGCTCTCCGCCCGAGAGGGTGACGCCGCCCCCCGATCCCTGGTAGAAATTCCGGTCACGCTGGACGATCCCGAACACCTCGCCCGCCGTCATCTCCTGGCCGTAGATAGCCAGGGCCTCGTCCGAACAAACCTCCACACACTTTCCGCAAGTGGTGCACCGGTCGCGCCGGATCTGGGGCAGCCCGTCGGACGCCAGAGTGATCGCCTCTTCTGGGCAGACTGGGGCGCACTTCCCGCACTTGGTGCACCGGGCGGCGATGTAGCCCAGTTCCACTTCTTTGTTCATGGACTCGGGATTGGCGCACCACAGACACCCCAGGGCGCATCCTTTGAGGAACACGGTGGTGCGAATGCCCGGCCCATCGTGAAGGCAGAAGCGCTGAATGTTGAAGACCCGTCCCAGAACGGTTTCCGGCGATTCCAGGCTTCCAGCTTTACTCAGCATTCAGCGTACCGCGCGGAATCACGTGCTCAAAGAGCCATTCCGAATTTCTCAAAGCTGGCCAGTCCCTCTTCTTTCTCACGCTCAGGCGACACCTTCAAGTTGATGGTTACGCGAATTGCCCGGTCCGGATGTTCCGGCACCTCTCAACTATCTTGCTCCTGCCGCTGCCGCCGGTCAAGCTCTCGAGAGCAGCCTACCGGCGCCGGCATGGCCGGTGGACCAACTCCCAGGGCTGGCACTTGAACTTAAGGACCATTTCGATAAAGTAGTGTTAAGGCAGCCTCATGGTCTGCCTCGCTGCGTTGAGGGGTAGAGGTGCTTGGTGAGGGCTCTTGGGCCTTACCAAGGCGACTCTCGTCTCCGGAAGGCACCCGCTCTGCAAGCACTCTGCCCTCAACAATGTGATTGCGTAGCTGAAGACGCCATCATTTTCTGTCCACTTGGCGCTCAGGACCAGGCCGAGGGAAACGCCCAGGCATTCCCGCCGAAATCTGCCCATCGGGTCGCGCAGTTTCTGCCTGCCTGTTCGGCCGGCCCAGAGACACCGATTGCGGCTACCGGGCCGGCTGAGACGCCGTTGTTTTTGTTTGTCACAGGATCTTCGTGTCCTGCATGCGGGTTCTGGATCGAGGCGGGCCAGGACGCTCTCACGCCCAACATTCCGGTTGACGGCCACGCCAAGCCGTTTCCAACTGGGCGAGCAGAGGACGCCCGACCGCGTTTCGTGAGTCATTTCGACGCTTGGCCTGTGATGGGCTGATCATCGGGTATAGATCAGTTTTTCGGGTGGGTTCGGGCCCAAGAAATCCGCAAACTTAGCGGCGTATTGTTCGCAGGAGGAAATTCGAGGTGAAAGAGGAGTTTGTGAACTCGTTTCTGGCTCCAGCCAAACTCGTTTGGACCAAGGAGTTGGGAGAATGTCTTGAGATGGCGGGTGCGCAGGTTGTTTCAAACCAGTTCACCACCGATGACCTGACGGCGATTATCGGTATCAGCGGCCGGATTGAAGGGAATGTCCTCTACGGATTCAGCAATGAGACGGCGCTCGCCGTGGTCCGCCGGATGATCGGAGAGGATGTCGAAAGCTACCGGGACAAGTTGGGGCTCTCCGCGATTGGCGAGATTGCCAACATGATTACCGGCAACGCCGCAACTCAGCTATCTCAGGCTGGATTTCCCTGCGACATCAGTCCGCCGGTGATCGTCGCTTCCCCCGGCCTCAAGTTCACCACGTTTGGCGGTTCTCAGATTCTCGTGACCCTTTCCAGTTCGCTGGGGCCGCTAAACGTGCGATTCAACCTGAACGAAAGGTCCGGGCCGGAGCGATAGTCAGCCCCGCGAAGCCGACGAAGGCCGGTCTCCGACGACCCAGAGGCGCGGGAGATTCCAGGCACGATTACCCGTTCCAGTCCCGGGGCGAAGCGTAGCGGGCAAGCCGCGTTTGCTCCCCTGGGACGAGTGGATCTTCTCCGCTCGTGCTGGGCCCTTCGGCTGGGCTCAGGATCGGCCTATCGAATCACCGGCGCAGGTTTGCGGCTAGTATCTAAAGCTCGCCTACGCCAGCTCCTGTTCCGTGCGCCGGATGATCTCGTCCTGGACCTCGGGCGCCAGGTGGATGAAGTACGCGCTGTACCCCGCCACCCGGACCACCAAGTCGCGGTACTTCTCCGGGTGTTCCTTGGCGGCTACGAGGGTCTGCCGGTCCAGGAAATTGTATTGGATATGGGTTCCCCCGCCGCGGATGAAGCTTTCAGTGAGGGCAGCCACTTTTTCCAGGGATTCCTGGCTGGCCACCATGGTGATGGGGAACCTCTGGTTGAGAATGGACACCGCCGCCTCTTTGAAGTCCACCGCCAGCGCCGAGTTCAGCACGGCGGTGGGCCCGTTGCCGTCCCGCCCCTGGGTAGGAGAGAGAGAGCCGTCGGTGAGAGCATCCTCCTTCTTGCGGCCGTTGGGAAGGGCCCCCACTCCATGGCCGCCGTAGTAATGCCAGCCCACGCCATTGCGGTTGATGGGGTGCTTATCCCCAAAGACGTTCTTCTCGGAGAAGATGATGGCGGCGGAGTCCTTGCCCAACTGGCGGATCATGCCATCGGCCTGGGCATCCTCGTTTCCATACTTGGGGGCCGCCAGGCACATTACCTGAACCTCCTGGCCCCGGTCTCCCTGGAAATTGCTGTCCAGGGCATCCAGGAGCCGGTCCATGGTGAGCCGCTTTTGGTCGTACACCAGCGTCCGGATTGCCGTTAGCGAGTCGCCCGTATCCACGATGGCCCGGTCCTTGGCGTACCACGTGGGGTGGGTTCCTTGCCCGCCCATCATGACGTCCATCCCGTTTTCCAGGCATCCGGGCAGCATCACCGAGAGCAGGGGCATGCGATAGATGGCCACCTCAGCCCGGTGGGCCATCCGGGTCTGCTCAAGGGACCGCCGCAGGATGAACTCGTACTGCTTTTCAAAGGCGCCGTAGAGCTTGTCGAAGGTATCGAAGCCTCTGGGGTCCCCGGTCTTCAGCCCCACAAGTTTGCCGCTTCGAGGGGCGATTCCGTTGTGGAGCGCCAGGTCCAGGGCCAGGGCCATATTTATCTTGAAGGCCGGCCGGAAGTAGCACCGGAAGTTGGCGGGAAAGGGCTGAGAGCAGCCGTTGGCCGCCCAGTCCCGGGCGTCTTCCAAGGGCACGTCGAGGTCCGTCAGGTACTTGACGATGTGGTCGTCGTTATGAAACTGGGGTATGCCGCCGCCGATCTTCCGGTTGGTCTCCATGGACTTGATCATGGCCCACTTGGGCGTTGAGCCGGCCAGCCGGAGGGTCAACTGAGGCTGGGCGAACCGGAGAAGCCCGGCCAGGTGAAGGATGAGGTAGGTCAGCTCGTTGCAGGCGTCATCCCCTTCGCGGGTGACCCCCCCGATGGTGATATTTATGATGGAAGAACTCTGCTGACCGTTCTGGGCGTCCTTGAGGGAGTACATGGCGTGGTCGCGGGCGGCGTAGTTGAACAGTTCGGCTAGCAGGTCGGTGGCTTCCTGCATCGTGAGGCGGCCCTCCCGCAGGTCGTTCATGAAGTAGGGGTAGAGGGTCTGGTCGAGCCGCCCCAGACTCGGGCCCCAGCCACCTTCCAGCCTCACTCCCACATGGGCGAAGCGGATCACCTGCAGGGCCTCGAGGAAGGTAGTAGCGGGGTTGGCCGGCACCTGCCGGCAGACCAGGACCGTCTCCTCCAGCTCTTTCCGGCGCTCGGGGTCACTCTCGGTGGCAGCCATCTCCTGGGCCAGCCGGGCATGGCGCTCGGCGAACTCAATCAGGGCCTGGCAGGTGATCAGCACCGAGTCCCAGAACCACACCTTCTCCGGCTGGTCCGAGTCGCTGGCCCCATCCGCCAGGCGCTTCAGGCCCTGCCGGGCCACCTCCATGAAACCGTTGAGCCCCTTGGCCATGACGTTTTCGTAGAGCAATGCGCCGGAGACGATGGGATGCCGCTCGTAGGGAATGGTGCCGCACACATCGATGAAGTCGTCCCACCAGGATCCCCACAGCCGTTGCCGGGCATCCCGCACCAAATCGGCGCCCGTTTTGCCCTCGAAGTAGCGGGCGGTCTCTTCCATAATCTTCAGGTCGTCCTGGGTGTAGATCGCCTCGTGAGCGTCCGATGACAGGGTGATCTTTCCCGCCTTCAGATGGTCCAGCACGATAGTTGGGTCGAGGTCAACCGGCGGATGGACCCCCTGGAAGTAGGGGGTCTCGCTTCCCACCAGCCGCTCGTTATCGTGGATGACCACGGGGACGCCCTTCAGGATCCTCTCTACGAGGTGGGCCCGCCGGATCTCGGCGGGCTTGCCATCGCTCTCCTTCCACGCTTCAACGGCTATCAATGCCCGCTCTTTCGCTACCCGGGTGGAGGTCTCGAAAAGCCTCTCCCGCAAGCGCTGTATCCGCTCGCTAAGGACCACACCATCGATTTCCTCGATCAGCTTGTTATCTCTCACGGTGGCGACCATGATAGCCTCCTCTCCAGCCCCTGGATATTGTGGTGGGAAACGCTTGCGACAACCCTACGTTAGTTGCGCGTGTATCCCGTGTCAAGTCCTGTCGGGGAGTCTGGCCTGCCGGCTAGCTTTTATCTCAGGACCGCCCCGCACCGCCGAAGGACCGCGTCCCAGTCTAAAAAAGCCGGTGGCAGGCTTCTCGCCCGCCACCGGCCCCGTTGCATTCTCCCCTATTGGTTAGGAGTCCGCTTCCACCGTTAGGCGGCGCTGTTGATCTCCCTGGTGATGGTGGGCGCCCCGATGTTCCGCACCAGGTCGCTCTTCCCGGTGGGACCGCCCACTACCAGGATGTGGAGCATTTCCGGGACCGGCACCGTGGACATCAGGGTGTCCGGGTCCAGTTGCAGGATCCATTTGGCGCTTTCCGGCAGCGTATCCAGGGCGGTCAGGAAGCTGGCTACCAGGTGCTTGAGCGGAACCTTGGAGTTCTGGCACATGAAATCCCGGATGGTAGCTTTGGTGTAGCCGTCCTGGTCCAGAGTGCGGGCATGGTCTGGGGCCATCAGCATCGTGTAGTGGGATGCGTCCCATTCCTCCCGGGTGGGGAAGATGGAGTTGTAATGGCCGGCCGCGGAGGCCCGTGCCGCCCAGGACAGGAGGAGCTGTCCGGAGTCCCGTTGGTAGTTGGCGTTGTGGATGATGTCGATCGTCCCGAAGACGGTGACGGTGCTCTGGTCCTTCTGGAAGCCCCGCTCCACGTGGAACGGGTCCCAGGGGTTCTGGTCTTCGTTCTCCGCGACGCACATGCTGTACTTGATTGGGCTGCCGATGGTGTCCATGTCTCCGCTGCCTGGGTAGGCGTGGCCCACGTTCATCAAGATGAGCCGCAGGGCCCTGCCCAGCGCGGTGTTGACCCGTCCCAGCTTGCCCGGACCCAGGGTGCAGCGGCCGAAGTTGATGCCCTGCTCTTTGACGATGGGCCCGTTGACCAGCATCATCATGGCGTGGGGGCCCGTGGACATGGCGATGGTTCGGGCCGGGAAGATGTTCTGGGGCGTTTGGGTGATGGCCTCCACCGTGGCGATCATGATGGACAGGTGCTCCGGTTTGCAGCCGGCCATCGCCGCGTTAATGGCTACCTTTTCCACGGTGGCCGCGCCAATGCCGGGCGCCAGATAACCCAGGACCTCCAGCGGGTCCCGCTTGACGGTCTTCAGGAAGGAATCCACCAGCTCGGACGTGGGGGCAATGAGAGGAAAGCCGTCGCCGAGGCCCCGCTCGATGAAGTCCTCGTTGAAATTCTCCCACCCCTTGAGCAGATCGCCGGCTTCGAATTGCTCCCGCGAAGCCTGGACCACCTGGACCTTCTTCGCGGAGGCTGGGTCACAGGGTTGGCTGACCATCGTGGCGGCCAGCTCGTCGAAGGCCCCATCCAAGTCGATGGCCGCCTCGTCGCGGCTACGGCTGGTCATGGTATACGGAATAACGACGTAGGGAAGCTGAGGAAACCCGAAGATGCGGGCTGAGGTCTCAAAGTCGGATTCGAACCCACGGGCGACGATGGATACCGTGGGGAGCCCGGCCTTTTCCAGCGCTACCATGTCGTACACCAGGTACGACGTGCAAGAGCCTCAATCCGCGGTTGCGCCCACCACCACGTCCCGGGTCTCCTTGAGTTCGCGAATCAGGTCGTCGGCAATGGGTCTCCGGGAGTGAACAAGTTCCGCCTCCGTGACGCTGAAGCGCTCCTTTAGACGCTGTCCCACGTGTTCCAGGGCGAAGTTGCCACCTGGCTTCCGGTTCCAGTACAGGCCCACGCGGGCGCCCTGGAGGCTGCTTGGCCGCTTTGGTGCCGGCGGTGGCTCACCCAACTCTGCAGCCAGTTGGGCCACCGGGTTCAAGACTTCTAGCTTTGCCATCTCTGGTATCCTCCTCTCAGTCGGGAAAACCTGCATCATGGGGGCCGGTGCCTGCCGCATCGCTCCCTGCCCTTGCCAAACGCCCCAGGCGTCTCCTTCAGGCGTTGCAAGGTGGGCGTCTCGACGCCCAAATCCGCGGAGAGAACAGAGGCCCGTCGCCACCACAGGCTCACGGAATCGCCGTGTTTAGCCTACACCCACCGTTGTTGATGTCAAGCCGCCGAGCCCCAGGCTCCAGGCTCCCGGCGGCGGGCCGAGCCCTCTGACCGGTGGGGCGAATTACTATCGACTTCCCATAGAAACGGGCGTATTATCGGGGGTGCCGGCGTACGGGCCTCCCGGACCGTTCATCGCCGTACCAGAATTCACGGGCATGACGCCGGCGCAAGGTGAGCCTGTTGGCCAGCTTGTTTATTAGATGAAACGGCGGACCCTTATCGCCGCCGCGGTGGTTTTTTCAACCCGGCTCCCCTAGACACCGGACCTAAGGCGCGGCAGTTGCCCGGGCCGCCAGTATTAGAGGAGGTAAGATCGTGAAAATCAAGGACGTTCAGCTTCAGGTGGTCAAGTGGGATCTGCCCGACTGGAACACTCAATCGGACATCAACATCAAGACGGGCACCAAGGAGTTGGGTGTCCTCCGGATCATCACCGATGAAGGGGTGGAGGGCAACGCTTTTCTGGCCAACTCAAGCCGGGGCACCAGGATCTATTTCGAGGGCCTGATGAATGAGGCCAAGCCGGAACTGCTGGGGAGAGACGCGGAGGACCGGGAGTGGATCTGGAACCGGCTATGGCGCATGTCCGAGCACATGGTAATCAGAAGCCCAGCCATCGCCGCCGTGGACGTGGCCCTGTGGGACCTGGCGGGCAAGATCGCCGGGATGCCCATCTATCACATGATGGGAGCGCAACGGCACAAAGCCCCCATCTATGCTTCCTCCGCCGTATTCGACAACGCGCAAGCCTACGCCGACGAGGTCCTTTCGTTCAAGGAGCGGGGCGTCAACGCCTACAAGCTCCACGTAGGCGGTAAGACCCCCAAAGCCACCATCGCGGCCTGCCAGGCGACGCGGCAGGCAGTCGGGGAGGACTATGACCTGATGGTGGACTGCAGCCGGCTCTTCACCTACCAGGAGGCGTTGCACATAGGGCGGGCGCTGGACGAGCTGAATTACCACTGGTTCGAAGACCCGATGCGGGCCTACCACATGCAGCACATGGCCGAGTTGACCCGACGGTTGGATACTCCGATCGCGATCAGCGACGCCAACGAGTTCCGTTTCCAGGAAGCCGCCAGCTACCTGGCCTACGGAGTGGGCGACATTCTGCGAAGCGACTGCTGGAAGGACGGCATCACCGGAGTCAAGAAGCTGGCGGTGATGTGCGAGGGTTTTGGCAAGAACTGCGAGGTGCACACCTCCACCACCGCCACCGGCAACGTAGCGGCCCTGCACATCGTCCTGTCCATCAAGAATTGCGACTACTACGAGTACCTGCTCCAGGGGGCGCCGGTGTACAGGTTCGGCATCAACGAGGAGCTGGAGGTGGACAGCGAGGGCTTCGCCCACGCCCTGCCGGGACCGGGCCTGGGCGTGACCCTGGACTGGGACCTTCTGAACAAGCTGAAGCTGGAAGTACTGACCTGAGGTATTTGCCAGCTCGGCAATCCAACGGCCTCCGTAGAAAGCCGGCGCTGCCTGCTCCTCAACAGGAGTTGGCACGCCGGCTTGATCTTTGGGCAGATATTGTAGCGGAATGCGCCCGTGGGATAGCACACCTCCGGCCTCGAAGGGCTCCCGCTACTGCCGGAGGTGCGGCCACCGGCAAATTGGATGAATCTCATCGTGCCTTTTTGCATCTGAGTTCTGCAACCTGAGCATAACTTCGATAGAGCAAGGAGGCAAAATGAGTATGCGGGCGGCCGCCGCCGGCGTATGCGTCGGGAGATCAAACGTCGCGTAGCCCCTGCAATGACCGGCGTGAACTGCGGCGCTTCATTAATTAAAAGGTGATCTAGTTGCTTTATTGGGGAAAACTAACTATTATTTAATTGGAGTTAAGTCGCAAGACCAAAAGGTTGACCGCTTGGAAGGGAAAAATTGCGACTGCCGAAACTTGAGGGGACGTTCGGCCCGTAGCCGGAAAATACTGACCGTTAAGGAGAGGCCAACAGATGTCATTAAGGATAAACGACCCGGCTCCCGACTTCGATGCAAGAACCAGCACTGGCAGTATCCGGTTCCACGATTGGATGGGAGATGGGTGGGCCATGTTGTTCTCCCATCCAAAGGATTTCACTCCGGTCTGCGCGACCGAGCTTAGCACCGTCGCGAGGCTTGACGGTGAGTTCCAGAGCCGTGGGTGCAAGGTCATCGGCTTAAGCGTGGATACGGTGGATGATCATCATAAGTGGTCCGCCGATATCGAGGAACTCGCCGGGACCAAGCTCGCGTTCCCGATCATCGCTGACGAGAACCTTAACGTCGCCAAACTCTACGACATGTTACCGGCAGACGGTGGGGAATCCTGCGAAGGAAGGACCGCGGCGGACAATCAGACGGTCCGGTCGGTGTTTCTGGTAGGCCCGGACAAGAAGATCAAGATGAGCTTGACCTATCCCATGAGTTCGGGACGCAACTTCAATGAGTTGCTTCGCATTCTCGACTCGTGCCAATTGACGGCCAACCACAAGGTCGGGACGCCGGCGAACTGGGAGAAAGGTCAAGACGTGATAATCCTGCCGTCGGTAGATAACGATGCGGCGAAGGAGCTTTTCCCCGCCGGTTGGGACACCGTCAAGCCTTACCTGCGAAAGGTCAAGGACTCGAGCAACTAGCCTGTTGGACCAGATGAGAAGGCCCCGGCGTTTCTGCCGGGGCCTTTTTTTTGATTCCTAAGCATCGGGCCACGCCGGTCACCCGAGAATGAGCCCTCGCCGTAACAAAGGGGCCGTCGTCGCCGGAAGCCGGCTCTGGCTCTCCACCCCTGAAACGGCCATCCCTCATACAATTTTGGCCGGGGCCGTGCTAAGATGTGAAGCGGTGAAACCGGTGGATGCAGCGCTGTAGGGCCGGCTGCCTGAATCATGATTGGAGTTGATATGCACTCTGAAACGGTGTTGATTCGAGGCCCTCGGGTCATCGATCCCAGCCGCGGAGTGGACGAGGTGGCGGACATCCTGATCCGGGACGGCAAGATCCTCGCCACCGGCCGGATTCCCGCCGGGGAGGCGCCGGAGGGTAGCCGGATTATCGAAGCCCGTGGATTGGTGGCGGCGCCGGGGTTCATCGACATTCACTGCCATCTCCGGGAGCCCGGCTTCGAGTACAAAGAGACCATCGCCACCGGCACTCGCGCCGCCGCCCGCGGGGGTTTTACCGCCGTCTGCTGCATGCCCAACACCGAGCCGCCCATCGACAATGCCGCCGTGGTGGAGTTCATTCAACGCCGCGCCAGGGAGGATTCCCCGGTGCGCGTGTATCCCATCGGCTGCGTCAGCAAGGGCCGCAAAGGAAAAGAGCTTTCTGAGATGGAGGAGTTGGCCTCCGGAGGGGTGGTTGCCTTCAGCGACGATGGCGACCCGGTCTACGACTCGAACCTGATGCGGATGGCCCTCATCTACAGCGTTGACCTGGGCCGGCCCATCAGCAATCACTGCCTGGAGCGCTCGCTGGCGCCCCGTGGGGTGATGGCCGAAGGCTGGACCGCCACCCGGCTGGGGCTGGCGGGTATCCCGGCCGCCGCCGAGGAGGCGATGATGGCCCGGGATATCTCGCTGGCGGAGCTGACCGGAGGACACCTGCACCTAGCACACGTCAGCACCGCCGGAACCGTCCCCATGCTGCGCCAGGCCAAGGAACGGGGAATAAACGTGACCGCCGAGGTTTGCCCCCACCATCTGACCATTACCGACCAGTGGGTCCTGGGCAACCGGGGTGCGGAAACGGGGGAATCCGGACCGCTTTCCTACGATACCTCCACCAAGGTCTTTCCTCCCTTGCGAAGCCAGCAGGACGTGGAGGCGCTGGTGGAGGGCCTGGCCGAAGGGGTGATCGATTGCATCGCCACCGACCATGCTCCCCACGAGCTTGTGAGCAAGCAAGTGACGTACCAGGACGCGGCCTTCGGCATCAGCGTGCTGGAGACGGCCCTGGGGTCGGGATTGCAACTGGTGCACCAGGGCCGGTTGCCGCTGCACCTCCTGGTGGAGCGGATGACCGCCGGGCCGGCCCGGGTGCTGGGCCCTGAATTCGCCGATCTGGCCACGTTACGGCCGGGGACTCCCGCGGACATCGTGTTGTTCGACCCGGACCGGGAATGGGCCGTCGACCCGTCGGATTTCGAGTCCAAGGGCAAGAACACTCCCCTGGAGGGAACGACGCTGCGGGGCCGGGTGGCCCTCACCATGGTCGAGGGCCGGGTGGTGTTCGAGTTGTCCGAGGGCGAAACCGGCGCTCAGATCGTGCATCCGGTGGCCGAGGGACCATAGTTGATGGCCGGTAATGCGCCCGAGGCCAGGCAAGCGTACCTGGTATTGGAAGACGGCTCAGTCCACCCCGGAGATGCCTTTGGCGCCGATGCGACGGGCCACGGGGAGGTGGTGTTCAACACCAGCATGACCGGTTACCAGGAGATGCTGACCGACCCTTCCTATGCCGGTCAGTTGGTGACCCTCACTTATCCCCTGGTGGGGAACTACGGCATCAGCGATGAGCACTTCGAGTCCCGCCGCATCCAGGTTCGGGGCCTGATCGTCCGGGAGCACTGCGACCTTCCCAGCCACGGACTCAGCCGGCGGACGCTTCATGAGTATCTTCTGTCTCAAGGCATTCCCGGCCTCAGTGGGGTGGATACCAGGGCAATTACCCGCCGCCTCCGCAGCCGGGGAGTGATGATGGGGATCATCACCCAGGACTCTCCGGAGTCCGCCCTCGCCCGGCTGGCGGAGATCACCCCCTACGGAGATGTGGACTTCGTCCGCACCGTCACCACCGAGCAGAACTATCATTGGGTAGATTCTCCGATGGCGCCGGGAGTGGAAGAGAAGCACCGGGTGGTGGTCCTTGACTCTGGATTGAAGTACAACATCCTGCGGCTGCTGCGGAAGCGCGGCTGTGAGGTGGTTGCCGTTCCGGCCACCACGTCCGCTGAGGAGGTGCTGGCCCTCAGCCCCTCGGGAATTCTTTTGTCACCGGGACCGGGAGACCCCCAACTGCTCGGCTATCTGGTGGACAACGTGCGCAAGCTGCTGGGGCGGGTACCCATTATGGGTATCTGCCTCGGACACCAGATAGCCGCCCGTGCACTGGGAGCCGACACGTTCAAGCTTAAGTTCGGCCATCGGGGCGCCAACCACCCGGTCAAAGACCTCGGCACCGGGCGGGTTTACATAACAGCCCAGAACCACGGTTTTGCCGTCCGGGCCGATTCCCTGCCACAGGGGCTAGAGGCCTCTCACATCAGTCTGAATGACGGCACCGTTGAAGGGCTCCGGCACCGGGAGCTGCCGTTGCTCACCATCCAGTACCACTCGGAGGCCTCGCCGGGCCCGTTGGACAACGAGTACCTCTTCGACCGGTTCCTCCAACTCATGGATGACTCCACCGGTCTCTAGTGATATAGCCAGGCGAGAGAAATGGACGTAATGCCCCTGGCAAACTGTGCCCGGAGCCCAAGGAGCCATGTTATGCTAGTCGCTGTGCAATTTTTCATCAGTAGATAGATCAGGTCCTCGACCTTAGGGGGGATGCCTATGACTAAATGACCAACCGTGAATCGATCTTTCAGCGTCCACGCTAGCGGAGGTTTTTTTATATGTCTTGTTTTGCCATGGTGTTGCTGGAGGATGGGGTGGAGATGGAGATTCCTACGGATTTGTCAGGTATTATTTCTTTTTTGCATCGTGAAGTACCCAAGTTTTCATTCGAAGGGCACGGCTTTTCCCTGGCGCCCGGTAAAGCAAAGCTGGGCAGCCGCTGGGACATGGTGGTTGAGTCAACCGACTATGAACAAAAAGGTCTTCCCCTCACACCGGTGGGGCGGATAATATTGGAAAAGCTGGATGACGGTTTCGTCCAGTTCAGGGTCCCGCCCAGGGTCGAGCAGAAGAGCCCGGATATTCTTCGTTCCGACCCGGACGGACGGCTCCTTGGGTCTTTCATTTTTCAGACCCTCAACGCTTTGGGACGTCACAAGTTGATCGATCTCCCCGGCGTTCTTCCCACGGCCTGACGGCTCGGCCTAAACGAAGAGGTGCCTTGAGGGTGGGGCCAAGGAGGTAAGCATCTCTACGAGGCCGGGAAAAGTGCTGGTCATCGGCTCCGGGCCAATTGTCATAGGGCAGGCGGCAGAGTTCGATTACGCGGGGACGCAGGCGTGTAAAGCCCTCCGAGAGGAAGGGGTGACTACCGTGCTGGTCAACTCCAATCCCGCCACAATCATGACCGACCAGGGCATCGCGGACCGGGTCTACATCGAGCCGCTGACCGTCGAAGTCCTGGAGCGGATCATCCAGCGGGAGAAGCCCGACGGAATCCTGCCGACGCTGGGAGGGCAGACCGGTCTGAACCTCGCGGTGGCGCTCGCCGACGCGGGGGTGCTGGAGAGGCAGTCCGTGCGCCTCCTGGGTACCCCGTTGGAGACCATCCGAAAATCGGAAGACAGGGATTTCTTCCGCAGTTTCCTCCATGAAATCGACGAGCCCGAGCCCCTGAACGTGTCCGTGTCCTCGATGGAGGAAGCCCGGCGCCAGGCCGCCGAGATTGAGCTACCCCTGGTGGTGCGACCGGCTTACACCCTGGGCGGCAGCGGCGGCGGAGTCGCCAACACCTGGGAAGAGCTGGAGGCCTTCGCCCGTAGCGGCCTGGCCGCCAGCCCCATCAATCAGGTCCTTCTGGAGCGGTCCCTGGTTGGCTGGAGAGAGATCGAATATGAGGTGATGCGGGACGGCGCCGACAACTGCATCACCGTCTGCAACATGGAGAACCTGGACCCCATGGGCGTCCACACCGGGGACAGCATCGTGGTCGCGCCCAGCCAGACCCTCACCGACAAAGAGTACCAGATGCTGCGGAGCGCCAGCTTGAAGATAATCCGCGGCCTGGGCATCGAGGGCGGGTGCAACGTCCAATTTGCCTTGCAGCCCCATCCCCAGGTGGCTGAAATCCTGGGGCTTCCCTGGGAAACTGAGTCTCCCTACTACGTGATCGAGGTAAATCCCCGGGTCAGCCGTAGTTCGGCCCTGGCCAGTAAGGCCACCGGCTACCCCATTGCCCGGGTCGCGGCCAAGATTGCGGTGGGAAGGCGGCTGGACGAAATACCCAACGCCGTCACCGGAGTGACCAAGGCGGCATTCGAGCCGGCCCTGGACTACTGCGTCGTGAAAATCCCCCGCTGGCCCTTCGACAAGTTTCCCCACGGCGACCGCACCACGACCACCCAAATGAAGGCCACCGGCGAGGTTATGGTCATTGACCGGTCCTTCGAGGCCGCCCTGCAAAAGGCGGCCCGCGCCCTGGAGCTTGGCGGCCGCACCCTGCTGTGGGAAGACCCGGCCTGGCGCGGTGATGGGGCGTTCTCCCTGGACGACTTGCCCTTGGGCCCCAACGATGTGCGCCTCTGGGCGATTTTGGCGGCCCTCCGCCGGGACGTAAGCCGGGAAACCCTGATCCGGCGCACCCTGATAGAGCCCTGGTTCATCAATGCCCTGGACCGAATTGTCGCCATGGAGCGACGGCTGCTGTCGGAGCGGCTGACACAGGAGTTGCTGTTCCAGGCCAAACGGCTGGGCTTCTCCGACGAGCAGGTCGGCACCCTGGCGGACATGCTTCCGGAGCAGGTCCGCAACACTCGTCACCAGTGGGGGCTCCGGCCGGTGTACAAGATGGTGGATACCTGCGCCGCTGAGTTCGAAGCCGTAACCCCCTACTACTACAGCACCTACGACCGGGAGAACGAGGCCCCCCCTCTCCCCGGCAAGAAAGCGGTGGTGATCGGCAGTGGCCCGATACGCATCGGCCAGGGAATCGAATTCGACTACTGCAGCGTCCACGCCGCTTGGGCCCTGTCCCAGGCGGGGATCTCCAGCGTAATGGTCAACTCCAATCCGGAGACGGTCTCCACCGACTTCGACTCTTCGGATCGGCTGTATTTCGAGCCGCTGGACCAGGAGGCGCTACGCGATATTCTGGAAAACGAGGCGGTGGACGACCAGCCGCCACCCGTGGTGGTGCAGTTCGGCGGCCAGACGGCCATCGACCTCTCCCAATCCCTTGCCCTGGTGGGGGTGCCCATCCTCGGCTCCAGCGCCGAAGCCATCGATATCGCCTCCGACCGGCACAAGTTCGAGGAGTTCATGTCCCGCCTCGGCATACCTCAGCCCCCCGGCGCCGCCGTGACCTCGGTGGCGGAGGCTTTACAGGTTGCCCAGAACATCGGCTACCCGGCGGTCGTGCGGCCCAGCTACGTCCTGGGGGGCCGTGCCATGGAGATCGTGCAAAACGCCACAGAACTGATCCGTTACCTGACCATGGCGACGGAATTGTCCCCGGACAAGCCGGTGCTCATCGACCGTTACCTGGAAGGAAAAGAGTGCGAGGTCGACGTCATTTGCGACGGCGAGCAGGTGTTGATCCCCGGCGTCATGGAGCACATCGAGCGGGCCGGAGTGCACAGCGGCGATTCCATGGCCATCTACCCGGGCCTGAACCTCACCAAGGAAGAGGTTGCCACCATCGTGGACTACAGCACCCGCATCGGGTTGGCTCTGGGAATCCGGGGCCTGATGAACATCCAGTTCGTGATCCACGGCGGGGCCCCCTACCGGAGCCCGCACCTGCCCTCGGACGGCGATCAGGCCACCTCCGTGTACGTCTTGGAGGTCAACCCTCGGGGCAGCCGGACCATCCCGTTCATCTCCAAGGTCACCGGGGTGCCCGTGGCCGCCATCGCCACCCGGGTGATGCTGGGCCAAACCCTGGCCGAGCAGGGCTATCCGGACGGGCTGTGGCCAATCCAGAAACTGGTGGGAATCAAGGCGCCGGTGTTCTCGATGGGCAAATTGGTCGGCGTTGATTGGCACTTGGGACCGGAGATGAAATCAACCGGCGAGGTCATGGGCATTGACCGGGACTTTTCCAGCGCCCTCACCAAAGCGCTCCTGGCGGCCGGCCTGAACTTGGAAAAAGGTATGGGAGTGCTGCTGAGCATCGCCGACCAGCACAAGGCTGAATCGGTGCAGATGCTCCGCCAGTTGCACCGGGCGGGCTGCCGTCTCTACGCCACCGAGGGCACCGCGGCCATGATTGCCGCCATGGGAATGCCGGTTACCATGACCACCAAGAAGCTGAGCGAGGGGCACCCCAACGTGATGGACGTTATCGAAGACGGCAGCGTGGGCGCCGTCATCAACACGGTCACCGGTGTGGGCTCGGTGCTGCGGGACGGCTACTACATCCGGAGAGCGGCGGTGGAACGGCGAATCCCCATCTTCACGGCACTGGACACGGCCCGGGCGGCGGTGGAAAGCCTGCTGGCGGAGAAGACCAACTACAACATTCGTTGTACCGAGGAGTACCTGAACGGGGTTTAGGGAGAGCGCCTGTGGCCGCTCGTCGGCACCACCGGGGGTACTACATATACAGCGGGTGGCGCCACTTCAATTCAGGGAAGCGAACCCCGGTCAGTGGCAACCCATTGGCTGCCCGCATCTGTGGCCAGGGCCGCTGGGTGAGCATCTGGGACCAAGTTGCTTCTTACCCCAGCGGTTTGACAGAGGCTGCAAAGATTGCCCAATGCCGAGCCCCTGAAGCTATACGGACCCAGTTTGGCTGGGTCCGTATAGCAAATCATCGTCGAGTCGTACACCGGTTTTCGTAGACCACGTCTACCACTCCATCTCCAGGCCGATGCCCGCGGCCTTCGCCCGGTCGTAGGCCAGCTTGGCAGAGGCCACGTCGGCCACTCCGGTGCCCATCAGCTTGGCCAGGATGATCTGGTCCGCCGTATCCCGGCCCGGTGTCCCACCCGCCACGACGTGGCGCAACTCCTGGAGCCGGCTCCACTGGAAAGCGCCCCGGTCCGCCGCGCTGGCCATGTCGCCCACTTCGATGGTGGCCTGCTCCGGGGAGTCGATGAATACCTTGGAGGCCCGGTCGAAGGTGGCGTCATCCACCTCCTTGGCGCGCCAGCTGGTGGGCCCGGCGGCGATCAGCGTCGACCCTGGCGACAGCCACTCGCCGGCCACCACCGGCTCCATGGTGTTGGCGATGCAGATCACGATGTCGCAGCCGGTAACTGCCTCCTGGTTGGTGGAGGCCGAAACCACCTCGATTCCCATTTTCTCGGTCATGGAACGGGCGAAGGCGTCGCGTCGCTCCTTGGTCCGGCTGTAAGCCTTGATCTGCTTGATGTTTCGGACCTTGCACACCGCTTCAAGCTGAGTGGGCGCCTGATTCCCGGTGCCGATGATGCCCACCGTGGCCGAATCGGGGTTGGAAAGGTGTTTGACGGCGATGCCGGTGGTGGCCCCGGTCCGTAGGTGGCCCAGCCGGTTGGCCTGAGTGTAGCAGAGGAGTTTACCGGTGTCCGTGTCGTACAGGCTGACCTGAAACGAGTATTTCCCCTTGATTATCGTGTAGGTCTTGACGCCCATCACTCCGTCATAGAACAGGCCCCCGGCCATGACGGACAGCGTCCCTCCGCTGGCGTTGATCTTGCGCCGGGTCAGGTTCATTGCCTCGCCTCGGCCGAAGTGGCCCAGCATCGACTCGATGGCTTCCAACATGTGGTCCATTGTTACGCACTGTTGTACGTCTTCATTCCGCAAGAAAAGCGCCATGGCTCGTCAATCCTCCTACCGGTTTTGGGGGCCCGCGAAGCACCTGGATCAGACCGGTGCTAGTGTACCCTGGGGCTGTCTGGCTGGCAATGGTGCGTATTCACTCACTTAAAATGTTACTGGGCTGGGTATGGTTCACTCAGGTAAGAATGTTACTGAGGGGGACGATGCCGATCGACGAGAAGATGAGCGTGAACGAAAGACGGAAGTACCTGAAGTTGGTGGCGC
>JASMCQ010000089.1 GCA_030753265.1 Dehalococcoidia bacterium
GTGTGGAAATACTCTCGCTTCGCCCGGAGTAGAGAGGACGCAATCGTCTTCAAATCCCTGCTTAAGAAACATGGGGTGCGAGTTGTCTCCATCACCGAACCATTCGAAGACTCTCCGACCGGCAAGCTGCTCGAGGCCATCATCGAGAGCCTGGACGAATTCTACTCCGCCAATCTGGCGCAGGAAGTGCTCAGGGGTATGCGCGAGGCGGCCTCACGTGGCTTCTGCGTTGGCAGCAGCACTCCTTATGGATACCGGCGTGTCAGGGTAATGGATGGGGGAAAGGAGCGGCCGCGATTGGAACCCAATCCCGAAACTGCCCCGGTGGTGACCGGCATCTTCCGGGCTATGCTCCACGGGAGCGGGCTGAAGGAGGTTTGCCACAGCTTGAACAACGAAGGTATAGCAGGGCCAAGAGGGAAACCCTGGATCAAGACTACACTCCATGGAATCCTAACTAATGAGGCTTACACGGGTGTGCTGGTCTGGGGGCGTTCTTCTCCTAACGGGCACGCCACCGAGCCGGTGCGGGTGGAAAACGCCTGGTCACCCCTGATCGACCGGGAGACTTTCCGCTTGGTCCAGGAGTTGATGCATCAACGGGCACCCACGCGCATGAGCCCTCGACGGGTGTCCAGCCCCTATCTTTTGAGCGGGCTGGTGAAGTGCGGTACGTGCCGCAAGAGCCTCTCTGGACAGGCGGCAAAAAGCGGCAAGTTCGCCTATTACGTCTGTGGGACGTTGCTTAAACGTGGCAAGGGCACCTGCGACGCTCCATACCTGAACGCCAGGCGTCTGGAAAACTTGGTAGTGGAAAAGATCAAGGACTGCGTCCTCACCGTAGAGAATCTCATAGAACTGGTGAGGATGGTCAACGAAGAACTCGATGGTGCGTCCTGCGAGCAGTTGGAGCGCCTAAAGACGATGGAAGCGGAACTGGCCGATGTCCACAAGCGGCTGGAAAGGTTGTTCGATGCCCTGGAGACTGGCAGATTGAGCCTGGACAACCTGTCTCCGAGGATTCAGCAATTGCGTCACCGCCAGGATCAACTGGAGGCGTCCAAGGCTGACTTGGATAGGCTCCTACAGGAACGGCGTGGCCAACTTCAAGACCTGTCTGAAATCGCCACGCATGTTGAAGATATGCGTGCTTTGCTTCAAGAGGGCACCCTTGCCGAGCAGAAGGCATTCATCAGAACGTTCGTTGAGGATATCGTGGTCAATGGCTCAGAGGCGGTGCTTCGGTACACGCTGCCTTTGTCGCAGGGTGATGTGTTGGAGCCGACGGGTAGTGGAGTCGGCAAGTTGCCAACTCCAGTTCTTGATTCTGTACGGTTTGGTGGGCCTGGATGGACTCGAACCAACGACCTCGGTCTTATCAGGACCGCGCTCTAACCGCCTGAGCTACAGGCCCACAATTGCCAGTAGTATTTGAATTATAACCAGTGACCGGCCGGGTATCAAGGACTCCCGACATCTCCGTCACCATCCGGTTCCCCATCGGCCTCCAGGGAGACGTGCAACTCCCGGGGCGGGCGGCGGCGGCGGCGCCGCCCGCGGACTCTGCCGGCAGGAGGCCGGCCCGCCGGCTCTCCCTCAACACGGGCCGTCGATGTTTCGAGACACAGACCCTTGGGAAGCTGGAGGCTCCGCATCGGGTAGTTGATCACCATGCCATTTTCTCTCAGTCGCTGGTGAAGCTTCTGTATCAAGATGCTCTGAACCGTGAAGCTGCCCAACCGGTCCCTGGCCTGGAGGAAAAGCCAGAAATTCACGTTGGAGTCGCCGAAGTTGTCGAAGCCAAACCAGCCCCCGTACTCTTTGACGGCGCTGGGCTCGGCCTCCAACACCTCATCCATGACCTCCCGGCAGACCCGCTCCACCTCGTAAAGGTCGCTGTCGTAGCTCACCCCGCAGCTGAGGTATACGTTGACCGCCGGCACCGGGCGCTGGTAGTTGGTGATGATGGTCTCGGCGAACTTGCCGTTGGGCACCACCACCAGGTTGTTCCGCCAGGTTCGGATGCGGGTGCTGCGCCAGCCCACTTCCACCACGTACCCAGTGACGCCGCCTTGCAACTCGATGAAGTCCCCCGGCGCAACAACCCCCTCGGTCATCACGTAGGTACCGGCGAACAGGTTGGCCAGCGTGGGCTGAATGGCCAGGGCGATGGCCAACCCTCCCAATCCCAGACCGGCGATCAGGGGGCTGATGTTGATGTCGAGGAGGTCCAGAATCAGGAGGGCGCCCAGACCGTAGATCAGGGAAACGGTGAACCGCCGCAGCAAGGGGAACATCCGCAGGTCAACCACGTGCTGAGTGCGCGTGAGGTTCTCCAAGTACCAATCAAGGCCATTGGACACCGAGGCGGTCACCACCAAGATGCCCAGGAAGATACCCAGCAAGCCGGCAATGGTGTCCGCGGTATCCCTCTGCCCGGCGCTCAGGTCCAGCGGTATGATGATGGCCAGGTACACGCCCAGCACGATGATGCCCAGGGTAATTGGCCAGCGGGTGGCCCGCACCATCCTTGAGTCCAGGTCGCTGGGGGTCCACTGGGTTAAACGCAGGACGAGGCGAAACAGCAGCTTGTGAAAGACTACGGCCGCGATCAAGGAGATCAGGGCGATGCCCACCGCGGTGGCCGGATCCAGCCACGTCGGGTCTCCCAATCCGAAACGCACCAGGATAAAATTCATTACCTGATAAAACTCCGGCCGGTGCACCGCCGGCGCGCCGGCGCCAAGGCGGATTGAGCTATACTACTGTACCGGCAGCTTCGAGAGATTATACCACCGGAGCCGGTTTCCCGGCTCAAGGGGCCCGGCCTTCGATCGCCCCAGGCCGTTCCGGCGACAGACAACAATCCATCATCACCGAAGGGGGCACAAGCCATGGGCGTGAATCTCATCCGGCTCGAAGAGCGTCCGACCTACATCGGCAAGGGGCGCTTGACCAAGGTGATCCTGGAGCCCAGCGACGGCGTGGACAGCGTTTCCTGCGTCCGGGTGCTGTTCCCTCCCGGAGAGAGGTCGGAGCCCCACACCAAACCGGCCACTACCGAGGTGGTCATCACCCAGCGGGGAACCTTGACCTTGTTCGCAGATGGAGAAGAGTACCTCCTGCCGGCCGCGGCGGTCGCCGTCATCTCACCGGGCACCGAGCACGTTCATGCCAACTTGACCGGCGAGCAGGTTGAGATACTCGTTCTGCTCACACCGCCGGGGCCGGAGCAAGTCTTCAAGGACCGGCAACCTCTGGGTGAAGTAAGCCACGATTCGTCTAAAATCACGTAGCATGGCGGCCGCCGGTCTTGGGCTATCCCTCCGGCGTGCGGTCTAACCCCACTCTTGGCCGTGGCGGATTAGGTCCACCAGCAGCGGCAAAAGCTCTCCCGAAGGGCCGGCCAGCGTTATGTCGCACACGGAGGTGAGGGCAGTCTGGTGCGGGTTGACCTCAATCAAGGTGGCTCCCCTTTCCTGCGCCACCACGGGGAGCCGGGCCGCGGGGGTGACCAAGCCCGAGGTCCCAATGAGCAGCATACAGTCGCACAGCTCCGCCTGTTCCCAGCAATCCTGGAGCACCTGCCGCGGAATCGGCTCTCCAAACATCACCGTGTCCATCTTGACCATCCCGCCGCAGTCCGGGCACCGGGGCGGCAGGTCTCCCAGGATGAAGCCCTCCCGAGTGCGCCGGCCCCCGCATTCCATGCACCGCAACCAGGCGCGGTTGCCGTGAATCTCCAGGAGTGCCTCGCTGCCCACCCGGCGATGCAGGTTGTCCACGTTTTGGGTCACGGTGCACTTCAGCAGTCCCATCTGTTCCATGTCGACCAGGGAATAGTGGCCGACGTTGGGCGACGCCTCCTCCAAGGCTAGCTTCAACTCGTGCACCGGGTTGTCCGGCTCCTCTTCATCGCGCAGCCGCGACTCCCACCAGAGCTGGGGGTCACGAAGAAACTCCTGGTAGCCCTGCATGGGCGGTTCGCCGTACTTGGTCCAGAGGCCGCCGGGGCCACGAAACGGCGGGATCCCGCTTTCCACCGAAAGCCCGGCCCCAGCCAACGCCACCAGATGTTTAGAGCCAAGGATAGCCTCGGCAGCCCGCTCCAACTCGCCTTGGGTCTCTTCGTTTAGCTCAACCATCGCCTGCAGCTCCAGTATTGCTCGAATTCCCCGGTATCATATCCCACCCGCCGGCATATCGGGGCCTTTGGGGGGGCGCCGCGCCGGGCGGCGGCAGGTGCCAGGGTCCGAGGGCTTCAACGTCAAATGCCAAGGGGAACGGGGCTTGCCAGGGTGACCGGCGCGGCTCGACCTGAGGCCGGGAGCCGCGTAGAGCACGTTTACCGGCACGTCGAGTACGGGAAATTGAGGCTGGACCACCGCGAGGATGAGGCTGAAGGGGAATTATCAAATCTAATCTGTCGCCCCAGCGTCCGCGAGGCGGGCCTCATTGGGGCGCGGGGAAGGCCTCCCACCCGATCAGGGGCACGAACCGGCACGGCCCCAGCATGCTGATCGACAGCCCCTCGTCGGTGCGCAGGACTTGCACCAGGTTTTGCTGCTCCAGCGTCCCAACCGGGATGACCAGCCTGCCGCCGGGCGCAAGCTGGGACAACAGCGATTTGGGAAGTCTTGGGGCGGCGGCGGCCACGATAATCGCATCGAAGGGGGCCCGGCCGGGACAGCCCATGGTAGGACCCGCCTCCTGCACCTCGACGTTACCGTAACCCATCTCCCTCAAAAGGCACCTGGCCCGCTCGGCCAGAACCGGAATCAACTCCACGGAAACCACCCGTCCCTGGGGAACGAGGAGAGAGAGTATCGCCGCCTGGTAGCCGCTCCCGGTGCCAACTTCAAGCACCCGGTCCCGTCCACGAAGGCCCAGGGCAGCAGCCATCAGGGCCACGATGTAGGGCTGGGAGATGGTCTGGCCCTCGCCGATGCTCAGGGGCGTGTCCAGGTAGGCCATGTGCCGGCTTTCCGGGGGCACGAACCGCTCCCGGGGCACTCGTTCCATGGCCCGGATGACCGATTCGGCACGCACATTGCGCCACAGGCTACTGAAAAGGCTCTTCCGGGATTTGATCAGGTTTTTATCCATATCTCCCGGCACTTCTTTACAACCACTATAGCACGATGCCGCTTGCCGCTCAACGACCCCGCGTCCCAGCCTCTCCCGAACCCGTCCGGGCGCTCCCGTTGACGCAAACTGGCCTCTGTGCTAGGCTCAATTAAGCCACATTCGCTGTACTCCGCGTAGCTTGCGCCAGAATATTCAAGGGTTTAGCAGAATTTCCGTGGACGCCCTCCAGGCAGACGATACGACTCGCCGGCTCCCCCTGAATGGCCCATGCCACCTCTTGGACCTGAGCCAAGCCCCCTTCCGCCGGCTGCTCTCCATGCCGGGCCGCGAGCACGCGGCCGAGATGGCCGGTTCAGGCAAGCCCCTCATTAAAACCGTCGGGCATACCGTGGGGCCTTCTTTTTCCCGGACCATCATGCCGGCATTGGCCGGCCGAGTGCCGATGGGTGTAATCGAGTCTAATCAGGCGCACCTGCTCCGACCGGAGCACTCCGGAGCAGCGCGGCAACCTGGGTCCTCCCGAGCGGATCATCGAGGAGGTTTCGACTAGAGCAATGGACTTGACCGACCGTAAGCTACTGAATCTGGTCCAAGGGCCCTTCCCCCTCGCCGACCGGCCTTTTCTGAAGCTGGGCGAGGCGCTGGAGATCGGTGAGCAGGAAGTAATCGACCGGCTTACCGAGTTGAAGCGGCAAAACGTGGTGCGGCAGATAAGCGCCATTTTCGACACCCGCCGTCTCGGATACAAGACAACCCTGGTGGCCATGGCCCACGACCGGGACAAGCTCCACAAGGGGGCGCTCCGGATCAACCGGCATCCGGGAGTCAGCCACAACTACGCCCGGGAAGGGTCCTATTACAACCTGTGGTTCACCCTGGCCGTCCCCCCGGATCACGACCTTGAAGCCACCGTGGAACGGATGGCCCGGGACACCGGGGCCCTCGACGCCCGGCTCCTGCCGACCATCCGGTTTTTCAAGATCGGGGTCGCCTTCGACATGGTGGGGCAGAATGGGTCTTCCGATATCTCCACGCCGGCTGCCTCCGCCGGTGCTCCGGATAAGGACTGGAACGAGCCGGTCCCCCTATCCGAGGCGGACAAGGCGGCCATCCGAGAGCTACAGGAAGACCTGAACCTGATCGAACGGCCTTTCGACGGCATGGCAACGAGGCTGGGGATGACCACGGCGGAGCTGCTGGCCCTGGCTGTCGAATTCCAGGAGCGGAAGATTATGCGCCGCTACAGCGCCGTGCTTCACCACCGGCGCTCTGGCTTCCGCGCCAACGCCATGATCGTCTGGAAGGTGCCGCCGGAGCGTTCCGAAGAAGTGGGCGCGGCCATGGCCCAACATCCAGCCGTCACCCACTGCTACGAACGCCCAACTTTCCCCGACTGGCCCTATACCCATTTCACGATGGTCCACGCGACCTCTCCGGAAGGCTGCGAGAAGGTTGGCCGCGAGATCGGCGAGGCCACGGGGATCACCGAGCGGGCGTTCCTTTACAGCACCAGGGAGTACAAAAAGACCCGGGTGCGCTATTTCGTTGAAAACACCGTTGAAAACCCCGTTGAAGAATCTGGGGCGAAGGCTTCAACCGGCGCCCGAAGGCGGAAAGCGCCGGCCCCGGGGACCAGCAATCGCAGGGCGTGACCATGCCAATCTACTATCCGGTGTACCTCAACCTCGAGGGCAAACTGTGCGTCATCATCGGCGGCGGCGGCGTGGCCGAGGGCAAGATCGCCAAGCTGCTGGAGTCCGGGGCTAGAATCACTCTCATCAGCCCCGATGCGACCCCTTTCATTCAGGCCGCGGCCGAGAGGGGCGAGTTGGAGTGGCGCCAACGGAAGTACCAGCCGGGGGACCTGGCGGGAGCGTTCATAGGCGTTGCCGCCACCAACGTGCACGCGGTAAGCCTGCAGATATTCGAGGAGGCGGAAGAGCGGGGTGTGCTGCTCAACGTGGTGGACGACACGCCCCTGTGCACCTTCATCGCCCCCTCCATCGTGAAGCGCGGTCCGGTAACCCTGGCCATATCCACCGGCGGAACCAGCCCGGCCCTGGCCAGGAAGCTGCGGGAAACCCTGGCCGGCAGCCCGGCCCTGGAGTGGACCGACCTGGCCGGAGTGTTGTCTCGAGCGCGCCAAGAGGTGAAAAACCGGGGCCTGGCCGTCGATCCTCAACGGTGGCAGTGCTGCATCACGCCGAATCTGCTGGAGCTGGCCCAAACCGGGCGCGAAAAGGAAGCTCTGACCGCCTTTATGTCCGACCTGCTCGCCGACGCGTCGGCCAACGTGTCCGATGGAGGCAGAGCGGACCTTTGTCCCAACGTGGACCGGTGCCGGCCCGAAGGCTGCCCGGCCAAGCCCGGAGGACCGGCGTGCTGAGCCTATTTCTCCACGTTTGGCCGGCACGCCGGCAACCCCATCGTGGGAAAGGGATGGTCCCGCGGTAATGGCCCCGGCTCCGGGGCCGGAATCTTCCATTCATACATCCATGGAGGCGCCTGGGGCGGAGTGGGTTCACACAAGGTCATAAGATTGGGAAGCCGGGGCAGCACCCTGGCGTTGCGTCAAACCGAGGAGGTGCTGGCGCAGCTTCAAGCCCTCTACCCAGACCTGGCGTTGCAGGTCACCGAGGTGCATACCCGCGGCGACGTCAATGCTCAGGCCCCCCTTGCCAGCATGGGTCTGGGCGTCTTCGTCACGGAGTTGGAGCGGGAGTTGGCCGATGGCCGGGTGGACCTGGCGATACACAGCCTCAAAGACTTGCCGACCAGCATTCCGCCGGGGCTGGTCCTCGGCGCCTTACCGCAGCGGCAAGACCCCCGAGACATCCTGGTCAACCGCTGGAGCTGCTCCCTCGGCCAGTTGCGCCAGGGGACCCGCATCGGCACCAGCAGTCCCCGCCGGCAGGCCCTTCTCAAGAACCTGTGCCCCCAGGTTACCATCGTGCCGATCCGGGGAAGCGTCGAGACCAGGCTCCGCAAGGCACGAGGGGAAGAGTGCGATGGCGCGATCCTGGCGGCGGCGGGCTTGATCCGGCTGGGTCTAACCGAGCAGATCGCCGAGTTTCTTTCTCCCGAACAGTTCGTGCCGCCACCGGGTCAGGGCGCCCTGGCAGTGGAGGTGCGGGCCGGCGATGACCGGATGCTGGAGCTGGTCCGGCCCCTCGACCATGCGGAGACCCGGGACGCCGTCACCGCCGAGCGCGCCTTCCTGGAAATGCTGGGCGGCGGATGCCAGTTGCCCGCCGGTGCCTACGCCCGGAGGGATGGCGATTCGTTGCTGATGACCGTGTTCCTCGGCTCTCCGGAGGGTGAACAGGCCTTTCGGGCCGAAGCGGCGGGCCCGGCCCACGACTCGGCGAAGCTGGTCGGCGACGCCTACCGGTCCCTGTTGCAACAGGGCGCCGGAGCGTTGCTGGAAGAGCACGGGGATTCCCGGGGCTAGTGCTTGATCCAACAACCGGCGGTGCCGGGGCTTTTCGTTGCCCGGTACTTAGTCAAATTGGTTCATACGGGATCTCATTCCGGGAAGCGGAGCGACGGGGAACCTCGGCGCAACAACGAGACCCTTCGCGGAGTTTATCCTGAGCCTGGCCGAAGGGCCCGGAATGACCTTTATCAGCAACTGGGCTGGCGGAGCACTAAGTCACAACCAGTGCAATTGCTATCCTCCAAGGTTCCCCCCGTCTCCCTCCGGGAGAAGGGGGCCAGGGGGATGAGGGACGAGGGATATGCCCGGTAGAGTTTACCTGGTGGGCGCCGGCCCAGGCGACCCGGGGCTGCTCACTGTAAAGGGGCTGCGATGCCTGGAATCGGCCCAGGTGGTGGTCTACGACCGCCTGCTGGACCCGTCGCTCCTCCAGGCGGCCCCGGATTCGGCGGAGCGGGTGTTCGTGGGCAAGGAGCGGGGCAGGCAGGCCCTGACCCAGGAGCAGATCAACCAGGTGTTGGTCGACCGGGCCCTCGCCGGACTGGATGTGGTGCGCCTCAAGGGCGGCGACCCCTTCGTCTTCGGCCGGGGCGGTGAGGAAGCCCTGGCCCTGATCGAGCACGGCATCACCTTTGAGATTGTCCCCGGAGTAACGTCGCCCATTGGCGCGGCGGCCTACGCCGGCATTCCCATCACCCACCGCGGCATTGCCACGACGTTCACCGTGATCAGCGGCAGCGAGGACCCGTCGAAGCCGGAATCGACCGTTTCTTGGGAGGCCCTGGCTCGGGTCGGCGGCACTCTGGTAGTGCTGATGGGCTGGGCCGGGCTGGAATCCATCCTGGCCACCCTCCACCGCCACGGGATGCCGGAGGACACGCCGGTGGCCCTGGTCCATTGGGGCACCTGGCCGCGGCAGGTTGCCGTCACCGGCCGCCTGGACAACATCCTCGCCCGCGGCCGGGAGGCCGGGCTGGAGCCGCCGGTCATCGCCGTCATCGGGAAGGTGGTGGAGCTGCGGGAGCAGCTCCGCTGGTTCGACCGCCGCCCCTTGTTCGGCAAGAGGGTCTTGATCACCCGGTCGCGGACCCAGGCGTCCAGGCTGCGGGGCCTGCTGGCGGACCTGGGCGCCCAGCCGGTGGAACTAGCCACTATTCAGACGGCCCCCTTGGACGATTACGCCGAGTTGGACGCCACGTTGGCCCGGCTCGGCGACTTTCGCTGGGTGTTTTTTGCCAGCATCAACGCGGTGGAGGCGGTATTCGGCCGCCTGGAACGGGGTGAAACCCGCCGGGACGCCCGAGCCTTCGGGAACGCGCTGATCGGAGCGATCGGACCGGCTACGGCCGAAGCGCTGCTGCGTCACGGCCTCATCGCCGACTTCGTGCCCGCCAGGTCGGTATCGGAGGCGGTGCTGGAGGAGCTTTCGGGCCGCGACTGGACGAACGTGCCGGTTTTCCTTCCAACGGCCGATATCGGCCGGAACGCACTGGCCCGGGGACTGGCCGGTTTCGGCGCCAGGGTGGAGCGAGTGGCCGCCTACCGCACCGTCACTCCGGAGAACATAGGCGCCCTGGCCCGGGAGGCCCTGGACCAGCGGCTGGACGTGGTGACCTTCACCAGTTCCTCCACGGTGCGCAACCTGCTGGAAGCGCTGGACGGCGACGGATCGGGTCTGAAATCCAGTATAATAGCGTGCATCGGCCCGACGACCGCGGCCACGGCCCGCGAGTTGGGCTTGCATGTCGACCTGGTGGCCGAGCGCCATACCGTCGAAGGGCTGGTCGAAGCGCTCGTCCAACACTTTGGAAGTGGGTTTAGTGCGGGGTAACCCCCATCCTACCCTTCCCCCTTCGTAATGGGGAAGGAACTGGCCCTCTCCCCCTTACGAAGGGGGAGATAAGAGAGGGGGTCCCCGGCAGCCCTTACGAAATCGGAGGGACCCATGGTTAGCTTTCCGGAGCTGCGGCTCCGCCGCCTGCGGGGACAGGAACCGTTGAGAAACATGATCCGGGAGACCCGCCTCTCCCCGGCCCAGTTCGTCTACCCCATGTTCGTCACCCACGGCAACGGAGTGCGCGAGCCCATCGAGCCCATGCCGGGCTGCTACCATTTCTCCCTGGACCAGTTGACCGGGGAGGTTGGTGAAGTGGCCGAGCTGGGCATTCCGTCGGTTCTCCTCTTTGGGCTGCCCGCGGAGAAGGACCCTCTGGGAACCGAGGGGTATGACCCGGAGGGCATCGTTCAGGAGGCGATCCGGGCCATCAAGCGGACCGTGCCCGACATGCATGTGATCACCGACGTTTGCGTTTGCGAGTACACCGACCACGGCCATTGCGGCGTCATCGAAAATGGCCGGGTGGACAACGACAAGACCCTGGACCTGCTGGCCCGGTCCGCCGTCTCCCACGTCCAGGCGGGGGCCGACCTGGTCGCCCCTTCCGCCATGATGGACGGGCAGGTCTGGGCGATACGGCAGGCACTGAACGATCAAGGGTACACCGATACGCCCATCATGGGGTACGCCGCCAAATACGCTTCCGCCTTCTATGGGCCCTTCCGGGTGGCCGCCGATTCCACGCCCCAATTCGGCGACCGTCGCAGCTATCAGATGGACCCGGCCAACGTCCGCATGGCGATGCGGGAGATAGAGAGCGACATCGCCGAGGGCGCCGACATCGTCATGGTCAAGCCGGCGCTTTCCTATCTGGACATCATCCGCCAGGCGCGGGAGCGTTTCGACCTGCCCCTGGCCGCCTACAATGTCAGCGGTGAGTATTCGATGGTCAAGGCGGCGGCCCGCCAGGGCTGGGTCGACGAAAAGATGGTGACCATGGAGCTATTGACCTCCATCAAACGGGCCGGCGCCGACATCATCTTGAGCTACCACGCCAAAGAAGCCGCCCGCTGGCTAAAAGAGATAGAATAGCCTCCGTCGCTCACCCCAATCTGAACTACCCCCCGTCAACGAGACGGGGTGAAAACGATATTTGCTTGAAGGTCGGTCTATGAATCTTTCCAGGTCAGAAGAACTCTTTTCACAAGCCCAGAAGTACATCCCCGGCGGGGTCAACAGCCCGGTGCGGTCCTTCCGCGCCGTGGGCGGGACCCCTCCCTTCATCGACCGGGCCCAGGGCGACCGGGTCTGGGACGTGGACGGCAACGAGTACATCGACTATCTGGGCTCCTGGGGCCCCCTGGTGCTGGGCCACGCCCACCCGGCGGTGGTCGACGCCGTTAAAAAGGCCGCCGGGGGGGGCACCAGCTTCGGCGCGCCGGTGGAGCAGGAAGTCGAACTGGCCCGGCTCATCTGCGAGGCGTTGCCCTCGGTGGACATGGTGCGGCTGGTCAGCTCCGGCACCGAGGCCTGCATGAGCGCCATCCGCATGGCCCGGGCCTTCACCGGCCGCGACAAGGTGATCAAGTTCTCCGGCTGCTATCACGGCCACGCCGACGGCCTGCTGGTCAAGGCCGGCTCCGGGGCGTTGACCCACGGGGTGCCCACCAGTGCCGGGGTCCCCGCCTCCTACGCCACCGAGACGCTGCTGGCCGACTACAACGACCTGGCCTCGGTGGAGCGGCTGTTTGCCGCCTATCCAACGGATATCGCCGGGATTATCGTGGAGCCGGTGGCGGGCAACATGGGGGTGGTGCTGCCGTCGGACGGATTCCTGGACGGATTGCGGAGAATGACGTCCCAACACGGGGCGTTGCTCATCTTCGACGAAGTGATTACCGGGTTCCGCGTCTCCTACGGCGGCGCCCAGGGTCTCTACGGCATCGCGCCCGACATCACCTGCCTGGGCAAGATCATCGGCGGGGGCCTGCCGGTGGGCGCCTACGGTGGGCGGCGGGACATCATGGAGGTGGTCGCTCCCCTGGGCCCCATGTACCAGGCGGGCACGCTGTCCGGCAATCCCCTGGCCGTGGCCGCTGGAACGGCGGCGCTCAAGGAGCTGCAGCGCCCCGGCGTCTACGAAGGACTCGAATCCCTGGCGGGCAGGCTCACCGGGGGTTTGTCCGAGGTGTTCGGCCGCCTTGAGGTGCCCTCTACCATCAACCGGGTCGGCTCCATGTTCACCGGCTTCTTCAACCCGGGGCCGGTGCAAACGCTGGCCCAGGTGGAGAAGTCGGACGCGGCCCGGCACGGCCGGTACTTCCACGCCCTGCTGGAAAGGGGCGTCTACACCGCTCCCTCCCAGTTCGAGGCGGGATTCGTCTCGGTGGCCCACACCGAGGCCAACATCGACCAGACCATCGGGTCCGCCGAGGCGGCGCTCAAGGCTTCGGCCTGACCGGACGGCTTCCGGGCCCGGAGAAAAACCGACCGGCACCCCAGCCTGAGTTGGGGAGCCGGTTCTGTTTCTTGCCGGCCAGGCCTATGCCTCGTCAGAACGTAGGGGCGCAGCATGCTGCGCCCCTACAATGCCATTCTCCTACCGGATTCTACGACCCGTACCGCACGGTGGCGTTGGGATCGCTGTAGGTAACGTTCTTGGTGGCCCAGAATATCTCGCTGATCCGGTCGACGACCGCCACCAGCTCCTGCGCCGCCTCCATGTCCACGCTCTGCTTGTTGCGCCCGGCCAGCTTCTCCGCATTCCAGAAGGTGGCGTGCAGGTCCGGGTGGGCTTCAACGTGCTCCGGCCGGAAGTAGTCGGCCCAGAGGACCCGAAGCTCGTGTTTGCAGATCTCGGCGTGTTCCTCCTTGACGGCCACGTACCGCGACGCCGTGTTCATGTAGGTCTGGATGGCGCCGGCATCCATGCTGGGGTCGGGCACCGCCAGGGCCTGGATTCGCTGCACCATCTTCTGCACCGTCTGGGCGGCGATCTTGGCGGCTATGGGATCGTAAATCCCGCACGGGATGTCACAGTGGGCTTCGGCGATTTCCGCCCTGAATAAACCGAAAGGGTTAAACACAGTCGCTCCTCCACGTGTGTTGTTTTAGTGGGACCATTCAAGCGTACCGAAAATCGATGTGACGCGCAAGCCCTCGGCAGAATCCGTTCAGGGCGCCCGTCTGTTCGCGAACCGCCCGTCTGAAGGCTGACCGGCTCCACTCCCCGAATCAGGTTGTATCCGGTGACGGGGGCCGCTTATAATGGGCCAAGCTCGCCAACCGGCCCGCAGGAGGAGACAGAAACCGTGACCATCAACAGCGACATGCTAAGGCTGAAGCACCGCAGCAAAGAGATCACCGAGGGGCCGGATCGGGCGCCGGGCCGGGCGATGCTGCGGGCCATGGGACTGACCCAGGACGACCTGGACCAGCCCTTCATCGCCGTCGCCAACCTGGCCAGCGACGTCACGCCGTGCAACGTCCACCTGGACCGGTTCGCCCAGGCGGCCAAGGTGGGAATCCGGCAGGCGGGCGGCACCCCCTTCGAGTTCGGCACCATCACCGTGAGCGACGGCATCTCCATGGGCACCGAGGGCATGAAGGCGTCCCTGGTCAGCCGGGAGGTCATCGCCGACTCAATCGAAGTGGTGGCCTTCGGCGAGCGGATGGACGGCCTGCTGACGGTGGCCGGCTGCGACAAGAACATGCCCGGCTGCCTGATGGCCATCGCCCGCCTCAACATTCCGGCCCTTTTCGTCTATGGGGGCACCATCATGCCCGGCCGGTTCGAGGGCCGCGACGTCAACATCCAGGACGTGTTCGAGGCGGTGGGCGCCCATGCCAAAGGCGACATGACCGCGGAGCAGTTGCTGGACCTGGAGTGCCACGCCTGCCCCGGAGAGGGCTCCTGCGCCGGCCTGTTCACGGCCAACACCATGTCCACCGCCATCGAGGTTATGGGTCTGTCGCTGCCCGGAGACGCATCGATCCCCGCCACCGACCCACGCAAGGTGGAGCTAAGCCGCCGGGCCGGCGGCACGATGATGCGCCTGCTGCAAGAAGACCTCCGTCCCCGGGATATCCTGACGAAACAGGCCTTCGAGAACGCCATCACCGTGGCGGTGGCCATGGGAGGCTCCACCAACGTGGTGCTGCATCTGCTGGCCATCGCCCGCGAGGCTCAGGTCAGCTTGAGCCTGGACGACTTCGACCGCATCAGCCGCGGCACCCCCTACATCGCCGACATGAAGCCCGCTGGACGCTACGTCATGGCCGACCTGGACCGGTACGGCGGCGTGGCATTGGTAATGAAGCGGCTGCTGGGGGCCGGTCTGCTCCACGGCGACGCCATGACCGTCACCGGAAAGACCCTCCAGCAGAACCTGGAGGCGTCGGAGACCATCGAAGACCAGCCGGTCATTTATACGACCGATGCGCCCCGCGCTCCCACCGGCGGGCTGGCCATCCTTCACGGCAATCTGGCCCCCGACGGCGCGGTAATCAAGGTAGCCGGGCACCAGGAGCGGGTCTACCAGGGTCCGGCCCGGGTCTTCGACCAGGAGCAGGCCGCTTTCCAGGCCATCCAGCGCCGGGAGATCAAGTCCGGTGACGTGATGGTCATCCGGTACGAGGGCCCCAAGGGCGGCCCCGGCATGCGAGAAATGCTGGCCGTCACCGGCGCCCTGGTGGGACAGGGGCTGGGAGACGAGGTGGCCCTGATCACCGACGGCCGCTTCTCCGGCGCCACCCACGGTCCCATGGTGGGCCACGTAGCCCCCGAGGCCCAGGTGGGCGGACCCATCGGCCTGGTCCAAGAGGGCGACATCATAACCCTGGACATACCGGCCCGCCGCCTGGACGTTCAGCTCACCGAGGAGGAGCTTGCCGGTCGCCGGTCCAAGTGGCAGCCCATCCCGCCCAACTACACCACCGGCGTGCTGGCCAAATACGCCAAGCTGGTCGGGTCGGCCTCCGAAGGCGCGGTGACGGGGTAGGGGCCCATTGCTTAAATACTATCCTGGTATCATACTGTGGTCATACCAGAGTATGAAGAGTGGGTGTGCCCATGGCCAAGATAGCGATCAGCATCCCCGACGAACTGTTGGAGGCGGTGGAGCAAGAGCGCCACTCCACGGGCGCGAGCCGCAGCCAGGTCTTCCGTAGCGCGCTGGAGGAACACCTGCGGCGGGTGAAAGAGCGGGAGGACGTACAGCGGTACATAAGAGGCTACCAAAAGTATCCGGAGACTCGAAATGAACGCGTGGTGGCAGAGTCGACTTTACACTACGCCTTCGACGCGGAGTCATGGGAAGAAGAGTTTAGCAGATGAGGCGCGGCGAAATCTGGTGGGCCGAGCTACCCCCTCCGGCCGGGCACCGGCCAGTGGTCTTGATTTCTCGTGACGAAGCTTATATTTACCGGGAATTGGTTACCGTGGCTCCTGTCACGAGGCGAGTCAGGGGGATACCAACGGAGGTGCCGCTGGGGCCGGAAGACGGTTTGCCCACGAGTTGTGCGGCGAATCTCGACAGCATGACCACCGTTCCCAAAGCTGCGCTCCAACGTTACATTGCCAGCCTGCACCTCATCAAGCTTCAAGCGGTAGATTCCGCCATCCACTTCGCCCTGGGGTTGGAGAGCTAGCCGGAGTTGCGCCACCGGCGGGCTGGGCAAGTATGCCAAGCTGGTCGGGTCGGCCTCTGAAGTTGCGGTGACGGGGTTGGAGGAGCGTTCAGCTGTCAGCAGCTATTGCTGACGGCCAAAGGGGTCTACCGATGCCGAAACGGTCAGGTGTCCTTACCGGCACCGCCGGGGTCTATCACGTAGCATCCCAATTGGCTCAACAGGGGTTCCATGCGGCAGTAACCTTTGGCAATGCACCCTCAGTAGACATACTGGTAGCGTCCAGAGACGGCGCATCGACGATTTCCCTGCAAGTCAAGACATCTCAGTGGGCCTTACGAACCCGAGGGCGAGGCCGCAACAAGCAGCCTCATCATTACGAGTGGGACGTAGGTGAAAAATCGGCGAAGCTGAATCATCCGGGATTGTTCTTCGCATTCGTAGACCTCAAGGTGGGCGGAGATGAAGTTCCCGATGTGTTTTTCGTCCCGTCAAAACAGATTCGGGAGTATTTCAAGAGGTTTGAAACTCTTAGCCGCTGGCGCTGGCATCCTAGAATCGAAGAGATTGAAGGACACAAGAATAATTGGAACACCTTGCGTGATCGCCTGAACAAAGCTGATAGCTGACGGCTGACCGCTGAACGCTGACTGCTAGAGGGTCTCTCATGCCTCCACAACTAACCGTCGACATCTTGGACCGGATGCGCCCCGACCTGGCGTCGCTCGTCATGGAGCGCGCCAGGAAGCTGCCCGCCATGGGTTACTGCGACCTGCGCATCGAGGTCCGGGAGGAGAAGGGCGCGCTGGCCGAGAACGGCAGCGAGAAGGCCAGCGCCGAGGACTACGCCTTCGACTTCGGGGTCCGCGTCATCGCCGGAGCCGGTACGCCCGCCGCCGGCTACTACGGCCGCGTCCTCGGCGCCACTGATGCCGGCAACATCGAGGCCGTGGTCTGGGAGGGGATCCGCCAGGCCCATCAGCGAGCCCGGGCCAGCGCCCGCCTCAAGGCCCAGACTCGGGGCCGGTTCGGGGCCCTGGGCCAGAGCATCACCGGGACTTCCCTGGCCCCGGTGGCCATCGCCCGCGACACGGTCCCGGCCACCTACCTCACGGACCCCAGATCCGTACCCCTCTCCGAGACGGTGCAAATGGCGGTCGACGGGTGCAAGGCGCTCCGGGGCCAGAGCGACGAGATAGTCTACGCCGCCACGTCCACCAGCACCTTCCTGCTCCGGGAACTGTTCCTCAGCTCCGACGGCGCGGACATCGACCAGAGCTTCGCCCAGACCGAGGGCTTCGCCATCGCCATCTGCGCCGGGGAGCACGGCAATTTCGAGCTGTACGACTTCACCGGCCACCAGCGGGGTTGGGAGGTCTTGACCCAGGGGTACGACAACGGGCCGATCATCCTTCCCAATTTCATCGACTTCTGCAAGAAGTTGGGCGCCGACGCCGCCGAGGTTGCCGCCGCTCCACCACTGAGTCCCCCCAAGGAGGAGGTGGTGGTGGTCACCGACCCTCACTTCAACACCCTCTTGGTGCACGAGGTGGTAGGCCACCCCGCCGAGCTGGACCGGGCCCTGAAGTACGAGACGGCCTACGCCGGACGCTCCTGGTTCCTGAAGAACCTGCGGGAGAACCAGATCGGCAAGCAGATCGCGTCTCCTCTGGTCACCGCCTTCTCCGACCCCTTGTTGGAAGGCTACGGCTCCTTCAAGTACGACCACGAGGGCACACCGGCCCGCCGGGCTTATATCCTTCGTGACGGGGTGCTGGAGCGGTTCCTGAACAACCGGCAGACCGCCGCCATCCTGGGTGTGGAGCCCAACGGCTCGGCCCGCGCCACCGACGCCCACCTGGTGCCCCTGATCCGCATGACCAACACCATCTTCGCTCCCGGCAAACAGAGCCCCCAGGACATCATCGCCGAGGTGGATTCGGGCTACTACATCGCCGGGCACCGCACCCCGTCCATCGCCGAGTCCCGGGAGAATTTTCGCATCACCGCCGTGAAGGTGTACGAGATCAAGAACGGCCAGCTGGGCCGGCTCTACCGCGACGGCGGAATCACCGCCGACTCCCGCAACTACTTCACCTCCATCGACGCCGTGGGCGACGACCTGCGGGTCAACCCCATCCCCAACTGCGGTAAGGGCCAGCCGATGCAAGCCAAGCGGATGAGCAACGGCGGTCCCACCATGCGGGGTATCGCCCGCCTGACCGGGCCCGGATAACTCCCCGCAACGAAATCTAGCCCGAATCTAGTACGGAAGAATCGCTGATATGCTGCCACTTGCCAAGCTACGCACCGCCACCAAGGAAGCCCTAGCCTACGTCGCAGCCCAGCCCGGCGTGGCGGAGGCCGAAGTGTTCGCTTCGGCCAACGTCAACCTGACCGTCCGGCTCAACTACACCTCCCATATCCCCAGCAATGGGGTTGAAGAGCCCAAGTCGGTGGAGTCCCATGGCTTGGGCCTCCGGGTCGCCTTTCGCACCCCTGAAGGCCTGAAAACCGGCTTCGGCAGTGAGCCCGCCGACCTCTCGCTGGAAGGGGTCAAAAGCGCCTTGGGAAAAGCCCGGACGGGAGCGGTCCTGGACAACGAGTTCGTCTCGTTGCCGAGACCCCCCCAACCCCCCCTTCGTAAGGGGGGGCAACAAAGTAGCACCCCGCCTACCCAGGGGCAGCAAAGACCTACTACCCCCCCTTACGAAGGGGGGGCCAGGGGGGGTCCGCACCCCGCTCCTCACCCCGGCCCGGCCATCATGCGGCTGAACAACACCCGGCTGCTGGAGACCGGCTGGCGGATGGTCGACCGGGCCCTGGAGGCGTTCCAATCGTCGGAGGAACTGATTTCCCTGGCCGGCTCGCCGGACCGGCTCGGCGACCTGAGGCTGATCCTGGGCGGCGACGTTATCCTGCTTCAGGAGCGGATGGCGATCGCCTCCACCCATATGCCGAGGGTGCAGACGGACGAGTCTACCATGGCGCTGTCCTTCGCCACCGCCATGGTAGAAGAACACGCCGCCAAGGGCAGCGGCTGGTCGGTGGGCCGCCATCTCGTTGACTTCGACGGAGGTTCCGCCGCGGAGGCGGCCCGCAACGCCATCGGCTCGTTGAACGGGCGGCGGGTGCCCGGCGGCAGCTACCGGGTGATCCTGGGCCCTCAACCCCTGGCCGAGATTCTGGAGTGGGTGCTGCTGCCGGGGCTGCACCTAGACATGTTCCATGCGGGGGCTTCCCCGTTCATGGGCCGGTTCGGGCGGCAGGTGGCCTCGGAGATCCTGACCCTCTACGACGACGGCGCCGCGACGGGGCTCGCCGGCTCCAAGTCGATCACTGACGAGGGCCTGCCCACCGGCCGCACCGAACTGATCACCCAGGGGGTTTTCTCCGGGGCCCTGTCCGACTATTACGGCTACCAACGCATGCTGCACGATCCGAAGGGCCGGGAAAAGCTTGGGGTTGAACCTGCGGAGGCGGCCCAGGGAATCGCGCCCCGCAACGGCTTTCGCCCCGGCAACGGCGGCGGCCGCGACTTCGGCTCTTCACCCTCCACCACCCCAACCAATTTGATTATCGAAGGCCAGGACCAGTCACGCCACGAAGACCTGATGCAGCTGGTGGGCGACGGTATCTACATCGGGCGAATCTGGTACACTTATCCGGTCAACGGGATCACGGCGGGAGACTTTAGCGGCACGATTGTCGGCGACTCCTACATCATCAAAAACGGCAGGCGGGCCGCGCCGCTGAAACCCAACACCTTGCGTATGAACGACAACGTTTTACGAATGATCAACAACATTCTGGGCGTCGGCTCGGAGCGCCGGGGCACCGTGCGCTGGTCCTCCGACCAGGTGACTTGGGCGCCGGAGGTGGCGGTGTCCGGCTTTCAGTTGGAAGAGATCAGCGGATACATGGAGGGTGTCTACTAGTCCGGCTCAGTGACCTATCTCAACACTCGGAACGGCATTCCTGTCCTGAAATTGTCGAAGGCCCGGCTTTTCCAAGTTGTGCGGTTGTGAGATAGTTAGCCGGTCCCACTCAATTGAGGAAGCGGAAGATGGCTGCCCAAACCGTGGAATTCAGCAAGAAACACGGCCTCGCCGTGATTACCCTTAACCGCCCCGAGGCCCGCAACGCCCTGAACCCGGAAATGGTGGGGGAGTTGGGACGGGCGATCCAGGCGTGCCGCGAATCAGACGTGCGCGCCGTCTTGTTCACCGGTAGCGGAAAAGCTTTCTGCGCCGGCGCCGACGTCAAAGATTTCGTGCAGCAACTGGATGATGGAGGCCCCGAAGCCCTCGCCGAGCACGTGAGGCGCTTGGCCGGAGCTTTGCACAAAGACGTGGTGCTGGGCCTGCGCCGCCTCGATAAGCCGGTGGTAGCCGCCATAAACGGTGTGGCCGCGGGGGGCGGCTTCAGCCTGATGCTCGCTTGCGACATTCGCATCGCCTCCAGCGACGCCAGGTTCCTCATGGCCTATGCCAACATTGGGGCCACCGCCGACGGCGGCTCCACCTATCTGCTTCCCCGGTTGGTGGGCAGCGCCAAGGCGATGGCGATCTATCTAGCCGGTCAGCCCATCAGCGCCGAGAGTGCCCTGGAAATGGGCCTGGTCACCCGGGTGTGCCCCGCGGAGGAGCTGGAACAGCACTCCCGCGAGGCCGCCATGAGGCTGGCCCAGGGCCCCACGGTGGCCTACGGCCGGGTGAAGGCCCTGTTCAATAGCTCCTGGGAAGCCTCCTTGGAAAGCCAGCTCGACGCCGAGACCGAGTGGATTAGCAACTCCTGCCTGACCCAAGACTTCCAGGAAGGCATTCGGGCGTTCGCCGAAAAACGTCAGCCCAAATTTCATGGAGCGTAAGGCTTCTGCATGAGGAAACTAGCTCAGGCATTCGCGGTTTCAGCATTACTAGCTTTGGCGGTGGCCTGCGGCGTCTCACCGCGCACCTCCACTCCCACCGCAGTCCCCACGGCCACCCCGGTCCCCACTACCGCGCTGCCGGTTCCAACGATTTCTCTTCAACCCACGGCCACTTTGGTCCCGGCCGCGACCCCACAGCCTACCAGTACCGCGACACCCAGCCCGGCCCCAACGCCTACACCAACACCCGTGGCCGTCCCCACTACCACGCCAGCCCCGGTAGCTACTCCCACGCCGGTCCCCACTGCCGCGCCGACTCCCAATCCCACTGCCACACCCACGAAGGTCCCGACGGCGACCCCTATGCCAACGTCAACACCGGCGCCGACCTCTACCCCGGAGCCAACACCCACGGCGGCCCCCACGGCTACCCCCACGCCGACTCCCACTCCAGCCGGAAGCAGTGCGGAGGGCAAGTTCAAGCGGCCCGAGGGAATAGCCTTCGATCAAACAAATGCGTTTCTATATGTAAGCGATACTGGGAATCACCGGATGCAACGGTTGACTGGGACCGGCAACTTTGTCATTGAGTGGGGCGGCGAGGGACCCGGCGCAGCCCAGTTTCTGGAGCCAGCGGGCGCGGCGTTCGACTCAGAACACAGGTCTTTTTACGTGGCCGATGCCGGTAACCACCGGATACAACAATTTACCACCACCGGCGCCTTGGTCATCGAGTGGGGCAGTGAGGGAAGCGGCGAGGGCCAGTTCATCTCGCCATCTGCCGTCTTCGTCGATGAGGATAGGAAGTTCGTTTACGTGGTCGATACCGGGAATCACCGGGTGCAGAAATTCACCTCCCTCGGCATATTCCTCGACCAGTGGGGCTCCGAGGGCAGCGGCAACGGCCAGTTCCAGGATCCCGGTGGCATAGCCAGGGACGACGACGGCTTTGTCTACATCAGCGACACGGGGAACCACCGGGTGCAAAAGTTCACCTCTTCCGGTTTGTACCAAAGGCAATGGGGAATCCAGGGCGACGGTGAGGGCCAATTCCAGAGCCCCGGCGGTATCGTTTACGAGCAGTCGGAAGATCGGATATACGTCGTCGATACCGGCAATCACAGGGTGCAGAAATTCCTGACGGGCGGAACCTTTCTCAGGGAATGGGGCACCGAGGGCAGCGGCGAGGGCCAGTTCAGGGATCCGGCCGGGATAGCGGTTGACCAAGCAGAATTCATCTTCGTTGCCGATACGGGGAACCACCGGGTGCAGGAGTTCAGCTTGGACGGAGAATTCCGGGCGGAGTTCGGCGGTAGCTGACGCCGGCCGGACCTGCCTGGCTTACTTCAACTCCACCACGGTTACCCCTTCTCCACCGGGGCCTTCGGCGGAGGCCGCCGCCGCCACCAGGGGGTGTCCATGCAGGTAGTTCCGCACGGCCAGGCGCAACGCGCCGGTGCCTTTGCCGTGGATGATGCGAGCTGAGCGCAAGCCATCTAGGGCAACGTCGTTCAGCAATCCTTCAACCTGGGCCAACGCCTCGTCGGCTCGAAGGCCTCTGACGTCGATTTCGGTGGCGGTCCGGCGCCCGGTGGGGCGGCTGAAGAACACCTGATGCTCGGCCGCGGCTTGATGACCCTCCACCTTGTGCTCCACCTGGTACACTGGTATCTTGGCCCGCATGGTTCCCACCAGCACCTCCACCAAGCCCTGGTCGTCGGGCGGGGTGATCACCTCCACCGAGCGAGCGATGCCCCGAACGTGAATCCGGTCGCCGCTCTTGATCCGTTCCTGCCACGGAATCCGCCGCACCTCAATCGGCTCCCAACGAGGCGAGCTGAGCTGCCGGCGGGTTTCGGTGAGCCGGTCTCGCTCCTCCTGGAGCACCTTGCGGGGGGCGGGCCGGTCCAGCGCCCGCTCCGCCTCTTGAAGCCGGGCCAGCAGGTCACTGATCCGGTCCTGCAACTCCTGCCGGGCCTCCTCGACCAACTCCACCTTCGAGGTTTCCACCGAGGCTAGCTGGGCTTCAACCTCCGCCTGCTGCTGCTTGGCCTGGAGATGGGCGGTTTCGGCTTCCCGGCGCAAAACATCGATGACCCGTCGCTCCTCTTGAATCTCGCCCAGCAGGTCCTCGGTGGTCCGCGCCTCCGGCGATAGGGAGGCTCTGGCCTGCTCGATGATGTCCGGGGGCAGGCCAAGGCGGGCTGCGATGGTCAGAGCGTAGCTGCGCCCCGGCAGGCCCAGGGTGACCTTACACGTTGGCTCCAGGGTCTGGGGATGCAGGTCCACGCTGGCATTGACCATCCCCGGCTGCTCCTGGACGTACCGGGCCACGCCCCGGTGGTGGGTGGTCGCCACCAACAATACGCCTTGGTCTCGAAAGTGGCCCAGGATGGCTCCGGCCAGGGCCGAGCCCTCCTCCGGGTCGGTACTGGTACCCAGCTCGTCAAGCAGCACGAGGGAGTCGACCGTCGCCCGCTCCATAATGGAGAGGATATTGTGGATGTGAGAGCTGAAGGTGGACAGGGACTGCTCGATGCTTTGCTGGTCGCCGATGTCGGCGAAAATTCCATCCCACCGGGGAAAGAGGGCCTCATCGGCTGGAACGTGAAGCCCGGCCTGAGCCATCAGGGCCAGCAGCCCCACCGTCTTCAGGGTGACGGTCTTCCCTCCGGCGTTGGGCCCGGTGATCAGCATCACCCCTTCCTCACCTCCCAACTCCAGGCTAACGGGGACCACGGCCGCGGAGAGCAGGGGATGGCGCGCTCCGGATAACCGCAGGTGGCGCATTTGGCCGGACTGGTCGGAAACCTCCGGCGCAACGCCCTTCACGGCCGCTGAGTAGCGTCCTTTGGCCATGTCCAGGTCCAGGCGGGCCAGCAGGTCCAGTGTCAGTAGAAGGTCCTCGCCGGCCCGGCCCACCGCGTCGGAGAGGCTCCGCAGGACTCTTTCTTCCTCCCGCTCCGCGGCCAGCCGGTTTTCCCGCCACCGGTTGCCCAGGTCGATGGCCGGCAACGGTTCGACGAACACGGTGGCCCCGCTGTCGGAAACGTCGTGGACGATGCCGGGAACCCGAGACCTCAACTCGGCCCGGATCAACAGCACCAGCCGGCCGTTGCGCTGGGTAACGATCGGCTCCTGGATCACATCCTGGCGTTGCAGTCGGCGGAGGTTGCGCTCCATGACCTCGTTCAATCGTCCGTGGGCCGACCGGGCCTCTTGGCGAAGCTGGCCCAAGGCCGGGCTGGCGCCATCCAGGACTTCTCCCGCAGGGCTGATCGCGGAACCGATGGCTCTCTCGAGGGCCCCCAAGTCCGGTAGGTTATCCCCCACTCCGGAGAGCAGGGGCGTTCTCTCGTGGCGGGAGAGGTTGGTCCGGTCGTAACGGGCGCACGCCAGCAGCCCCTGGATGGCGCACAACTCCTCGCCACGCAAGAGGCCGCCCAGTAAAGCCCGATGGACGTATTCCCGGAAATCGATATCCGGGCCGAACTCCAAAGCCCCGCCATCGTCCAGGAACCGCCGGGCCTCCGAAGTCTCCTGCTGCCGGGCGACGATCTCCAGCAGGTCGGCGGACGGAGTCAGGGAGAGGGCCGCCTCGCGGCCCATAACGGTGCGGGCGTAGTAAGCCAGTTTTCGCCGGATCTGGTCGAACTCCAGCAGGCGCACCGACTCGGAAAACCCTCCCACAATGCTGGCTGGCCCCACGGCGTCAACCTGGGGCTCACCGCGGGTTATTTCAGCAGCGTCGTCGAACAAACCATTCCCACACATCGGGTCCGCGTCACCACTCGATGACCCAGACCCGGCTTTCCAGCAGCATGCCACCCACCCTTTCCAGGGTATCGTGCTTCGGCTCGCGCACGTTCAACCGGCGGCCCAGGATCTTACCCCGCCAGCGCTCCAGATAATCGCACGACTTCATGAACCCATCCAGGGTAAATCTCTCGCCGCCCAACAAGATGTAGTCAAGCTGCTCGCTGAAGGGGTCGAACTGACTCCGGACGAACCCGCAGGCCTTGACGTAGAGCCGGTGCACCTGGCCCTCCCGGATGCGCTGAAAACGCTTCTGCGAGGTACCGCCGGCATGGTGGCGCCCCTTCACATACCGGGTATCGGTCTTTGAGGACAGGACCTGCCCGCCCCGGTAGACCGCGATCAGAAAGCGGCCCAGCCGGAGCAAAACCACCCCAACAGTGTATTTCGTCTCCAACACTCCCAACAGGGGAGAGACATCCCAGGCGGGGATCAGCTCGCTTGCGGCCAGCGGAAAGGGCGGCAGGATCACCACCGCCTCAGGGCCAGCCCTCAGACCGGCGATGCCGGTGTCCGAGTTCAACACCGGGGGGCCTATCCGCTGCAGAAGCTCGCGCCACTCCCGGCCTTCGGGGCCGGACGCCTTCAAGAAAGCCTCCGCTTCCCCGGAGCGAAGGTACACCGAGGACGCCGGACCATCCGTCGACGGCTTCCGGCCGGCCAGTAGCCCCTCGAGCCTCGCCTTGCTCAAGAGTTCACCTGGTTGAGTTGTGGCTGGGCCCGCTCTTTGAGTCATGATCTGTACGCCTGGTGAGATTCTATCACCTGCCTGGGCCGACGGCGACACCGCGCCCGAGCCGGCCCCCCGATCCAGTCCACTGAAGCGGGACTGGATCGCAAATGCGCGGGGTTCTCTCGGGACGTCAGGGCAAGTATCCTCAAGGCCGGGCACACCGCGGCCGCGAGTGTTTGCCCGCGCACACGGTTTTTGCTACACTAGGCCGGTGAATCGAGCGCCTTCGCCACAGCCACCCACCGATGTGGGCAGGCATTGATACAAATCGGAGCAAGGAGTGGCCATGATCTACGAAGTCCGCACCTATACTCTCAAGCCCGGGTCGGTGCCCCAGTTCGAGGAGAATTTCGCCAAAGCATTACCCTTCCGGGAGAAGTTCTCCAAGCTGGGCGCTTTCTGGCACACGGAAATCGGACCCCTGAACCAGGTGATCCACGTCTGGCCCTACGAGAGTGTGGAGGAGCGCAATCGTATTCGCGCTGAGGCGTCGAAGGACCCCAACTGGCCCCCACACAATGATCCCGCGATGTACATCGCCCAGGAGTCGGAGATCTTCCTCCCCGCCTCATTTATGCGGCCCCTGGGTGGCGACCAGGCCTTGGGCGACATCTACGAGATGCGCACCTACACTTACCGGACCGGAACCATGTCCAAGGTAGTCCAGTTGTGGGAGGAGGCGGTTCCCCACCGGGAGAAGTTTTCACCTCTGGCGGCCGGCATGTACAGCGAAATCGGCGGGCTGAACAAGTGGGTCCACATCTGGCCCTACAAGGACCTGGCCGAGCGCAATCGGGTCCGGGCCGAGGCCTCCGCGAGTCCCCATTGGCCGCCGGCCACCCGGGAATTCCTGGTCAAGCAGGAGAACAAGATATTGGTGCCCGCCTCCTTCTCGCCGATGCACTGAGCAATCCGGCAAGTTCGCTTGACCTTCGGGCCCGCATGGAGAGTCAACGCGGGAACGAAATACGACGAGTCGTGTTCCCTCTCATCCGGAAGGAGAACACGACTCGATTTCAACCGTATCCGGGACCGGCATGGCATCTGCCGGGAGCCGTCTTCTTGGCGGCGGCCCTGGTCAGAACCGTTGCGCCGGTACTCCCAGGTCCGCGGTCCCCGCTTCCAGCCACGTCTGGCCTGGGGGCAGGGGCCCGGGATGCTGGGCTAGTCCCGCACGCCGGGGCCGAGGCGGGTCATCTCCTCCTTCCCGGCGGCCTTTCCCGCCAAGCCTGAGGGCACCCCTTCACCCGCCACTCTGTTTAGGCCAACACCCGCGAGAGGTCACCAATCATGAGCACTGATTCCCCCGCCCTGACCAAGACCGAGAGAAACCTGTGGAACGCCATCGTGGCCGAGGCGTTGGCGCACCTGAAATACAACGCCTACGCCCATAAGGCACTGGAAGAAGGCCTGCCCGAGGTGGCCCAGATCTTTCAGGAGGTGTCGGGGGCCGAGACGATTCACGGCATAAACCACCTGCGGGTTTCCGGCGACATCGGGACCACGGCGGAGAACCTGCGCGCCGTCGCAATCGGGGAATCCAAAGAAGCCAGCATCCTGTACCCCCGGATGATCCGGGACGCCCTGGCGGAGGGCCGCACCGACGCCGCCGATTCGTTTGGCATGGCCCTGGAACGGGAGCGCCACCACCTGGAGATGTTCACCGAGGCGTTGGAACGACTGGAAGCGCGCCGGTCCGGACCCGTGGCAACGGCGGCCACAGCCACCGCACCGGCGGAACCCGGCCAGCCCGTGGGGAGCGCCCCGGCGGCGGGAGAGGAAGGGGCAAGCTTCCCCGCTTCGGAGCTGGATATCTACGTCAACGCGGCCATGGAGGTAGACCGGGAGCGCTGGCGGGTCGCTTCGTTGGGTAGGCTCAGAGAGGTGGTCTTCGGGGCCCAGGACGGCGTCTTGAGCACGCTGGCATTGGTTACCTCGGTGGCCGTGGCGGTAGACCAAACCTCTACCGTGCTGGTAGCCGGGATGGCCGGTGCCCTGGCCGGGATGATCTCGATGGCGACGGGGGCCTACCTTGGCTCCCGGGCCGAGCAGGACGTTTGGCGCGCCGAGATTGCCCGAGAAGCCGCGGAACTGGAAGCCAACCCCGCGGAGGAGCTGGCGGAGCTGACGGTGATCTTCCAGCGCGAAGGGAAGAGCTACGCTGAGGCCCGACGCCTGGCCGACCAGATCGCCGAAGATAAAGACCTGTGGCTGCGGACCCTGGTGGAGAAGGAACTGGGCATCAGCCCCGACACGACCGCCAGCCCCATCAAGGACGCCGCCGCCATGGGGCTTTCCTTCATCCTGGCCGCTATGGTGCCCATCGTTCCCCACATGTTGCTGGATGGGGGGACGGCCATTGCGGTCTCCGTGGTGGCGGCCCTCGTGGGCCTGTTCGCGTTGGGGATGGGTAAAGGACGCCTGGTCCGGAAATCGCCCGTGCTACAGGGCCTGGAGATTCTCGGCATCGGCGTCGTCTCCGCCGCCATCGGATATGGCCTGGGTGACGTAATACCAAGGCTGGTGACCTAGTACTCAGTCGACTTCAATCTGCGAATTGTCATTCTGAGCGAAGCGAAGAATCTCATTGTTACGCTGAGATTCTTCGTCGTCCTTCCGCGGAAGGACTCCTAAGAATGACATCCTGCCAAAACCAAGTTGACTGAGTCCTAGCTACGCACCTTCATGGAAGCGATAGTAGTCCACCAGTTTCTTGAGGGCCAGGGCGGCCCGCTCGTAGGTCGGATAGCTGGGCATCCCCGCTTCTTGTAGCTTGAGGTCCAAGTCCTTGAGAGTGTGGCCGTCTCCGTAGGGATCGGGCGAGAAAAGTATTGTGACCACGGGTTTTTGGGTCTTGTCTCTGGCCGACATCTGCGCCGCTATCAGATCATCGATCTGCTTGGGGTTCCGCGCGTACGCCTGGGTACTCAATTGCATGGCGACGACGTGAATGTTGGGGTCTGAGTTCAGGATGTCCACTATGGCCCCGGTCATGTCGCGGTTCATGCCTCCGATGTCCACCGGGTTGAGGTAGCTGGCCCCGATCAACTGGAAGAACTCCCCCAGTTTGTCGAGCGACTCCTGACTGAACATCGGCACGCGGAGCCCCGACTTGACGAAGGCGTCGGTCATGGAGACCGACTGCCCTCCTGATCCCCCGGTGAGACCCACGCCATCCCCGGTAAACTTCGGCAGCGATACCAGCGCCTTTAGCACGTCTGACAACTCGATCATGGAATCAACCCGGATTGCCCCACACTGCCGGATGAGCACCTCCCAAGTATCCATCGACTCCGCCAAGGAGCCCGTGTGGGATGAGGTGGCTCGCTTCCCTTCAGCGGTCTGACCTCCCTTCCAGATGATCACCGGTTTCTTCGGGGTAGTCTCCCGCAGCAATTCAAAAAAGCGGCGGCCGTCTTTTACTCCTTCGATGTACATGGCAATAAATTTAGTCTCGGCGTCTTGGGCGAAATACTCCAGGTAGTCGGGGCTCTCCAGCACCACACCGTTGCCGAAACTGACGACCTTGTTGATCCCGATACCGTTGGCATGAGCGGCGAGGCTGAAGGCCCCGGCGTGCCCGCCGCTCTGCGACACGAATGTTACCGGTCCGCCCTCGCCCGCGAACTGCTCTCTCGAAAAGCGTACCCCCAGGGCGGGATTGTACAGCCCCATGCAGTTGGGACCCAGTAGCACTATGCCGGAATCCCGAGCCATCTGGGTTATTTTCTCCTGGAGTTCCACCGCCTCGGGGTTGCCGGTCTCGGCAAACCCGGAGCTGAACATGCCTACCCCCGCCACGTTCTTCTGGATGCAGTCCTTGAAGACGAAAGGTGCTACGCGACGGGGCACGGCCACGACAACGTAATCCACGTCTTTCGGTATATCCATGAGGCTGGGGTAGTTGGGAACCCCCATTGCCTCGATGCCCGGAATGTCATTTGGGTCTATCTGTACAGAGTACACGTCCCCCTTAAAGGTGCTCATGCTCTTCAGCCACTGGTAGCCCGAGGCCGCCTTGTCTCCTACAACAGCCACAACGCGGGGATTCAGGGCTTGGTCAATCCTTTCTCTGGCGATCTTCACGCTGTTCTCCCTCTCGCGATCTTTACGCGTCTTCTAGCACGATCCTCGCGTCAACCACGGTCAGACCGTCGCTGTATGCGAACACCGGGTTCAGGTCCATTTCCTTGATCATGGGTCGTTCGTCGACAAAGCGGGAAAGCTTCAGCAAGCTCTCCTCGAGTGCGGCGATGTCGACGGGCTCCTGACCACGATAGCCTTCCAGGATGGGGAAGCCTTTGACCTCCCGGATCATTTGCGCCGCGTCCCGAGGCGTTAGCGGCACGATGCGAAAAGCCACGTCTCCCAGCACTTCCACCAGCACTCCTCCCAGACCGAACATGAGCACGGGGCCGAATTGCTGGTCTTTGGACATGCCCATGACTAGCTCGATCCCCGGCCGGGCCATCGGCTGCACGGATACGCCCTGAATATCGGCGTCGGGATTCCCTTTCTTGATAGCGGCCATCATCTCATCGTAGGCCAGCCCAACCTCGTCCTCACTGGACAGGCCAAGCCTTACCCCGCCCGCATCGGACTTGTGGACAATGGTTGTGGAAGCAATCTTCAGGACCGCCGGGAAGCCGATCTGGCGACTCAATCGAGTCGCCTCCTCCCTGCTGGTGGCCAGCAGCGCGGAGGTCGTGGGAATGCCCGCCTCTAGGAGGAGTTCCTTGGACTCTACCTCGGTTAGAAGCCGTCGCCCGGCGTCGCGCGCCGTGGAGATCATGTCCTTACCTGCCATTGGATTCTCCTGTAATTCAAATTCGCGAGCCCCGGGTTCTCCCGGCGGCTCCGTCACGAATTCTTGGATAGTTCCTAGATTCGCCGGCGTCACGGGGCTAGAGCTTGTACCGCCGACGGAGTGAGTCTAGCAACGGCCCCTCGCCCCGTCAACCGCGGCGAGCCGATTGAGCGCGCGGCCCAATGCGGATCTCCTTCTGGGTCAAGGTCTCCGTCTCAAACCGCCCCGTCTCGCTGGTGCTGGCGGTGTTGCTGTCTGAGTCTTGCGAATCCACCACGTCTCTCATGGCTGGGTCTTGGGCAAGACGTTCTGTACGCCGGAGGCGGATTGGTGTCATCGTGGCCGGCCAGACGGCTGTAGATGGGCTGCCGGAGCAGAGAGACTAGGTTGGGAAATACGGGATACTAACGCACCCGGGCCAGTATCTTATTGACCGCCGTCACGAAGTCCGCCGGGTTGTCTCCTTGGACCAGGTGCCCGGCCCCGGATATGGTTACAGTCTCACAGCCGGGGATGATCTCCTCCATCTGCTGCATCGTCTCTACCGGGAAAACATCGCTGTCGCTGCCTCGGACCACCAGGGTGGGGCATTCAAGCTTGCGCACGCAGTCCCACAGTTGATCCGAGGTATAGCCGGTTTCCCGGCGGCCCGGGGTGCGCCAGATTTTATCGGCTTTCCAGATCCACTTGCCGTCGGAGCGCTCGCGGATACTGTACTGCAACGCGCCCAGCACCTGTTCCCGGCTGCGCCCGGTGTATTCGATAACCCGTTGGGCGAACTCCTCGAAGGAGTCCAGCTCGTCGGGAAGCTCGCGGAACCGGGCCATCCGTTCCTGGCCGCGGCGCGCATTCTTGGGCCCGGTGTCCACGATTACCAGTGCCTTCAGTGCCCCCGGATGGCGCGAGGCCCAAACGTAGCTGTTGCGGCCTCCCATGGAGTGGCCGAACAGGACGAACTTGTCCAGCCCCATGGCCTCGACGAACCCGTCGATGTCTCTCTGAAAGGAGTCGATCAAATAGTCAGCCTCGGGCGCCCAGTCGCTATCCCCATGGCCCCGTTGATCCATCGCCAGGACGTGATACTTGTCGGAAAGGGCCAGACTCACGAAGTCCCAGCTGTGGGCCTGCTGGGAATTACCGTGGAGCATGAGGATCGTCGGGTTGGCGGCGTCGCCCCACTCCAAGTAATGGAAGTTCATTCCATTGATTTGAATGTTCTTATCGGTTGGCTTGCTCTCAGCGGCGAACGGCACGCCCATCTGGCGGGCTGCATCATAGAGTGACAGGCCTACCCCACCCTCGGTGGAAGACGCCATTTCTTAACCTCCCAGGCTAGTTGCAAACCCATGATAACCCGGTTGTCAAGGTTGTCCGGCCGGGCGGCAGGGCTGAGGTTTCCTTTCTCCGAGGCTGGTGCTATCATTGAACGGCGAAACTATGGGCCCCACGCGGGCCGTTGCCGGGTGACCCAACCCAGTGAGGAGAATCGGTTCCTATGACCAGCCAGGCGATCAAATTAGAGCTAGAGCCCAGGGACACGCTGGGCAAGAAAGTAAAACAGTTGCGGCGCTTGGGAATCATCCCGGTCCACCTGTATGGACCGGGGGTGGAGTCCCGCGCCCTGCAGTGCCAGGCCCCGAAGCTAGTCCAGGCGTTGGTCCAGGCCGGCGGCAGCACGCCCATCACGGTCAGCGTGCGGGGCGAGAAGGGCGACCAACTGGCCTTCGCCCGGGAGATCCAGTGGGACCCCAGGCGGGACGATCTCCTCCACGTGGATTTGCTAGTGGCGGAAGTCAGCAAGCCGGTACGGGCGCAGGTGCCCATCACCCTCACCGGCGAGTCGCCGGGCGCCAAGATGTCCGGCGGTACGATAATGCATCAGCTTCACGAGTTGGATGTGGAAGCACTGCCTCTGGAGATGCCCAGCCACGCGGAGGTAGACCTGAACCTTCTGACCGATCCGGATGGTGTGGTGAGGGCCGGTGACATCCAATTGCCCGGCAACGTGACGGTGCTGACCGACCCCGATGACGTGGTGGTCCGGATAGAGCAACCCAGGGTGGCGGCCGAAGAAGAAGCGGTCTCCGCGGAAGAAGCTGGCGCCGATGAAACGCCGGCTGATGGGGAGAGTCCGGACGCCGAGGCCTAGAGGCAGGCCGGCCGGATCGCTTCTCCCGCCGTGCCGGGCGCCAGGCCCGTTCACGGCAGCGGTCAGAAGATGACCAGCGTCTCCTCGGTATAGCGAAAAAACGCCGGCCCGCGTGCCCCCCCCCCGGGGACACGGCCTCCGGCGCCGAAAATGCCCCATCCAGGTGGGGGCGACCACCGGCTGCGGGCCCCAAGGCCCGCAACGTCCGGGTCAGATCCTCCGCAACCTCCGAAAAGTGGTTCCCCAACACCCCGAAATTGTGCTGCACCACGGCCACCGCCCCGGCCAGTAAACCCGGGTGATAGAAGATCCTTTTCACGCCCAGTTCTCCTCCTCTCACTATTCACGCCCCCGTTCCGGCGACGGCCAGGCATGAAGCCCGCCGATAGCTGATGGCCCGTCGAGGCAGCGGGTTGTCGCGGCGGAAGGGACCGATCCGGCCGAGCCGGACACCGGTTCCAGCCGCCGGCGCCGCTTTACACGAGGGATATGGTGGATTAGAATCTGGGAAAGGGAAGTGGTGGCCCTGTCCGCCATTTCCCGCATTGTTTTTTCCTGCGTGTCTGGCCTGGGTACTTGGCCTGGGTACTTGGGAGGAAAGAGCTGTGGCGCAGCCCAGTTATTTATCCCGGAAAGCGCTGGCAAACCTGCAGGCGGAGCTTGGGCGTCTCCGGACCGTAGGGCGGCACAACGTGGCGGAGCGAATACAGCAGTCCCGGGAGCGGGGCAGCATCGCCGGCAACGCCGAGTACGAGGAGGCCAAGAACGAGATGGCCTTCATCGAGGGACGCATCCTCACGCTAGACAATATGATCAACAACGCCGTCATCATTGAGGAAAGCCGAGGAGCACGGGAAACGGTAGAGGTGGGCGCCAAGGTAACGGTACATCACCAGGACGGAAAGACCTACCAGTATGCCATCACCGGCAGCGCCGAAGCCGACCCCGCCAGAGGGAAGATTTCCAACATCTCCCCCATCGGCAAGAGCCTGCTGGGGAAGCGGGTTGGCGAGATTACCGAGGTTAGCGCGCCGGCCGGCAAGATCAAGCTCGAAGTCATTGCCATCGAGTAGGGTGTCACAGCCGGCCGCTTGCGATAGGCCGGCGCTGGTTTCCCCAAAGGACCCTGGGAAAGAGCCCGCCTGAGCCGCTTGATTTCCGTCCGGCATCGCCCGCTCCGGGCGTATGGGAGACAGATATAACATGCCGGACCGAGAAGAAGGGCTGCTGGCCAGCCGCCAAACCAAGCTGGAGCACATTCGCGGGCTCGGAATCGACCCCTACCCTCCTCGCTTCGAGCGCACCAGTTATGCCGCCGCCGCCATCGCGCTCTTCGAGGCCGTGGAGAGCGGCGCGGAGCCGAAGCCGGAGACCCGAGAAGTGGCCCTGGCCGGACGCATCACCTCCATCCGGGTCATGGGCCGGGCGGCCTTCCTGGACCTGCGGGACGCTTCCGGGACCGTCCAGGCACTGCTGCGGCAGAACGTGCTGGGCGAGGCCTTCGACCTGCTGAAGGACCTGGACCTTGGCGACCACCTGGGCGTCAACGGCCCCATGATCCGCACCCGCACCGGCCAGGTGACCATCGAGGCCCACCGGCTCACGCTGACGGCCAAGGGGATGCGCCCCCTTCCTGAGAAATGGCACGGCCTCCGGGATGTGGAGATACGCTACCGGCAGAGGTACTTGGACCTGATCTCCAATCCGGACGTGATGACCGTCTTCGAGCAGCGTAGCTGGATAATCAGAACCGTCCGGAGATTCCTGGACGAGCGGGGCTTTCTGGAGGTGGACACCCCCGTCCTGGTACCCGTGGCCGCCGGCGCCCACGCCCGGCCCTTCGTCACCCACCACAACGCCCTGGACCAGCAGCTATACCTCCGCATCGCCACGGAGTTGTACCTTAAAAAGCTGATTATCGGCGGCTTCGACAAGGTGTACGAGCTGGGGAGGGTCTTTCGCAACGAGGGAATCGACCAGGACCACAACCCCGAGTTCACTCTGCTAGAGAGCTACGAGGCCTACGCCGACTACAACTCCGTCATGGAGATGGTCGAGTCGATGGTCTCCGGCGTGGCCCAGGAGGTCCAGGGCACCTGTCAGATACCCTATGGGGAGCACGTCATCGACTTCACGCCCCCGTGGCGGCGGGTCTCCCTCCGCGAGGAGTTGAAGAACCGCAGCGGGATAGACATCGACGAATTCCCCGACGAGGCCTCCCTGGCAGCGGAGGCGGTCCGGCGAGGGCTGGACGCTCCTCCGAGGCAGAGCCGGGGGCGGCTGGTGGACCAGCTGATATCCACCTTCGTGGAACCCCAACTGATCCAGCCCACTTTCCTGCTGGACTACCCCGTGGAGATGTCTCCCCTGGCCAAGGCCAAACCGGGCGCTCCTGGATACGTGGAACGCTTCGAGGCCTTCGCCGCCGGGATGGAGATCGCCAACTCCTACTCCGAGTTGAACGACCCAGCGGTGCAGCGGCAGCGGATGGAAGGCCAGCAACAGGATCGGGTGATGGGAGATGACGAAGCCGACCGCCTGGACGAGGACTTTTTGCTGGCCCTGGAATACGGGATGCCGCCCACCGGCGGGCTTGGAATGGGCATCGACCGGCTGGTGATGCTGCTGGCAGGCCAAACGTCGATCCGGGATGTGGTGCTGTTTCCCCAGATGCGCACCGGCAAACCCGGCCCGGAGGCGGAGGGGGCCGAGTCTTCTCCCGAAGCTGCGGAGTGACGGGCGGGCCATGACCGGGACGCTCTGCCATGTGGTAAGGTTGGCACCAGACTTATGCTATCTATCGACCTGATACGAAAAGACCCGGACCTAGTTCGGCGGGCGCTGGAATCGCGGGGAGAAGATGACCCTCTGGCCGAGCTTCTGGAGTTGGACGCCCAGAGACGCCGGGGCATCGCCGAGGGCGACGAGCTACGGGGACAACGCAACCGCGTCAGCCGGAGCCTCGGCCAGGCCCGTGCTTCCGGCCAGGAGCCCGGACCGGAGATCGTCCAGGAGATGCGCCGGGTGGGCGAGAGCATCAGCCAGCTGGAACAGAGCGTCCGGGGCCTGGAAGAGCGGCTCAACACCATTCTGATGGGCATGCCCAACCTTCCCCTGCCCAACGTGCCCCCCGGCCTCAGCGAAGAGAACAACGTCGTGGTGCGCTCGTGGGGAGAGCCCGGCACCCACGACTTCACTCCCCTTCCCCATTGGGAACTGGGCGAGAATTTGGGCCTCATCGACTTCCAGCGGGGCGTAAAACTCTCCGGCAGCCGGTTCTACACCATGTTCGGCGCCGGGGCCAAGCTGGAACGAGCCCTCATCTCCTGGATGCTGGACCTGCACACCCGGGAGCACGGCTACACCGAGGCGATGCTCCCCCTGCTGGTCAAACGGGAGACCATGGAAGGGTCCGGCAACCTGCCCAAGTTCGGCGAAAACCTCTACCACGACGACGAAGACGACCTCTGGCTGATTCCCACCGCCGAGGTGCCGATCACCAATCTCTACCGGGACGAGGTCCTGCCCCCCGGCTCCCTGCCCCGCAACTACGTGGCCCACACGCCCTGCTTCCGCCGGGAGAAGGCCGCCGCCGGACGGGATACCCGGGGCATCAAGCGGGTCCACCAGTTCAACAAGGTGGAGATGTACAAGTTCGTGACCCCCGAGACCTCGGAGGACGAGTTGGAGAAGCTGGTGGCCGACGCCGAAGATGTCTGCCGCCGGTTGGAGCTGCCCTACCGGGTCCTGCAACTCTGCAAAGGAGACCTGGGATTCCCTTCGGCCATGACCTACGACATCGAGGCCTGGGCCGCCGGTTGCCAGGAGTGGCTGGAGGTCAGCTCCTGCTCCAACTGCACCGACTTCCAGGCCCGCCGCGCCCGCATCCGCTACCGGCCGGAGCCGAAGGCCCGTCCCGAGTTGGTCCACACCCTCAACGGCTCGGGCCTGGCGCTGCCCCGGGTGGTCATCGCCATCCTAGAGAACTACCAGCAGGCCGACGGCTCGGTGGTGATCCCGGATATCCTGCGCCCCTACACCGGCTTCGACCGGATTCCCGTAAAGCCGGGCGCCTAGACCGCCGGCCTCTCTCCACAGCCTTCCGTCGTTGCCGCTGTAAGCTAGACATTTTGAAACCCCATCCTAATCTCCCCCTTCGTAAGGGGAAGGAACTGGTCCTCTCCCCCTTACGAAGGGGGAGATTGAGAGGGGGTCACCCCGCACCCGTTCCTGAACCGGCAAGCCAAGGAGGCCAACGATGTCCGGTATCTGGCCAGGCGACACCCAATTAGTGACGATGCTGACCTTCGATGTAGACGGCGTCTCCTCGTGGCTCAACCGCAATCCCGGCTTCAAAGACCACCCCAGCCTGATGTCCATGGCCGAGTACGGCCCCAGCGTGGCGGTCCCCAGGATACTGGACCTGCTGGATGACCAATCCATCAAGGCCAGTTTCTTCGTGCCCGGCTACGTGGCCGAGACCCACGTCGGCCTGGTCGAGGAGATCGTCCGCCGCGGCCACGAGGTGGGCCTCCACGGCTATATGCACGAGCCCGCGTTCAGCCTTTCGGCCGAGGAGGAGGAGCAGATGCTCGAGAGATGCTCGGTCATCCTCCAGGGCATAACGGGCCAGACGCCCTGTGGCTACCGGTCGCCGAGTTGGGACCTGAGCACGCGCTCGTTGGGGCTGCTGGCTTCCCGCGGCTTCCTCTACGACAGCAGCATGTTTGGCGACGACGCTCCCTACCTGGCCGACACCGGCTCGCCGGGCGAGAGCATAGTGGAGATCCCCGTATCCTGGTTGCTGGACGACGCTCCCAACTTCGTTTACGCTCCGGTGGCCGGCCGCCTCGGCCCCATGCGCAACCCCGAAGAGGTCTACGGGTCCTGGTCCGCCGAGTTCGATGGCCTGTATCGCTACGGGCGGGCCTTCCACCTGACCATGCATCCTCAGTACATCGGGCGTCCCGGCCGGTTGCTCATGCTGGAGCGGCTTATCACCTACATCCGCGGCTTCCCCAACGTGGAGTTCATGCGCTGCCAGGAGGTGGCTGAGCTGTGGGCCGGCCGGTGACTCCCTTGCCAACCTTGACGGCAAGAATTATTATCATCAGCAACACTCTTTGGGAAGGAGGCCGGGATGCGGAAAGTTCACGACTTGGGCGGATTGCCCACGGACCAGCCGATTGACCGGACCGAGCACGAGATGGAGGCCTGGGAGCGCAGGGTGGACTCGCTGAACAGCATTCTTGGCGAGAAGGGGTTCAAGAAGACCGATGAGCTGCGCCGGGCCATCGAGAGCCTGGGCCCCGAACAGTATCTAACCCTCAGCTACTACGAAAGATTCACCGCAGCCTACGAGGCCCTGCTGGTCGAACGCGGGGTCATGACCACCGAGGAGATCGACCGGAAGATGTCGGAGCTGGAACGGGAGAGAGGGTAATCATGGGAACCGCTGGAGGCGACGCTGAACCGGTCAGATACCAGCCCGGTGACCGGGTCCAGGTGCGGGTCGGCTTGCCGCCTCACCACATCCGGACCCCCGCGTATATTCAAGGCAAGACCGGACAGGTGGAAACCCTGTGCGGCGTGTTCCCCAATCCGGAGTCCCTGGCCTACGGAGGCTCGGGGTTGCCCAAGCAGCCCCTCTACCGGGTTCAGTTTGACCAGACCGAGGTGTGGGAAAGTTACCATGGCTCGGCGATCGACCAGTTACTGATCGACATCTATCAACACTGGCTGGAACCTGCCGCCGATTAGGAGTTGTTCATGAGTAGCGCCAACGAGCATGATGCCCAAGCTAGTCACCACGGGGCCAACGCGGCCTACTACGCCCTCAGGTCCGAGGCCCTCGTGGCCCTGTGTGTGGAGAAGGGAATCTTCACGGCGGAAGAGCTGGAAGCAACCGGGAACGCTCTGGACGCCCGATCGCCAAAGGACGGCGCCCGGGTTGTGGCCCGCGCTTGGGTGGACCCGGAGTTCAAGAAACGCCTGATCGGCGTCCCCGAGTTCGCCATTCAAGAGCTGGGGTACTCGCTGCACGAGGTCGTCACCAGACTCGCGGTCTTGGAGAACACCGACCTGGTCCATCACGTGGCGGTGTGCACCCTCTGCTCCTGCTATCCCCGGTCCATCCTGGGCCGGCCGCCCGATTGGTACAAGGGCTTTGCCTACCGCTCACGCGTGGTGGGCAGCCCCCGGTCCGTGATGCGGGAGTTCGGCTTCGAGCCTGACAAATCTGTCGAGGTGCGGGTGATGGACAGCACGGCGGACCTGCGCTACCTGATTTTGCCCAAGCGTCCCGCCAACACCGAGCATATGACCGAGGAAGAGCTGGCCGAGTTGGTCACCCAGGAGAGCATGATCGGCGTGACCGGCGCCCTGGAGCCGAAGCCCGCACCGGCGGCGGACTAGGGCCGGTCCCGCAACTGACGCCGAGCCCGGGCAACGAGGGTCGCGAAACGCGGCGACTGAGCCGGCATCTGGGAGGAATCTCAAGGGATGAGCGAGGCGATTCAGCTGGACCCGGTGGACCAAGTCAAGATCACCACGCTTTTTGAGAACCTCGTTGATCGGACCACCGCGGGCGGCGGCGCCATCGAACGTCTTGATGTTCGAGCAGACAACATGGTCGTCTCGAACCTCCTCAACGGTGAGATGCACACTGAATTTGTTGGCGGGCACGGACTCTCGATGCTCGTCCGATTGACCCGCGGCGGCATCACCCGCTCGGTCCTTTTCGATGCCGGTGGGACCCCGGAAGGGTTGGTCCACAACATGGACTGCCTGGAGTTGAAACCCCAGGACTGGAGCTGTATTGTGTTCTCCCACGGCCATTGGGACCACACTCTGGGCCTCATCGGCTTGCGTCAACGGCTAGGACACTTGAGGTTTCCTCTCACTCTTCATCCAGACGCCTACCTGAATCGGGCTACCCTTCGACCCAACGGCGAAGTTCAGAACCAGCTGATCCCACCGTCCCGGCAAGGTCTCCGGGACGCCGGCGTCGAGCTAATCGAAACCAAGAACCCGTCCTTCGTCGTAGAGGGGATGGCTCTAGTCACCGGCCAAGTGGCCCGCACCAATGACTTCGAGACCGGTTGGCCCGCTCACCAAGCCATAAGAAACGGGGTCCTGGAACCGGATCCGTTGATTTGCGATGACCAGGGCCTGGTCGTGAGCCTTCGAGGGAAGGGACTGGTGGTGCTCTCCGGTTGCGGACACGCTGGGATCGTCAACACGGTCCATCATGCCCAGGCCATCACCGGCATTCCGCAGGTCCATGCGGTCATCGGCGGCTTTCACCTGGGCCCGACCTTTTTCCACGACCGTATTGGCACCGTCGTGGACGCGCTGGTAGCCCTTGACCCCGCCATCATCTCTCCCGCCCACTGCGCCGGCTACCGGGCAGCCTGCGCTGTGTATCAAGCCCGGCCCGACGCGTTTGTCCAAAACACGGTGGGGACGCGGATTACCATGAAAGCCGCCCCAGACTGAAGAGAGTCCCCGGAGAGGAACCGCCATGAAAGAGCTACTAGACTACGCCCAAGCCCACGCCGCGGATATCCTGAGCAGCCTGCGGCATATAGTCGAGACGGAGTCCTTCAGCTCGGACAAGCCCTCGGTGGACGCGTTGGGGTCCTACATCAAAGGGCGGCTGGAGGCCTTGGGCGCCTGGGTGCAGGTGGTGCCCCAGGAAGAGGCCGGGGACCACCTGCTGGCCGATGTGGGAGAAGGAGCGGAGCAGGTCCTCATCCTCTGCCACATGGACACAGTCTGGCCCACGGGGACCATCCAGCAAAACCCCTTCCGCGTGAAGGGCGGACTGGCCCGAGGCCCCGGCGTCCTGGACATGAAAGCGGGGATCGCCATCACCCTCCACGCATTGGAAGCAATAGCGGCCCTGGGCCGGTCTCCCCGGCAACGGGTGAGGCTCCTGCTCAACTCCGATGAAGAGATGGGCAGCCCCACCTCTCGGGCGCTCATCCAGGAGGAAGCGCGCAAGAGCACCCACGCGTTCTGCCTGGAACCAGGGGCGGGAAAAGAGGGGGCCTTGAAGGTCGGCCGCAAAGGGGTGGGCATCTTCGAGGTCAAGGTGACCGGGAGGGCGGCCCACGCCGACAACGACCCGGAGAAAGGCATCAGCGCCGTCGAGGAGATGGCCTACCAGGTCCTGCGGCTCCACAGCCTCACCAATTTCGAGACGGGCACCGCCGTGAACGTGGGGGTTATGCAAGGCGGCAGTGTGCGGAACCAGATCGCACCCTCCGCGGAAGCCCTGGTGGACCTGCGGGTGGCTACCGTGGCCGAAGCCGACCGCGTCACCCGGGAGATCCTGGGGCTTTCCCCCACGCTGCCCGGAGCCAGCGTCGAGGTAACCGGTGGGCTGAACCGGCCTCCCATGGAGAAGACCGAGGCGACGGCCCGGCTGCTGGACACGGCCCGCCGCATGGCCGGGCCCCTGGGAATCGATCTCAAAGAAGCCCAGGTGGGGGGCGGCTCCGACGGGCAGTTCGCGGCGGCCGTGGGAATCCCGGTCCTGGACGGCATGGGGGGAGTGGGCGAAGGCCCCCACGCCGACCATGAGTACATCGTCGTGTCGGCCCTGGCCGGGCGGGTGGCGCTGCTGGCCGCCCCGGAGTAACCGGGCGGCGGATCAGTCGGGGCGGTCCAACAGTTGAGCGGAAAGGCCGGACACCAGGCCCTCGATCTCCGGCGTCATCTCCCGGTGGCCCAGGATGATCCCCAGCGGGGTAATGGAGATCAGGTCCCTCTTCAGCGCCCAGATATCGGTGCCCGGTTGGGGATCCCCGGAGACCGGCCGGTTCCGGGAGATCCGGTACCCCTTGTCCGTCCCGCTTCCCTCCACGCGCACCGACTCCGCATAGGAGCGGTGGCCCAACCTGGTGACCTCGACCCCGGAGATTCGCTCCGGGGGAATGCTGGGCACGTTGATGTTCAGAAAGAATCCGGAGCTTGCCGGCGCCTGACTCAGCCGCCGGGCCAGCAACCGAAGCAGCCGCGCGGCCCCCTCGAATTGGGGATTGTGCACCGCGCCGACCGATATCGCGATGGTTGGGTAGCCGCGGACGTAGCCTTGGATCGCCGCACCCACCGTTCCCGAGACCACCACGTCCCAGCCCAGGTTGGACCCGGCGTTGATCCCGGACACCACCAGGTCAACCGCGCCCACCAGACTCTCCAGCCCCAGGACGCAGCTGTCGGCCGGCGTCCCGGCCACGGAGTAGGCCACCACCGGGTGTAACGCGTCACCGTCTTCGATATGGCCGGGGCCCGCGGGCAGGCCGGGGTCCACCGGCGCCGGGGCGGCCTTCACCGCCGAGTGGAGGGTGAGAGCGGTGCCGACGCCACTCTGCTCCATTTCCGGCGCCACCACGAACACCTCCCCCACCTGGCGCAGGGCCCGCGCCGCCGCCCACACGCCGGGGGCCCGGACGCCGTCGTCATTGGTCAGGAGTATCTTCAACTAGTTGATCCTTCAGATCGGTCTTGACCTTCGGGTTGCCCTAACAAGCCGCCCCGCCGCGGAATGGTAGCCGGTCGAGGTGGCACTGAGAGCCCGTGAGGCGGAACGCACCGGAGTATATTCTCGGCCGTCGCGGGAGTCAACGGGTATCCCGGTTGCGCAAGATTGCTCATTGGGCCTATGATGGCCCGTGTAAACAAGCTGACAGCCCGCAGCGGATCGGCTCAGGGCTGTCAGCACTGCGCTGGAGTTGAAGAAGGATGGCGACGTTTTCCCAAGCGGTGTTCCCCGATACCACCCAGGTCAACCCCGAAGGCCAGTTGGTCATTGGCGGCTGCAACACCCTGGAGCTTGCCGCCGAGTACGGCACTCCGGTCTACATCCTGGACGAAGAGACACTGCGGGCCCGCTGCCGTAGCTTCATCCAAGAGTTTCGGCAACGCTATCCCGCGTCCCAGGTTGCCTACGCCTCCAAGGCCTACATCAATCCAGCCCTGGCGCAGCTCTTCCACGAGGAAGGCCTGGGACTGGACGTGGTTTCGGGCGGGGAATTGGCCATCGCCCTCCGCGCCGGTGTTCCCCTGGACCATGTCTACTTCCACGGAAACAACAAGACACCCGCGGAGTTGACCGAGGCGGTGGAGCACGGCGTTGGTTACGTGGTGGTGGACAGCTTCCACGAGTTGGACCTGCTGGAGCACATCGCATCCGCCGCCGGAAAGGTGCAGGACGTTCTCATCCGAGTGTCGCCGGGGGTAGACCCCCATTCCCACGTGTACACCACCACCGGGATCCTCGACTCCAAGTTCGGTTTTTCCATCCAGACCGGCCACGCTGCCGAAGCCATCCAAGTGGCCCTGGCGGCCCGGAACCTGAAGCTGCGGGGGCTGCACTTCCACCTGGGCTCTCCCATATTCGAGTTGGAGCCCTTCCGCGTGGCCACCGAGCTGGTGCTGCGCTTCGCCGCCCAGTTCCTGGAAGAGGGCCTGGACCTCCGGGAGTTCAGCCCCGGAGGCGGTTTTGCCATCGCGTATACCGGAGACCAGAAACCGCCGGAGATTGGGGATTACGCCGAGACCATCGTTTCTACGCTTACCTCTACCTGTGAGGACCTGGGCATGGCGAAGCCCAACCTGATCATAGAGCCGGGCCGCGCCATCGTGGGACCGGCGGGGGTTGCCCTGTACCGGGTCGGTGCCATTAAAGATATTCCCGGGGTGCGCAAGTACGTCAGCGTCGACGGCGGCATGGGGGACAACATCCGTCCCGCGCTGTACCAGGCGGCCTACGAGGTGGTGGCCGCGGGTAAGGCCGACCGGCCGCCCCAGGAAAAAGTCACCATTGCCGGAAAATACTGTGAGTCGGGAGACGTGCTGGCCTCCGATATAATGCTTCCCATCCTGGAAGCGGGCGACCTGATCGCCATCCCCGCCTCGGGGGCCTATGCCCCGTCCATGGCCAGCAACTACAACATGAATCCCAGGCCGCCGATCGTCCTGGTCCGGGACGGCCGGAGCCGGCTGATCCGCCGCCGCGAGACCTACCAGGACATGATGCACTGCGATGTGGAGTGAAGGTTGGCTTGGGGACGGAAGTGAGGGTTTTGGGATAGACGGTAACTGGTGATCGCGGAGCGCTAACGTGAAACCTTCTGGCATCAAACGGCACCTGCGTCCATACTCGATGGTCCAGCGGCGAAAGACGACGATCAACCACGCATTTGCCTCCGCCCTGGCCCCATGCGACGAATACGATGAGAATCGGGTGGCTGAGGCCATGGCCCTGCTCGGCCAGACCGACCTTGATGACCTCCGTTGCGTGTACTGCGACTCCGCAGCCGAGACGTGGGATCATTTGGTGGGGCTGGTCAAGGACTCGAAACTGAATGGCTACGGCCATCAGATCGGCAATCTTGTGCCGTGCTGCCGTGATTGCAACTCGTCGAAGGGGAACAAGGATTGGCGAGAGTTCTTGCGATCGCGCATAGAGAACCTGGCTGAGTTCAGGCGGATCGAGCAGGCGATTGAAACATATCTTCTCAAGTACGCCACAGAGGTCAACTTGGGGCGAGCGCAAAACAAATATCCGGAGGAGTGGCACAGGTACAACGAGATCAAGTCGCAGATCATCGAGCTGATGGCGGAGGCTGACGGATTGGCAGCCCAGCCCCGCCCGCATGAGATCGATTAGCAGAAGCCCGAAGAGACCAGGATCACACCGCGAGCGTCGTCTCCGATCCACGTAACGGTCTTCGCATCATTCGCCCATAGCTCGCGACTTCGTGACCAGATTGACAGCTACCCGACTGCCACCGTAATCTTTGAATATGAAATATCAATCGCTAATAACAATCGAGCCGGGAAAACGTGGCGGCAAGCCCTGCATCAGGGGGTTGCGGATCACTGTTTATGATGTCCTGGAATACCTGGCGTCGGGAATGTCGGAAGACCAGATCCTCGCGGACTTTCCCGACCTCAGGCGTGAGGACATCCGCGCGTGCCTCGCGTTCGCGGCCGATCGGGAACGAAAGTTTACATCTTCCCCTCCCTCATGAGGCTTCTTTTGTACGAGAACCTGTCTCCAAAGTTGAAGGAATTCCTGTCAGACGTATATCCAGGAACCACCCATGTTCGGGACGTAGGACTTCACGCTGCGCAAGATGAAGATGTTTGGCGCTACGCGGCGGAGCAAGGGCTTACCATCGTGTCCAAAGATTCTGACTTTCGCCAACGCAGTTTCCTTTTCGGGCACCCTCCTAAGGTTATCTGGATACGCCTCGGGAACTGCTCGACGACGGAAGTCGAGGCGCTGCTTCGAACCCACTCTGAGAATTTGATTACGTTCGATCAGGATGAGCAGGGATCATTTCTGGCTTTAGGCTAAAGGAGATCAACTGCCGTCAACCACAAACAGTAACTCTGTCCAAGAACATTCGGAATTGCCGCGAATTTGCGCGGCTATGAAGCAGCAAGCAGACCGCTGACTGCTGAAGGCTAACTATGTGGCAGGTATACGGGCAGGACCACATATTCCGGCAGCTGGAGGCCAGCCTCAAACAGGGCCGAGCGGCCCACGCATACCTGCTGGTAGGCCCGCCACATGTGGGTAAGATGACCCTTGCCCTGAACCTGGCCCAGGGCGTAAATTGTCTGCGGGGCCCTGGAGAACCGTGCGGCGATTGCGGGCAATGCACCCGCATCTCCCGGGGTCACCACGCCGATCTTCGGGTTGTGGGCCTGGGCCATAGCGAAGAGGGAGAACCGGCCAGAACCGTAATCGGAATCGGCGATGTCCGAGAGGTGCTGAGGCAGGTTAACCTGAAGCCCTACGAGGGCGCCTGCACCGTTATCATATTCGACCGGGCCGAACTGATGAGCGAGGATGCTGCTAACGCTCTGTTGAAAACCCTGGAGGAACCTCCTCCCCAGGTATTGATCCTGCTTTTAACGGCCGACGCGGAGGGAATCCTGCCCACCGTTCGGTCTCGCTGCCGCCCCCTGGTCCTCCTGCCAGTACCGAAGGATAGGATGGTCGAGACGCTGGTAAAGGAGCACCACACCAGCCCCGAAGAGGCCGAGCGGTTGGCCCGGCTGGCCCGGGGTTGCCCGGGCTGGGCCATCACGGCCCTGGCCGAAGGGGAAGAGGTGCTGGAGCGGCGCGAGGAGCAGCTGGAGCGGCTGAAAGAGACGTGCGAGTCCGGACTGAGCGCGCGCTTCAACTACGCCGGCGAGCTTGCCACATTGTTTTCCAAGGACCGGGACTCGGTCAAACAGCAGCTTTTCCTCTGGTTGCGGTGGTGGCGCGACCTGTTGCTGATAAAGGAAGGCGGCGAGGAGTACGTCCTCAACATCGACCGGCAATCCGACCTGCGCCTGCAGGCGGCCCAGCTCACGTCGGTCCAAATCGTCCGCTTCGTCAAACGGCTGTTGGAGACACTGGAGGCCCTGGATCGAAACGCTCGCGCCAGATTGGCGCTGGAGATGTTAATGCTGGATTTGCCGATCACAACGGTGAAAGCTTGAGCCGGATAGTAGGGATTCGCTGGCGCCGCGCGGACCCCATCGTCTACGTCGATGCAGGTGAACTGGAATTGCACCGCAACAGCTACGTGGTAGTCCAGGCGGACAAGGGTCAGGAATTGGGCTGGGTCGTCCGCGAGCCCAACGACTTGGTCTGCAGCCAGCCCGAGGGAGAGCCCGGGGCAACGCTGGTGCGCAAGGCGACCTCGTCGGATTTTGGCCGCTTGCAACAGATCAGGGAAATGGAGAGTGAAGCCTTCGATCTGGCCCGCGGCAAGGTCCGCGACCTGCGCCTGGCAATGAAGATCATCGAAACCCACTACACCTTCGATCGCACCCGCCTCAAGATAACCTTTGGCGCCGAGGGGCGGGTGGACTTTCGCCCCCTTCTCCGCGAGCTGGGCTCGGCGTTGCGCTGCCGGGTCGAGTTGCGGCAAGTGGGTGAACGGGATGTCGCCAAAGCGGCGGGCGGGCTGGGACGCTGTGGCCGCGGCCTGTGCTGCAGCGCCTGGCTGACCAGGTTCGACGCCATATCCGTGCGCATGGCCAAAGAGCAGGCCCTGCCGATCAGCGCCGAGGGCCTGGCCGGCGGCTGTGGCCGGCTACGCTGCTGCCTGAGATTCGAGTACGAGCAGTACCGGCAGATCAACCGGGCCTTCCCCCGCATCGGCGAGGAGGTGGGCACACCCAAGGGGCTGGCCACGGTCATCGTGGGCCACCGGCTCCACGAGTCAGTCTCCGTGCGCTACTCCGACGACCGGGTACTGGAGTGGCCCCTGGCCCAACTGGAACGCCACGCACCTTCCAAGAACTAGTACCCACCAGCATAATTCAGCGTTAGATTGATTCGTATCTGTTGCGGTAATTCTCAGCTTCAGTCATTGCGACTCGTCTTTTCGCCAAACCTTCTTTGACATTTGGCCCGCTACCGAGGGTCCCGGCGAGTGTAGACCGTCAGCGATAATGGGACACATTGGGGGGTAAGAAAACCCGAGAGAATGGAGGTGGCGTGAGTTCCTGGAACGAAGGTACATTACTTCCAGAAAGGAGCAGATGTGTCCGAGTCAGTAATCAGCAAAGACACCGCCGTCAGGGTGAAGGCTCAGACTATCGACAGGCCAAGGCTTCATAACCGGACCCTCAGGGAGTTCACCCAGGCTCTACCGCACACCTGATCTCTCGGGTCCCAATGTGTCCCATTTGTGCTGGTTGCCAACACTACGGAGGGTGGGTTCAGCGGTGTCAGCATGGAATTCGAGGTCCTATAGTCTACGGAAGACGAGGACTGCTACGTCATCACCCTGTCTTTCCGGTTCCAAGGTGATTGCGCCGGGACGCTCTGGCGAGGGAAGTTCCGCTTCGAGAAGGAAGGGGCAATCTCCCGCTACCAGGTGCTCGGCCTGGCCAGGCCGCCTACATCTTCATGCGGTGGCCGTTCTCCGGGTATCCCCCTGCCTACAGCCGCCGGACTCGGGTAGGAGCACTTTGGAACGTGGCTTCAGAGCTGAAGCCGGAAGACAAGTTAGCCTTCATCATGCGCCCGACCAGCCACCGAGGCTGCTGATGGTCTTTCTGGCAGCCACGTTGGTGCTCTTGGCTACGGCGGCCTGTGGTGGCCCTGGCACACTAGTCCCTACCGCTACTCCCCCGCCGCCGACGACACTCAAAAGCGGCTGGATCGCCTTCGATTCCACCCGGAACGGAAACTACGAGGTCTACGTAATGAACGCTGACGGCTCAGGCCAGACCAACCTGACCAACCACGTGGGCAATGACAGTGCGCCTTCGTGGTCTCCTGACGGTGCCAGGATCGCTTTTTACTCTCTACGGGACAGCTCATACCAAATATACGTAATGAACACCGATGGCTCCAGCCAGACCAGGTTGACCAGCGATCCACAGAAATACTATCAGTTACCTGCGTGGTCTCCTGACGGCACAAGGATCGCTTTCGCCTCCACCAGGCCCGACAATGGCGAGATATACGTGATGGGCATCGATGGCTCCGGCGAGACCAACCTTACCAACCACCCTGCTTGGGACTCGGACCCGGCCTGGTCTCTTGACGGCGCTATGATCGCCTTCTCGTCCTTCCGGCGCGGCAGCTGGGCGATATACGTGATGAACGTTGACGGTTCCGACCAGACCAGGCTCACTAACAACCCGGGCGGAGATCTAGACCCCGACTGGTCCCCAGACGGCGATAAGATCGCCTTCTATTCCTGGCGGGATGACAACTACGACATATACGTGATGAACACCAACGGCTCCGAGGTCCGGAGGCTGACCGACGACCCAGAGTGGGATAGGTGGCCGTCATGGTCGCCCGACGGTTCCAGGATCGCCTTCACTTCCGGCCGGGACGGCAACAGTGATATCTACGTGATGAGCGCGGATGGGTCCAATCAGGTCAATATCACGAACTCTACCTCTCGGGAGTTTTCACCAGATTGGCGGCCGTAGTGGAGGATTGAGCCTGGCGAGATTGTATCCCGCGGGGCTAGCTCGTGGCAGCAGGGCCTGCGAACGGCTACGGCACCTGTGGAGAAATAGAACCAGTCCGCCGATCCCCACTGTTCGTCAAGGGACCAGCGGCCCGTCACCAAGGGGTTAGTCCCACCCGGCAGACCAACTGTACCGACCGGTCACACGGGCGGGCAAGGGGCGGAGCAGAAAGGCTCCAACCAGGAAGGAGGCAGCAATGATAGAAACGACTAAGGACAGACTGGCCAGGCTCCCTTTCAAGTGGCCCTGGGCGGATGAGGTGGAGCACCTGCGCCGGGAGGTCCTCTCCCAAAAGGACTACGACCCGGCCACGTTGTTCGTGTTCGGGCAGATCATGGTGCAGTCGCTGCTGGCGCTGCTCAGGGTGGTGGAGGGCGAGTTCGGGGAGCAGGGACAGAAAGTGTGTGTAGCCACGTTGAAGCAGACGGGATACCAGGTGGCCTCCCAGTGTTTTGAAGGGGTTGAGCGCCCGGAGGACGTGAGCGATTCCGAACTCGCTTCCCTGCTGATGACGCTGATAAATGGGGTATGGTATGCCTCGCCGGAGGAGGCCGGGGTCAACGAGGACGAGCAGGGCTTTTGGTGCGACATCCTGTGGTGCCCGGTGGGGAAGACGTTCAGCCGATTCGACTGCCGCATTCACCGCTATTTCGGCGACGGTGCTTTCCGGGCGGCCATGGACAAGTTTGGCATGGCCAAGTTCACCACGGTGCTGGAGTCCCTGATCCCAGCAGGATCAAACCGCTGCCGCTTCCGCTGGCAGGTGAGGCAACCGGACGAGCCCAACATCTGGGCGGCCCACAGCCGGGCGCTGGAGGAAAAGGCCCTCCGCCGCGCCGGGGGAGAGGCAGGGCAGGACCGGGGCTCCACCTCTTCGGTCCATTAGCCCCAGCAGGTGACACCCGGAGGTGCGATGCTTAATATACCTGGGCAGATGTCAAGGGCGGAGCCGCCAACTAGCGGCAGGAGGAAACACCAAGCTTGGAAGGCCCCTGGTTCACGCTGGAGCTTTCCTTTTTGCCGTGAAGTCATTTGATGGTTACGGCGCATTGCTATCTGTCATTCATTACGATACAGGCACGGGAGTTTGCTGGGCAATGTGATTAAGCAGGTCAACAGTGGTCGTCAGTGCCGACGTAGCTTGCGAGTTCGTGATTACTGCCATCCTGTGAATAGCGTTCCTTCCAGTCAGACGAGCACCGTTCAGACTGTCCGGCCATGATCTCGCATCCCAAATGCGACTGCCTTGCCTTCGTAGGGGCCTTTCCTCCTGCCACGAGCCTCACTTAAGCACCGGTTTCGGTTTGCAGCCACGACCTACCTCCCCGGATAGGGGACCCACGGATGCCCCTTGTGCCGCATCTCGATCTGCCTTTTACTGAAATCAAGCCGTCAGGGGTACCTACCAACGTAACCAGAGAATCGCTAAGCCAGGCCGGGGGTCTACCCCTAACCCGGAGTCCCATCTCCGCTACACCGGAGGCGGAGGCCCATAGCCAATACTACGGGTTTGCAATCGCCTACAGCGCTGGCAGTAACCGCTTTCCGTGCTTTTGAAAAACCGATCGGACTCCCAATGGTACACTTCGTGACGAACTCTGTGGCCTTGGCTATCGCATCGTCGACAAATACGAGTTTGCGCACACGCTGTTTCAAAATCGTAGACCCAGGTGCCTTGGTGCCATGCAACTTTGCACCGCAGGTTCAACATACAACTCCTCCTGCTCAATCAAGCCAGTGAGGTGAATAGTTGCTGATTTGGGATCGTGCTTTGGCTGACGCGCTCTCAGTTGTCACAGGGCCTTGTGGAGAAAAAAAAGTCGTCACGGGTACCCACCATCGTCTCGGGGACTCAGCTAAGCCATGCCGGGGGTCTGCCCCTGCGCCGGAGTTCCGTCTCAGAAAAACTTGAGTGTGAAATTTTGGATTCGCCGTTTGAGCCTCGTCCCCTTCTGGATGAAATGCTGGCTACGACCCCACCCATACCTCTCTCCAGTAGTCGGGTCCCCTATCGGGGTGTACCCCTTCCGTCAAGCAACCCTCTCGAAATAGAATAATAGGGCCATCACCCTTCGGGGTATTGGTTTCGACAGCCCCTAGCTCTTCGGAGTTAGGGGCCTTTTCATGTAGCGCCGTCTCTTCGGCACTTTCTTCTTCCGAAACAGACCTTCCAAGGCCATCACTACCAATTTGGTGTTGGCCGGTGAATGCCTCCCAGCATCCCACCCCGCCACAGAGTCACGGTGTACTGCTAGCTCATCCGCAATGGCAGCCAGTGTCCACCCCGTCGCCTTTAACTTCCCCAAAATCTCCTGTACAGGTCAGATCAGAATGGTGCCGGCTCAGATGGGGAGCTTCTGGTATATCTGGACCCGGTGCCGGTAGCCGTCCACGACAAATACCATACCGTCCTCGTCCACCTGTACCGAAAATGGCCGGTAGAAGCGCATCTTTGGCTCTATGTTCTGGGTGGCTAGGTTCAGCTTTTCTTCCACCAGCGGGCTGGCGTCAAGGTAGGTTCTGGCCCATTTGGACAGACCGGAGTGGCCGATGAGCGTGTCTTTGTAGTTGCCTTTCGAATCAAACACCTGTACCCGGTCGTTCATCCAGTCGCATACGTAGATGTCCCCTCCGGCATCCACAGTGATCCCGTTGGGGCGATTAAACTCGCCTTCACTCGAGCCAGAGCTTCCAAAAGCCGTCAGGAACCGTCCCTCCGGGCTGAACTTCTGCACCCGGTCGTTCCGCCAGTCGGTGACATACACGTCGCCTTCCCGGTCGATGGCGATGCCCCAAGGCATGTTGAACTGGCCCTCACCGCCGCCGAAGCTGCCCCATTGGGTCAAGAACCGGCCCCGCGGCGTGAACACCTGGACCCGGTGGTTGAGCGCGTCCACCACGAAAAGGTTGCCTCCTGAATCGAATGCGACGCCCGAGGGCCGGTCCATCTGCCCGTCGCCGGCGCCATAATGGCCAAAGCGATGAAGGAAACGGCACTCCCCATCGAAGATGGTGATTCGGTGGCAGTGCTCATCCGACAGGGCCAGCTCACCCTTGTGGTTGAAGGCTATATCGGTAACCCAAATAAACTCGCCTTCCCCCTCGCCCAAGGCGCCGAACTCACCGACATATGCACCCTCTTTGGTGCATTTGGTTATCCGCACTGCGTCCGGCTGATTGGGGTTGGCCCGGTTGGCCACGTACACCAGGCCGTCCGGGCCCAGGGCGACGGCAACGGGGTTGCTAAATCCGGCTCCTCCCAACGACAGTAGGCCGAACACGTCGTGATACCGGTACAGGCCGCGCACAGATGTGGGTTGTTGCGTTTGGGTGGTCATTTTCTCCTCCGAAACGCTCCCCGGCCTAGCTGGCAATAAACCTACCCTGGGGCCGGGTTGCTCGTACTCCGTCGATTTACTCGGCAAACGCCGGTCGCAGTGCCTCCGCCCCGAAGGGCGAGGATCGGGCCTGAGCCGCTCCGCCTTCTTTCTGCGGGACGTGGTGCCGGCGTCTCCCCCATAGGGATGGGCGGCGATCTTCACGTCTCCTGGCGCTCCAGCGCAATCGCCGCAGCGGGGATGGGCTTCGATCCAATGGCACCCCATCCTCGTTCCCAACTGGGCCTAGCCGAATTGGTACTCCCGGCTGGAGCCGATCGTCTTCATTGTGCGGAGGATCACCTGCTCGGCAGACCGGCGTTCCTCCGGGTTTACGGTGCGGACCCCGCCACTGTGGCGGACCTGTTCGAGGATGTGCTGCCGGTTATCTTCATGGAGGCGCAACCAGCCCATCAACTCCAGGCAGCCGTCAACTATCGATTCCGGCTCCAGCACCGAACCCCGGGCCAGCAGGGCATCGACCATTGCGCGAACGCCCGGCTGCCGAATGTCGCCCACCTGGTCGGCGACGAAATTGATGCGCTCCACCAGGCTGCCGGTGTCGATCCACTCCTTGCCGGTGTGCCATCCTTCCACCGAAGGCGGGTTCACCAGGTCCTGTCCCATGTAACGACACTCCAGGGCCACGTCGAAGATGCCCCGCTTGGGAAACTTGAAGTCGCCCAGCAGGTGCAGGGTACCTGCAACCACCTCCGCCGGGCTTTTGACCTTGGCGAACCGGGCCGTCTCCGACTTGAAGAAGCCGGAGTTGAACAGCACCCTCAGCATTGAGCGGATGTCGTAGCTGGACCGGAAGTACTCTTCCTCCAGTATCCTGATCGCCTCGGGGTCCTGCGGAGGGGTGTTCTGCCAGGCCGGCACCTGAGGCTCGTCGGCGACGAAGAAGTTGTATAGGTGCCTGGATATGAACCTGGCGGTAGCCGGCTGCCGGGCGATGATGTCGATGACGTCCTCGCCATTGAGCCGCCCAGTGTGGCCGAGGAAAGTCTTTTCGCCGTCATCGTGGTCTTCTGGAAGGTAACGGAAGCGCCAGGGAATCTTTCCGTAGGGTGGGGTGACCGTGTTGTCGTCGTCGATGGTCCAGCCGGTAAATGCCCGGGCCACCTCCTTAACGTCATCCTCGGTGTAGTTGGCCTGGCCGTCCATGCCCACGCCCATGGAGAAAAGCTCCAACAACTCCCGGCCCCAGTTTTCGTTGGGGGCCCCCTTATGGTTGAAGTTGTTGTCGAGCCAGAAGATCATGGCCGGGTCTTTGGCCAGCTGCAACAGAAGGTCACGGAAGCTGCCCAAGCCGTAGGCACGGAACATGTCGATCTGGTTGAGCGCCGTTTTTTCGTGGAGGACCTTGGCCAGGCCCGTGGCGAACAGCCCGTGCCAGAACAGAGCGATCTTCTCTTGTAGCGGCCGGACGCTGGCGTTGGCGTTCATCCGGTAGAGGAACTCGGTGAGAGCGCCCTCGATGTTGCGGCTTTCCTTCCAGTCTATGTAGTAACGCTCCAGCACGTCCTCTTCTATCGCCGGTTGGAGTTCCGGGTAAAGGATCTCCTCCACCGTAGCTTCGTAGCCCTTGTCACAGTAGGCTTCCAGTTCTTGGAAGGTGGCGCCGAAGCCCGCCCGGCGCAGCAGGTGCGCCATCAAAGCTTTGTCCGTTTCCGGCATAGCTCAAGCCCTCCTTTCGTTCAAGCTTCGATCGGGCCGTGGGCCCATCCATCCACGAGCCCAGATATTCAAGACAAAGTTATTCTGGCTGCCACAACCAGGCGCCTGCACGCCCGCCGGCGGGGCGGACTGGTGTCCTCGCCGGCGTTAATCGTCGGCGCTAAATGAAGGCCAACTGCTCGAAATTGCCTCCGACCACGGGGACCGCGTCCAGGCCCAGCCACTTCTCCACGACGGACCCGTAAACGCCCCGGAAGTCGAAGTTGAACTGCAAGTCGCCTTCCAGCAGGTCCTCCCCGCGCAGCGACGGGTATTCGCTGTACATCCCGCCCTTCACTGGGTCACCGACAGCGAAGGCCATGCCGCCAGAGCCGTGATCCGTGCCGGACCCGTTGTCCTTTACCCTCCGCCCAAACTCGGTGAACAGCAAGATCAGCACGTTATCCGAGGTATCGTGCTCTCTGAGGTCGCTGTAGAAGTCGGTGATGGCCCGAGAGAGATCGGTAAGGAGGCCAGGGTGGGCCGGATCCTGGCTGGCGTGGGTGTCGTAACCCATCTGCTGGGTGTAGAAGATGCGGGTCCCCAGGCCGGCGAACAGCACCTTGGCGATCCCTTTCAAGTTCTGTGCGATGGGACTGTTGGCATACTCCACCGTGGAATGATACTTTCCGGGGGCCGTCTTGAGGATGTCGGCGCCCTTCAACGCGTCCAGTCCCGTCTGCCCCAGGTAGTCCATTACCGGGCCCGTGCCCAGCGCCGGGGTGTACATCCGGGAGAATGTCTCCAGCGCTTCGGACCGCTGCGGTTCCCCAGTGATGCCGCTTAAAACGCCGTAGGTTTCCAAGACAGCCACCGACGCCACCGGGACTCCCGTCAATGCCAGTGCCCTTGGCAGTCCCCGGCCGAAGTTGACCCCGGTCAGCACGTTCTCAGCGTTGGGGTCCAGGTCCCGGATGACCCGGCCCAGCCAACCCTCGTTGCCGACTTTGTCCGGCTCGCAGGTGTGCCAGATGTCCATTGACCGGAAATGGGACCGGTTGGGGTTGGGGTAGCCGACGCCGTTGATGATGGCCACCTTACCCTGGTCGTACAGCTCTTTGATGGGAGCCAGGGCCGGGTTGAAGCCGACCTTGTCATCAATGGGCAGCACCTGGTCCTGAGGGACGGCCAAGTTGGAGCGATTATCGTAGTACAGCGGATCGTTGAAGGGGACGATAGAGTTCATGTAGTCATTCCCCCCGGTCAACTGCACCACCACCAATATCGGGTCCTTACTCGTCGCGGTCATCTTTCCCGTTCCTTTCCCTTGGTATTCGTTCTCCAGTCGTAGGCACGCCGGGCTCACAAAGAAGTCTTTCCGACACGCGCCAGCCGAAAACGTCATAACCAGGTCCTCAGGGAGTTCACCCAAGCTCTTCCACACCCCTGATCTATCGGGTCCCAAACCGTCTCATTTGTGCTGGTTGCCAGCAGCAGCGCTCTAAACCTTTACCCCAGCAACTTTGAAGGAGACGTCCGTCTGGGAGAAGCGTTGGGGCAGGAAGATATCCAGTGGTGTGTTGACCTCCGCCCTTCCCTTCACGATGAAATCGGCGATTATCTTGCCGGTAATGGTACTGAGGTGGATCCCTTTGTTGCGGTGGCCTGTGGCGATGTACGCCCCCTCCACGCCCGGCACCGGTCCGATGACGGGCATGCCGTCGGCGGATAGGGGACGCGGCCCAGCCAGATGTTCCACGATCTCCGCCCTCTCCAGGTCGGGGATCACGTAGAGCGATCTCTGAAGCATGTGGTGACGGCCCTCGGGAGTGCCGCTGGCATCAAATTCAAGCTTCACCAGGTCGTCGGCGGTATCGTCAAACCGGTTGGTCCCGGTGGCGCCCAGGCTGTGGAGGCCATCCTTGAACGGCGAAATGCCACCCCCCGAGTTCCGGCGGATCGCGTAAGGGAAAGGCTCTGGGTGGCGGATTCTGATGGTCTCCCCTTTGAGGGGTCGGACGGGCACGGGGAAGCCCAGCCACTCCGAGGCTGCGCCCGACCAGGCTCCCATCGCTATCACCACCGCCCCACACGGGATGACGCCGCCCGCGTAGGATACGCCGGTGACGCGGTCCTTCTGGATTTCCAGCCCCGTAGCCTGCCGGGTGAGGTACTCGGTTCCATGCAGCTCCGCGGCCCGGGCCTGGGCCAGGGTCAGCCGGTAGCCGTCTATCTGCGAGGTGCCGCGCAGAACGGCCCCGCGTTTGACTTCTGGATTGATCCGTGGTTCCAGCTTCAGCAGCTCCTCCCGGCTGAGCCACTCGAGGGTAACGTCCCCGTTGCTCACCTCCAAGTCCCTCTCGATAAACTTCATGTCCACATCGTCGAATATCGCCAGCAGCGTGTCGAAGGTGTGCAGGCGGGTATCCAGGCCCGTCTGGTCGTGAAGCCGAGGCACCACGTCGTACATCAAGTCGCGGCCTTCCTTGGCCAACTCGTACTGGGTCTTGTTGTTCCAGATAAGCTGCCACACCATCCCGGTCCCGTGGAGGGAGGCCCCGGAGCCGATCGCGTTGCCGTCGATGACAGTGACCTTGACGCCCTGTCCGGCCAGAAAATAAGCCACGGCTGAGCCAACTACACCCGCACCGATAACCACGACATCTGACGCTGGAGTAACCATCGCACCATCCTCCTTATTCACCGGAAACCAGCCCCGGGCGGCGGTTTGCACCCGGCTGGGCTAGCGCGGGAGACATCGCCGGTCGTGGGCTAAACACCCCCGAGCAATCCGAGGGCCTGGCCCCATCCGGCTATCGAGCCGGGAACGTCACGCAAAACGGCCCGCACCCAGGGCTATTGTCCTTCTGCGGCTATGGGAAAGAGTCTAGCAACGTGGTACGGCGTGGTCAAGAGTCCTGCCAGGCCGGCGCTCGAGCCCGATTCGAGCTTCTATTGGGTGAGGACCGGTGGCAAGGCACCGGCGCTCCAGCGTCAGACTTCTCCGACGGGTTGGTTCAAAAAGCGCTGGGCGAAACGCAAGAACCGGTACAGTTCGCCGAAGCCGGTAACCAGGTCGAGGTATGTAGACCGTCAGCGATAATGGGACACATTGGGGTGTAAGAAAACCCGAGAAAGTGGAAGTGGCGTGAGCTCCTGGAATGAAGGTACATTACTTCCAG
>JASMCQ010000090.1 GCA_030753265.1 Dehalococcoidia bacterium
CCGCAAAACAGGCCGGGGCCAACTTATAGAATGTTTCACGACTTCTTAAAGGTTGGTACGGGGGAAATCCCCCTTTTGTCCCCCTTTACAAAAGGGGGAATGAACCGGTTCTCTCCGGTGGCGGGGTAGGTATTGTGTCCGCGCTTCAGGTAACCTGGAGGCTGGGCCCGCCATCGAGGGGCGGTGCTCGGTTACAGCAGGACCAGTTGCCGGACTGGATCGGCCGGCCCGTACTTCGCTCCGCGTTTGCCAGCCTTGCGTCGTCGCTTTGGAGCCTGGTTCGTGGTGTCGCTCGCGGCTATTTCCGCGCGGGCTTGGCGGGCCAGTTTGAGGTTGAGCCTCCGGTTGTCGGGGTCTCCGTGCATCGCCACCCTTCGGATCACCTCCTCGGGTCGCGGTTTGGCGCTCGGCGGGAAGGCCCATTTCACCGCGAGCCTATTGTCTCGCAGGAATCGGTCTTTAAGAAAAGCCAACTCGTCGGGAGCGAGGTCCCCGGCCCAACCGGGCTGGCGCAGCCGCCGGTCACCGCGCGGCCGCCCCTTGAGCTTGGGCGGCTTGGGCAACCCAAGAGCAGGCTTGGCGATGAGGATTCCAGGGAAACCGATCTGCCGAGGTCCAACGGCGCTTGCCACGCTACTCTCCACACTTAGACTGCGGCACAGGGCCGGTCCAACAACCCCGAAGGAGGCCAATCTCGGTCCTTCGACAAGCTCAGGACGAACGGATTGCCCCCGTTAGTACGGACTGTCCCAGTCGGTACGGATTGCCCCCGGTTCGCGTTGAACTCCGATTCCATCGAGAGTCCCGACGAAGCCGGACCTGTCGAACCACGGAGGCCGGTTATTGGACAGGCGCTCAACGGCGTTCAGATGCCGCCATTCTACACAACACATTGTTGGCCCAATCGGGCAAGAATGCAAGGGGTTACAGGGCCTCATCGAAAGAACTGGGAGCCCTCCGGCCGGGGATAAGCCACGAGAGCTTTCGAGTCATGTTGACCGGACGGCCGGCCACTAAACCTCTCCCCCGGGTGACGCATGAAACATTCTTGGAAACCGGTGAACCGGTTTGGGTTGGCGCCGGCCTTCTCAAGAAGGGTGCGGGGTATCTTGGCTGACTGTCGGCCCTACTCCTGCCACTTCTTGCCCAATTCGTCAGGCTTCTTGACCTCGTAGGAGCGGAATATTTCCAGCAGCCGCCCGTCTTCGTCGATGGCGGTGGCCTCGGTCACCAGGTAGGGTTTGCCGCGCCGCCAGTATTTGTCGGCGATCCGCGCGGTTACCAAGATCTTCTTGCCGGGTATGGGCGCGTTGTAGAACTCCACTTCGGCACGGGCGAGGATTCCGCCGACCTGGTCGTCATAGGCCATATCGAGAGCCGTGGTGTCGTGCTTGACCCCGATGGTGACGAAAGGCGCGTCGGGGTCCTCCACGGACGCCCGGTAGCTGTCCACTGTCCTCTGGCTCAGGACGTAATCGTAGGAACCCAGGTCCTCGCCTATCTCGGCCTTTTCGAAATCGAACTCCCTTTTCGGTGAGTCGGCCATGCGTCTTACACCTCCCTGGTCCATGTACAAACTACCTGTGCCACGCCCCTCAAGGGGGGTCAAATTGACCCCGGGGCGGAACCGCGGCACTTCGATTCTCAACCTTATCCCCGGCGATGGGTCTCCGCGCCGCGCGTTTGAGATGCTTCGCGCAGAAACCGGATGGATCTAACTTCCGAACCGGGCCCCCGGCCGCAGGTCGATGCTCCCGGTCCATTCCGGCGCGGAGACCTTGCGCCCGCCTTCGGGTTGGACCCTGGCGATGAACACGGTCCCGCCCTTCACGGCCACGGCGAAGCCGGCGTCGGTGACCTCGGTTACCTCCCCAGGGCTCTTCCCGCTGTCGCCTTCCCGTTTTTCCGCCTTGTAGAACTGAACCGTCTTCCCACCAAGTGTGGTCCCGGCGCCGGGACTCGGATCACTCCCCCTGATCAGGTTGTAGATCTGGTCGACCGATCCGCTCCAGTCGATAATGACCTCCTGGGCGCCGCACCACCCCTCATAGGTGGCCTGGTCCCCGTCTTGCACGATGCAGGGCGCCGTGCCGGCCTTGACCATCGCCACGGCTTCCGCCATCGCCTCGACGCCCATGGGAAAGAGCCTGCCGAAGTACACGGAACCGAGGGTGTCGTCGGGGCCGATCTCGATCTCTTTCTGAAGGAGCACCTCGCCGGTATCGAGGCCCGCGTCGGGCCAGAAGATGGTGAGCCCCGTCTTCGTCTCGCCCTGGATGATGGGCCAGTTGATGGAGCTGGGGCCCCGGTGCTTCGGGAGCAAAGACGGATGGTACTGGATAGTCCCTTTCGTCGGCGCCGTCAGGATCGCATCGGGTACGATGTCAGTGACGAAGGCCATCACGCACAGGTCGGTGTTCAGGCCTACGAAGGCGTCGATGGCCGGCTGAGTTCGCATTCGGCGAAACTGAAACGTGGGGATGCCGTGAGTCTCGGCCGCCGCCTTGATCGGGTCCGGGGGCCGTCCCTCTCGGTCGGGGGGGCAGAACACCCCGACGATGTCTTCTCCACCCTCGACCAGAGCGTTCAGGACGCTCTCGCCGAAAGCTGCCTGGCCAATCAGGGCAATGCGCATAGCGCCAGCCTCCCTATTTGCAAGTTTTTACCGTTGCCGCCGCTGAGGTCGTCCCGAATATACCACCAGATTGGGCGGGCGGCAACGGGGCATCATAGGTTCCCGCTGGGGGCCATGGACCGGCTGGGTGTCTGAGGCCAGGGGATGAGGCGTCCGGAGGGTAGACGGTGCTCCGGACCTGTTCTCGCTTCCTCGAAGCCCGGAGGGTGCAGCGGCCGGATACGAGGGTTGGCACCTGGTCTGGTATTAAGCACTGTAATCGGCTACTATCGATCTCGGGCCAGGCGATCTCGGGCCAGGCAAAGGGCCCGGCCGGCCCACGGCGATAACCACGAAGAACAGGGAGCCACATTTTGCGTCAATATGCGGTGAAAAGGGTCATCCTGTTTCCACCCACGGTCCTTTTGTTGACGATTGTCGCCTTCGTTGTGATGCAGGTGATGCCCGGTGACCCTGCACTGGCCATCCTCAGCGAAGGGGATGCAAATTATACCCAGGAAGAGCTGGTGAGGCTACGCCACAAATTGGGTACCGACCGGCCCGTGGCCGTTCAGTATCTTAGCTGGATTAGTGGGGCGGCGAGGGGAGACTTCGGTGATTCTCTGTGGTTCAACGCCCCGGTCATGACGGAACTCAAGTCCCGAGTGCCCCGAACCACCCAACTCGCGCTCATGGCCATAATCCTGGCCAGTTTGTTCGCGGTGCCCTTGGGGATCATCTCGGCCATCAAGCCGGAGAGTTGGCTCGACTACGGCGCCCGGACTTTCACCCTGGTCGGTATCGGCATTCCCAACTTCCTCGCCGCCGTACTGATTATCCTGTTCCTGGTCCGGGTATTTAATTGGCTGCCACCCCTGGGGTACGCCGAACTGTGGGAGGACCCGCTAACCAATCTGCAGCAGATGATCTTTCCCTCCGTCGCCCTGGCCTTCTACGATATGGCCTTCATCGGCCGGGTAGCACGCTCCTCGATGATGGAGACTCTTCGGGAGGACTACATGAGGACTGCCCGCGCCAAGGGGCTGTCCGAGCGGGTTGTGCTGGCCCGGCACGGTCTGAAGAACGCCTTGTTGCCCATCCTCACCGTGACCGGGTGGCAATTTGGCCGCCTGTTCGAAGGCACGGTCATCATTGAGACCATTTTCCTGGTGCCCGGCATGGGCCGGATCTTGATCGAAGCGGTTTTCCACCGGGATTTCACGATGATCCAGGCCGTCATCGTGATCATTGGCGTGGCTATCCTGACCATCAATCTGCTGGTCGACCTCATGTACGGCTGGCTCGACCCCAGGATCCGCTACTCATGACAGCCGCGGCCGGGGTGAACCGGGGGCTTCGACCGCGCGGTGCGCCACGGCCCCATTAGATTTGGGTCTGACCCCCACGGTTGAACTGTGGTACATAGCTTGACAAAGTATTATCATGGTTAACATCAGAGGACGGATTAAGCAGCGTCCGGCCTGATTCTCAAGCAGCACGGGTGGTGTTCAATCGGTTGACGCCTCGCTGTGGGTCAGCCCCTTCCGCAATCGTCAAGCTTCTACATCCCGCTCGAATAAGGATTAGCCACATGACCAAGGAGGCAAAACGCCTCGGCATACTGGTGGGGGGCGGTCCGGCGCCGGGTATCAACAGCGCCATCGGCGCCGCTACTATCGAGGCGGTCAATTCCGGCCTCGAAGTTATTGGAATCCTTGACGGCTTCGAGCACCTGGCCGCTGGGCGGACCGACATGGTCGAGCGTCTGGTGATCAGCGCCGTGTCCCGCATTCACACCTCGGGCGGTTCCATCCTGCGCACCTCGCGGACCAATCCCACCCGTAACCCGCAGGATCTCTGGCGGGCGCTTCAGGCTCTCCAGGACATGGGCATCAAATACCTGGTAACCATCGGTGGCGACGATACCGCCTTCGGCGCCGCGGAACTGGCCAGGGCCGCCCAGGGGGGCCTATGCGTGGCCCACGTGCCCAAGACGATCGACAATGACTTGCCGCTGCCCGGCGGCATGCCGACTTTCGGCTTCGAGACCGCGCGGCACGTGGGTACCGAGGTAGTGCTGAGCCTGATGGAGGATTCCCGTACCACCAACCGCTGGTTCTTCGTGGTGGTGATGGGGAGGGAAGCGGGCCACCTGGCCCTGGGGATCGGCAAGGCTGCTGGGGCGTCACTGGCCCTCATACCCGAGGAGTTTCCCCAAGAGCGCATCGGCCTGGACCTGGTTTGCAAGGTGCTGGAAGGGGCCATGCTCAAGCGCCGGGCAATGGGGCAGAAATACGGACTGGCGGTGATCGCGGAAGGGATCGCTGAAAAGCTGGACCCGGAAGAGTTGGCCCAAATTCCCGGAGTGGTCATCGAGCACGACTCCTATGGCCATCCCAACCTGAGCGAAATCCCCCTGGCGACGATCCTCCGGCGGGCGGTGCGGCAACGCTTTGCCGACCGTGGGGAGCGCTTGTCGATGGTGGAGGTGACCCTGGGCTACAACTTGCGGTGCGCCCCGCCTATTCCGTTTGACATCGACTACACCCGAACCCTGGGCTACGGCGCCGTCCGGTTCCTGCTGTCGGAACCAAAGGACGAAGAGCAACGCGATGGGGGTCTGATCTGCCTGCAAGACGGACACCTTCGGGTTGTCCCCTTTCAGGACCTGCGCGACCCTGAAACCGGCCGCACCCGGGTCCGCAAAGTGGACGTCGAATCGGAGCACTATGCCGTGGCTCGCAAGTACATGATCCGCTTGGAGCGCCGGGACCTGGAAAACCCTGAAATGCTCGGCAAGCTAGCGGGAGCCGCCAGCATATCCCCCGAGGCTTTCAGCCGGACCTTTGGGCCGGCGGCCGGTCTGCTACCCCCATAAGCCGTTCCCCAAACATGATTGCCCCGAAGATTTGACGGGCCTGCCCCAAGAGCTGCGTTCAGCATCCCGCTTGCGAGGCCCCATGAAGTTGAGATTGGGCTGAGTTATCCCACCTTTGCCGGGGGGACCAGGGAGCCTGCTCTCCAGCATCCGGCCTGCGTTGGACGGGGGTGCTGTCCGGAGTTCCTCCCAGGGTGTGGGAGTCGGGAATGAGCCGAGATGCCGACGGGCCAGCCGGGCGCCGGAGGCTGAAGATGCCAACGAGGTGAGAGAATGCCCGTTTCCGGTAAAGTAGTCATCGTAACCGGCGCCAGCCGGGGGATCGGCAAGGCCGCCGCCGTGGGCTTGGCCCGCGAGGGCGCCAAGGTCGTCGTGGCCGCCCGCTCGGAGACCGAGCGCCCCGGTCTGCCCGGCACCATCCACGCCACCGTCGCGGAGATCGAGAGCTTCGGAGGCACCGCGCTGGCCGTCCGCTGCAACCTGCGAGAGGAAGCGGACATCACCGCCATGGTGCGGCAGACCATGGGCGCCTTTGGCCGCGTTGACGTGCTGGTGAACAACGCCGGCGTGGGCAACTACAAGTCCTTCCTGAAAACCAGCCTCAAAGAGTGGGACCTGGTTGTGGACATCGACCTGCGGGCCCCCTTCATCTGCTGCAAAGCGGTGGCGCCCATAATGGTCGATCAAGGAGGGGGCAGCATCATCAACGTGTCGTCCCAGGCCGCCAACAACATCTTTTCCTCCACCCGGGGGATGGAGCCCGGCGTCCGCATCGAGATGATGGGCCAGGTCTATGGGACCGTCAAGGCGGGTCTGGAGCGGTTCACCTGGGGGCTGGCCACCGAGTTGGGGCGGTACAATATCGCGGTCAACGCGCTGAAGCCGATGCGGCCGGTGGTCACCGAGGGGTTTCTGGCCCAACGCCCCGACGCTGACTACTCCAGTTGGGTCACCCCGGAAGCCATGACCAAGGCGATCATTTTCCTCTCCCAGCAGGACGCCAACGGCCTCACTGGGACCAATGTCACCGACGAGGAGTTGGTCAAGAGGCACCGGCTGTAGTAAAAGAAGTCGCCGCGGATTGCACCGCACGTCTGAATCCAGACGTCCGCGCCCTCCGCGTTTTAGCAACAGGGACTGTAGAAGCCGATGTGCTCGGGGTGGCCCGGCTACACCTCCAGGGGCGTGTCTTCCATATTGGCCCACTCGCCCATGGAGCCATCGTAGTTCTTGGCCTCGCCGTAGCCGAGGAGCTTCAGGACCATCACACCGTGCGCCGCACGGATGCCGCCCTGTCAATAGGCGAAGATGTTCTTGTCCGGAGTAATGCCCTTCTCCGAAAGGATCCGCCGAATCTCTTCCGGTGACTTGAACCGGTGGGTTTCCCGGTCCATGGTCTGCCACCAATCCAGGTGAACGGCCCCGGGCACGTGCCCGACCCGCTTGTTGCCTCGGCTGTTGGTGCCGTTCCACTCACCCGTGCTCCGGACGTCCCAGATCACCGCGCCATCAACGTTGCAGGCGGCCTTGATGTCGTCGACCCGAGCCATCATCGTGTCGTCGGCCTTGGGGGTGAACTTCACGCTGGAGTCGGGATGGGCCCTGTCGAAGCTGACGGCCCGGCCCTCGGTGACCCAACGCCGCCAACCGCCGTCCAGCACCTTGACGTTGCCGTGGCCGTGGGTCTTGAGCGCCCACCAGAACCGTGCGGAATAGTTGCTTTGGTTGTTGTCGTAGGCGATCACCAGGGTATCGTCGCCGATGCCCAGACCCTGGCACATGGCCGCGAACTGGCCGGGATTCATCAGGTGCACCCGTCCGGTGTCCGGGTTCTTCTCGTAGTTGTCGGGCACCAGCACCGCCCCGGGGATGTGGCCCCGGAGGAAAGCCGGCTCCACCTCGCAATCCACCACCACCAGATTGGAGTCGTCCTTGTGGGCTTCCACCCAAGCGGCATCAACCAGGAATTCCGGATGGGCGAAACCTTCTCCCGTCGTCATGCTTCCTCCTGAAATGTCCGTAGCCTGGAGAACTGCCAGAAAAGCCGGCCGGGTTGCACTCGCCGGCTGGCGTCACTCAATTGTAGGGTACGGCTTAGGCGGGGTCAATCGAGCGTCTTGTATATTTATGGCCTCGGACACATCTGCTCCTTTCGGGAAGTAACCTACATTCACCCCAGGAAATAACGCCGCTTCTAGCCTCTCGGGCTTTCTTACCCCTGCATGCGGCCAGTTATCACTGACGGTCTACAGCCTCGAACATGACTTGCTCCTTCTCGGTTGAGCGTTTAGGGCTGCAGCGCGGCAACAGCGCGATGCTACCAACTCGCGAGCACCTGCATATCCCGCAAAACCCCGCATAGGCTGTAGATAGGCTGGACTGGGCCGTAGAACGTAGACTAGAGATAGGATTTGGTGGACAAGCAGATACTTAGAGTCTCGCTAAACCAGCCACAGGAGACCATATGCAACCAGTAGGTATTGCCGAGAAAAGCGTTGAGCTGGGCCTAAGCCCGGATACGGTCAGGAGTGGGCTACGCACGGGCCAGATCATCGGCCACCAGGAAACCTTTGCCGGAGGGTTCGAACGGCTGGCGGAAGTCGACGAGGAGCCGATTTTCATAAAGATGCTAAAAGCCGAGCTGGAGCGCCTACACGTGGGAATCAGCCAGCTTCACCAACTCCCAGCGCATAGACCGCCGCCACCAGCTCTCTCACGACGGCGGTCGTGGGCGTAGCAACCGTAGTCCCAGTCAGAGCAACACGGACCCCCGCGAGGCAGCTGGGGCTTTGCTCCAGAGCCCAAGATTTGTCCGGACTTTGACCGCGTAATAGAGAAGGCCGCCCAAGAGACATGTATCCCTCGGACGGCGCCAGGTCGTCGGCTCACGGCTAGGTTCTCATCTGTCCACTCAAGCTTTGGTGGGAGGTCTACGTCGTGGTGACGAAAGAAATGGACCGAGTATTCGGTGAACGTAAATACCTCTTGTTATCCCAAGTGCGCGAGCTTAGCCGCACGTATGCGGTTGACGAGATAGCTGAGGCGGTCGAGCAGCTGTTCGACAGTCGGCGTTAGTGCATTTGGCAGCACCGGGTATCTATGTGAGCATGGAATATGTAGCGGGCATTTGCACTGCCACCGGTGTCTCCTGAGAGGCAGTCTTCGACGCCTGCATCGCAATCAGGGACAGATAGCAGTGGGGCGTAACCTTCCGTAGCCGCCGAACCGTGATGTGGTTCAGAGAGCGTCTTCCCTTCGGGCGTATTCCGGACACCGTAGCCGGTAAGTAGCTTCGGGTGTGTGGGGTTCAGGTTCACCACCGGGTGGGTACTGTATTGCCAGCGCACGAGCGAGAGGAACTTCCGGCCAGAATATCCCGCATCCGCCATAATCGAGGGCGCGACTTACCCCCGCCTTGGCCACGGGGCCAGAGATTGGGGGGAATTCGAGCAGTAGCCGGCGCTCCGCCATCGGCAGTCAGGCCAAAGCCCAGCACTGGGTCAGGACCAGTGTGGCCTAGCCTCGCTTTGATGGTCGAGGCGGTGTCGCCCAAACTGGCCGTTGATCAGCGGCGGGCGGGGCTCTTGATGTTCACGTCGACCCAGTTGCTCTGTATGGTTGCCCGGGCCTCATCCTCGCCGATCCCGCTGGCGGCGGCGCAGGCGCTAGTCTCTTCCCAAATGGCGTCGGCATCACCCATCATCAAGTACTTCTTGTGCTGGTCCTCGTGCTCGATGCCCAGGGCCCTTCCCACCAGAGTGAGGTAGTGCTCCACCTTTAGCGGATAGTCCATCTCGTAGCGGCACAGGCCCCGCTGGCAGCCGTGATAGAGCGTGCAGTAGACGTCAGCGTTGGCATCCACGGCGTCACGGAAGGTCTTGCCGAGGGTTTCTTCAAACCCGTCCTCGCCCAGGCTTGCCAGCAGCGCCGGGGTGCACTGGCGCCCCAGTTTCTTGTTGACACCCAAGTCCAGCGGGTTCACCCCGGGCAACGCGGAAAGGATCTGGATGACGCTGCGGGCCTCCGCATCCGACTGGGCGCTGCCAGTGTGGTAATGTACGGCCACGTCCACCGCCGGTTGCGGCTGGAAGTCCAGCTTGTCCAGGTTCTCCACCAGGAACTCGGCAACGTGCTGGAAGAAAAACTCCTCCCGCATCTCCATGATTTCGTCGTAGAACATGATGCACGAGGGGCACCACATCACCACCCGTTTCGGGCTGAACTTCATGAAGTTCCGGGCCGTGGCCGAGGCGACGGAGTAAGCGGGTTTGGTGTCGCCCCTCCGGTGGTGCTGGATGCCGCAGCAGTAGGCCGCACCGGCCACTGCCACAAAGTCGACATTCAGCAGCTTGAAGATGTCCATCACCGTGCGCACCAGATGGGTCGTCTTCAGCACGTTGCATCCCAGGAAGAGGACCACCTCGGCGGGCTTCACTTCGCCCTTGGGCGCGGCCATCAGCCATTCCCGCTCCTCGGGCACCGACTGCAGGCCGTGGAGGACCGTCCCCTCCCTGAAATACTTCGCGTAAAATGATCTATCTTTATTCCCTTGGGACATTCTCTCTCTCCAATTCGGGGCCTAGCTGGGTTCTCCGGTCCGGACTAGGGAGCCGCGTGCTTCAGTCGCGGTTTCCACCGGCCGTAAGGGCTTGAGATGGGCGCTCGCCGGCCGGCGCCGGTACGGGAAAAGAGGGCGCCCACTATCATCTGATAACGGCCCAGATGGGTGAGAGTTTAGTTTGCGGTGCCGCCGGTGTCAACGTCGGCCGCGGTGCGGTGGGCCGGGGTTGTCCAGTCGCCGTGTTTCAGCGCCGTTTTGATGCGAGCCAGGCGCTGTCGCGCCTGCTTAGCAAGCCCGGCGGGCAGCTCGCCGGGGTTGTAGGCCGCCTGCCAGACGGCCTCGGTAAACCAGACGAGCTGCCGCCGGACCTTGGGGTTGCCGGCGGTGGCCGCCCCGGCGTAGTCTCCCACGGTCTGCCACGGCTTCCGGCGGAGGCCGGTCTTCCGCTGCAACAGTTTTTCCAGCCGGCTGTACAGCTTCAGCAGCTCCCGGCGGCCCTCCCCGGACATCGCGCCACGATAGGTCAGGGGCGCCCACGGGCTAATTGCCTTCCGCTGGGACCGGGCGCGCGCCCAACGGAGCAACAACACCGTCAACAGTATCACCGGTCCAACCAACGAAAATACGGGGTTGCGCAGCCCATCCAGCAACCGGCCCGCGAGTTCGGACGGGGCCGACTTCACCGCATCGTAAACGTCATCGCCAACGCCTCCCTGGAACAGATAACCAACGCCGGAGTCGACCCCGCCCGTGATTACCTCCTCCTGACGGGGACTGCTGTCGAACGGGACCCAGCCGTGATTGGCGAAATACACCTCGGCCCAGGCGTGGGCATCCCTCTGTCTCACCTTGTAAGCGCCGGACAGCGGGTCCCGGACGCCCGGAAGGTAGCCGACGGCGAGGCGGGACGGCAACCCGGAGGCCCGGGCCAGCATCACCGTGGCGGTTGCGTAGTCCATGGCGTTGCCGGGCTTCCCCTCGACCAGGAACTCCTCCAGCGTCACCGAAGGGGTTAGCTCGGAGGGCCTCGCCGGGTCGTAGCTCGCCTGCCGGGACAGATGGCCGACAATGCGCTCCATCGCGTCGAAGTCACTACCTGCTCCGATGGTGATTTGACCGGCCAGCAGACGGAGGGCCCGCTCCGAGCTTGGCGGCAGACTGATTAGGTGGGGGTCCGCCACCCAGGCGGAGTCCCGGCGCAGCCGCTCCGGACTGTGCCTGGGATAGGCCGAAAGCACCCGGTAGGAGTTACCCTGATGGACCCCGAGTTCATCCAGAGAACCGTCTTCGGCGGAGAGGCGCAAAGCTCGATAGCCCATGAAGACCGCGTCGGGATGGTCCCGTTGCACGTAGAAGGTCTGGTAATACAGTATGCGATTGTCACGGTCAAAGCTGTCCCGGTTGAACCAGACGCCTTCCTCTTCGGTCGAAGGTGCCAGGTTTTTGGGGGTAGTATCGATCCGCCAGGTCCCGCCATCGAAGTGCTCCAGGGTCCGGCCCTGCCAGTAGCTAGAAACCTTGCTGCGGACGAAGAATGCCGTGCCGCCGTTGGAATAGGTTCCCGGTTCGGTCCCGAAAACGTTCGGCTTAGGCTGGCCGGGCCCGGCTCCCTGGCCTGCCGGCGTCCCCGACGTACCCCTACTTTCAGAAGGTCCATCCGGCCCGCCCGACGCCACGTCATCCCCCGGGCCGGCGCCGGATCGAGAGAGGTCACTTGGGAACAGTTCGCCACCGTTTTCCGGATTGAGCGTTCGCGCGATCTCGGCGAGGCTTGCTTCGTTCGGGGCATCTCTTTCGCGAAGGGAGGCGCCGGCGTAAGGCACGACGGTCACCTGAGGTGGGCCGATGAGGTTGAGTTAGCCCCGGGGCATCAGCCAGAAGGCCAACCCGGCCAGGCCGAACACCGCACAGGCAACCCTTATCCAATAGGGAATCATGGCCGGGCGGGCGGGCCGGTGGTGAATCCAGTGTACTTTGGCGCCCCTGATCCCGTCCTCCAAGAAGGACACGGTCAGAAAAGCCAGGAGCGCCACCACGAACCCCATCACGAACACGCCGAAGCTGGGATCAAAAGCCTGCTGGCTGGCGAAAAACAAGGCGCTCCCGCTGAGGACCATGCCACCGTACAACCCCCCTCGGGTCCGGAAGTCGAAGCTGGCCAGGGCCTGCACCAACACCAGGAAGTGCCCCATTGGTAGCCAGTTGCCGTTAATCGCCTCCAGCATCTGGGACCGCATGAAGAGAAAGAGGGCCATCACCAGGCCGGCGATGAACAGCGACCGGATGAGAGACCCCTGGTGGCGCCAGCGCCATCCCAGCCCGTTGCCAAGGGTCCCGAGACCCCCGCCGATCAGGGACAGCCAAAGGTTGCCGCCCACCCAGGCCAGCGCTAGTGCCGCCAGCCATAAGGAGAAAACGGTCAGGACCCGCAGCCGCAGCGAGTCCTCTATCCGGGGGGAGAACAACCGGGACGCCCAGTTCATGGCTGCCGGTCTCGTTCGTCGAGTTCCATCATCGAGGCCGCCTTTCTTCGGAGGGCCCGTTGGTGGAACTGGAGACTTGAGGGATTTGGCCGCCGGTCCCAAGCCTGCCAGAGGGTATCTGCTTGGAATGTGAAGGCCCGTTCAGGTTTCCCAGAGATTGCAACGCCTCGCCCAGCTTTCCCTTCGCACACCGGGCCACCGGAATCTTGGCCAGGTGCAAGGGCTTCAATGCATCGGCATCGGCCTCGCCGCCGTTCTTCCGGTCGCCAAACTCGTCGAAGGCCACCACCACCAGCCGGTGCAGTTTCGGGGCCGCCCGGACGATTGCCTGCACCGCCGCCGTATCGGCGAGGGACACCGCCACCAGTGCGCTGGAACCGCGGGGCAACTCGGCCAGAGTCTCGGGAAGCCCGAGGCCGTCACCGGGGGCGACCCGGGCCAGGCTCTCGAGAAGCGGCGCCCGCGATAACGCCGCCAGCTCGCCGCGGCTGATCCCCGGGCCAGGATCCTTGCCGCGAACGCCGCCGCCCAATACGTGCACCGGGACCCGATGCCGCCAGGCGTAATCGGCGACGCTGGCCACTACCTTGATCCCATACTCCAGGGTAGTCTCCTTGCCCTCTCCCCAGACGTGAGTGGCGTCGAAGGCCAGGTAAAGGGTGGCGTCGGCCGGGTCTTCGAATTCCTTGACCATCAACCGGCCCAATCTGGCGGTGTTGCGCCAATGGATGCGGCGCTGGGGGTCGCCGGGGAGGTAGTTGCGGGAGCCGGCCAGGTCGGTGCCGGTCGCGGACTTGCGGGAGTGAGGCGATTCTCCGGACGCCCCGTCGGCCAAGGCCATGCGCTGCAAGGGATACACCTTGGGGTAGACCAGGACCGGCTGGGGCGCCGTCAGGCGGACCCGGCGCCGGAAAAGGCCGAACGGGGCCGATGACTCGGCCACCAAAGGACTCAGGTGATGCATTCCCCGCTGGAAGGCCTCGACGGTGGACACCATGGAAACTTGGCCCGATGTTGATACCTCGGTGACGAAGAAGCGTCGCAGGCGGCTGCCCGGCGCCGCCAGCGGGCAATCATAAAACAGGCTGAGCACGTAACTGGGCCACGGCGCGCGGCCCCGCAGAGTTATCTTGATCCGGACCGGGTCATCCTCGGCCGGCCCGGCGCGGCCTCGTTTGGCATCGGGCCGTTCTACGCTTCGCTCGGCCGCCAGAAACGCCACTCCCAACCAGGGGAAAGCTGCCGAGAGGAGGACTATTCCCCATAGGACCGCGTCAACCAGGTAGAGCCAACCCACCTGGGTCGGGCGGGCCAGCAGAAACAACACCACGGCGGCGGCAAGAAAACCAACCCCCTTGGCGGTAATCATCGAAGGGGGAACTCCATCACAGTGGTACTCGAACCTGCTCTAAGATGCGGGATATGGCCTCTCTCCCGGTTTCTATGTCCTGGTCCGATCCGATCATGACCCGGTGGGACCACACGTAGGGCGCCAAATCTTGCACATCCTCCGGCACGATGTAGGAGCGGCCGGCGAAGGCAGCCCAAGCCTGGCAAGCCCGAAGCAGGGCCGCCGATCCCCTGGGGCTCACGCCCACGGAAACCATGTCGTCCGCTCGCGAGGCGCCCGCCAGATTGACGATGTATTCCCGCACCGATGGGGCCGACTCTACTTTTGCGACGCTCTCCTGCATCTCCACCACCGCGGCCTTCGACAGTATCGGGGACAGCTGAGCATACTCCTGCCCCGACCGGCTGAGGATCTCCAGCTCTTGCTCCGGCCTGGGCAGGCCCAGGGTCATCGAGATCATAAACCGGTCAAGTTGGGAATTGGGCAAGGGGAATGTCCCATAGCTCTCGATCAGGTTCTGGGTGGCGATGATCATGAAGGGCCGGGGCAGGGGCCACACGTTCCCATCGGCGCTGACCAGCCCTTCGGCCATGGCCTCCAGGAGCGCCGATTGGGTACGGGGCCCGGTCCGGTTAAGCTCGTCGGCCACCACAACGTTGGCGAAAATTGGGCCGGGGACAAACTCGAACGCCTGCTTTCGCATGTCGAATATCGCCGCCCCGGTGATATCGCTGGGCAGCAGGTCCGGCGTGAACTGGATACGGGAAAATTCGCCGTCAATGGAGGCGGCGATGGTCTTGGCCAGCAGAGTCTTGCCGACGCCGGGCAGGTCTTCCAGGAGAACGTGCCCTTGGGCGAAGAGCCCCAGCAGGGCCAAACGGATATTGCGCCGGGAGGTGACGACCACACTGCCTATCTTGTCCACCAGCCGCTCAAACCGGTCCTAGAAGGAATCCTGAGCACGGAAACCGTTGGTGGATGCGTGAGAATCATGTTGCAACAGCATGGAAACTGCCCTCCTAATCCGGCGAGAACATCTTTGAAGTCACTGCTTTGTCTGTACCAAATACGTTCATTGAGCCCAGCGCCCACAGGTGGTCTCAGGGCGCCCGCCGGTAAACAAGGTACACACCTTCAACGTAAGCTGAGGGTGTCCCGGCCAGACCCGGGTATCGTTGGCGTCATGGCCTTTCCGGGCTTCTGAGACCGTGGCCCAAGGTCTGGACGGCCTCCTGGTCTCCGGCCTGCCGTTGCGGGCCGGATCGGAAGCTGTTCCTTTTCTTCCCAACGAAAACGAGGAGTACACTCCTATTGATGCTACGGTGGGGAGGTTGACCGGACAAGGGTGCTGCCTCCTACTGCGATTGGGAGTGGGCCTGTTCAGTGTGGGAGATACGGCCGAAGGAGGGGGGCCTTTCCCTGAAGGCAGCGGCCACGGGTGAGGCGAAACGGGAGGCCGGAGCGGTGGAAGGGGTGACGGAGGGGAGATCGGTCAGAAAGAGTTAGGGGCGGTTCGTGACCGCCCCACGCGATGCGATAGGCCGAATTTGGGCTGGAAGCCGGGCTACCAGCCGACGGCGCAGCCGTCCTTGCGAGGCTCCGAAGCGCCCCGCAGCACGCCGGTCTCACGGTCCCGCTGGATTAGCTGGGCGCCGCCGAATCCCCCCAGAATCAACTGCTGGTATCCCCGGGCGATGCCCACCCGGTGGCCCCGGCGTTCCAGATCCCCAACCACTTCGGCTGGGATGCCTTCTTCCAGAGCGACCGAGTCCTCGGTGACCAGGAACCGGAGAGCATTGAGGGCCGGCTGGGGGTCCATGTCGAAGTCCACCATGTTGCTGATCACCTGCATGTGGCCCTGGGGCTGCATGAGGCCCCCCATCACGCCGTAACACAGGTACAACTCCCCGTCCACCGTGGCCATGGCCGGAATAATGGTGTGGTACGGCCTCTTGTTGGGGGCCAGGGCGTTGGGGTGGGCCGGGTCCATGGAGAACAGGGCCCCCCGGTTGTGCAGCACGATGCCGGTGTCCGGCACCACCATGCCGGTGCCGAAGTTGACGAAAATGCTGTAGATGAACGAGCAGGCGTTGCCCTCGCGGTCCACGGTGCTGATGTAAACGGTGTCGCTGCCGCGGCCGACCTCGCCGTAAGGAGCCGAGGCCATGGCCCGTTGCGGGTCGATGAGCGCCCGGCGGGCCTGGGCGTAGCTCTTGGAGGCCAGTTGGCTGGTGGGGACCTGGGCTTTGCTCGGGTCTGCCACGTAGTGAAAGGCGTCGGCGAAGGCCAGCCGCATCGACTCGATCAGGTGGTGATAAGCGTCGGCGCTCTGTGCGCCCATGCCGGCGATGTCGAAACCCTCGGCGATGTTCAGCGCTTCCAGGGCGGCGATGCCTTGGCCGTTGGGGGGACATTCCCAACAGGTGACCCCCCGGTAGTCCGTTGAGATGGGTTCTTCCCAGTCTGAGGTGTGGCCGGCCAGGTCCTCGGTGGACAGCCAGCCGCCCTGCTCCTGAACGAAGGCGGCCATCTTCCGGGCAATCTCCCCATGGTAGAAGGCTTCGGAGCCTCCCTCGGCGATGGTGCGAAGGGTCCGGCCTAGGGTGGGCACGCGCATTACCTCGCCGTGGGCCGGCGGACGGCCGTCCCGGAGCCACTCCTGGCCCGAGGGCAGCCGGGCTAGCTTATCCTGCTGTTTGGACCACTGGAAGGAGATGATGTCGGAGACCGGGAAACCCTCTTCGGCGTATTGGATGGCCGGCTTTAGCAACTCCGAAAGGGGCATGGTGCCGCAGGCTTTCAGGAGGGTCTCCCAGCCGTGGACCGCGCCGGGGACCGTTATGGAGTGGACCCCGGTCTCCGGAATCTGATCATGCCCCTGGGACCGGAGCGATTCCAGGGAAGCCGCCGCCGGGGAACGCCCGCTCCCGTTGATGGCCCGCACCGTCTTCTCTTTATTGTTCCAGACCAGGGCGAACATGTCGCCGCCAACACCGGTGGACACGGGCTCGACAACGTTGAGTACCGCCGCGCTGGCGATCGCCGCGTCCACGGCGTTGCCTCCGTCGATCAGAACGCGCAGCCCAGCCATCGCCGCCAGGGGCTGGCTGGTGGCCACCATCCCATTGGTTGCCAGGACCGTTGAACGCCGGGAATCGAAGAACATATCCAGACCGCTTCGCCGGTAGTTTTGCGTTCACCTCGGGCCTTCCAGCCGGGGGTGAAGGCTGGGCCATTCTAACATATCTAACATAGAGGGAGTGCGGCCGGATACGCTGTGATAAAATTATCTGGACCCCTTCCCCATACTCTAACTCTATTCAACCGGCCGGCAATTGGCCGGTTGTTGTTGGCTATTAGGAGGCTACACCATGGCTGTGGATGTTGGACAACCGGCGCCCGAGTTCTCCTTGTATGACACCGATCGCGGCCGGAGGTCGTTGGGCGAATTCAAGGGAAAGAACGTGGTCCTCGCTTTTTTCCCCGGGGCATTCACGGGAACCTGCACCACCGAGATGTGCGCCCTGCGGGACCGGGCGGACCAATTCAACTCCTTGAATGCCCAAGTGCTGGGCATCAGCGTCGATCCCCCCTTTTCCCAGAAAGTCTGGGCCGAGAACAATGAGTTGAATTTCCCGGTCCTGAGCGACTTCAACCGGGAGGTGGTAAACCTGTACGACATCGCCCTCCAGGACCTGGCGGGGCTGGAAGGTTACGTGGCCGCCAAACGGGCCGTGTTCGTGCTGGACAAGGGCGGCGTGGTCCGCTACAAGTGGGTGGCCCCGGCTCCCGGCAAGGAGCCGCTGTATGACGAGATCAAGGAAGCCCTGGACAGGCTGGCCTAACGGCGCCGGCAGCGCCGGCGGGACGTGCCGGTTCCTCCGGGAGGGTTTCCCCGGCCCGGTCGAAGGATGAATCGTCTCGGAGCCCGTGGCGGGTCTCTTTCCCAAGGGCCGGGAACCGCCGCGTTGCGCGGAATCCGGCTGACGACAGCTAGAATGCGCTGCTATAACGCGAGTTGCTGACCATAAGCTCTAGCGGTGGTAGACTGAAACCGGCAAGTGTGAAGCGCGGCAAGGGGAGAATGGGAAGCAGCTGTAGAACAAGGGTTTGGCTGGTGGCCTTTCTCGCCCTTGCCGTGTTGTTGACGGCGTGCGGCACCCGGGACGGCGGGGGAAGGGCCATCAACATCGACGGCTCCAGCACCGTATTTCCCATCACCGAGGCGGTGGCCGAGGAGTACGGCATCATCACCGGCGGATCGGTGCGGATCACCGTGGGAGTGTCCGGCACCGGCGGCGGCTTCAAGAAGTTCTGCAACAAGGAGACGGACCTCGCCGACGCCTCCCGGCCCATCAAGGCCGGTGAGGTTGAGATGTGCGCCGAGAACGGTGTGGAGTACGTGGAGCTTCCCGTGGCCGTCGACGGGTTGACCGTGATGGTGCACCCGGACAACGGCTTCGTCGATTGTATTACGGTGGAGGAGTTGCACACGATATGGGCTCCCGAGGCGGAGGATCAGGTAGAACGCTGGAACCAGGTGCGCGCCGACTGGCCCGACAAGTCCCTCCACCTCTACGGGCCGGGCGTGGACTCGGGCACCTTCGACTACTTCACCGAGGTGGTAAACGGGGAGGCCCAGGCTTCGCGGGGGGACTTTACCGCCAGCGAAGACGACAACGTATTGGTGCAGGGAATCTCGGGGGACAAGAGTAGCCTCGGGTTCTTCGGCTACGCCTACTACACCGAGAACATCGACCGTCTGAAGGCCATCGCCGTTGACGGCGGCGAGGGATGCGTCGGACCTTCCGGCGAAACCATCGGCGACGGGACCTATAGCCCCCTCTCCCGGCCCCTGTTCATCTACGTTCGAAAGGAGGCTGGTGACGAGGCCTACATCAACGAGTTTGTACGCTACTTTCTCAGCAAGGAGGGACGGGAGTTGGTGGCCGAGGTGGGCTACATAGCCTACCCGGACCGGGTATATGAGCTGGCGTTGGCCCGGTTTGATAATGGCCGTACCGGCACCCTGTTCGGCGGCGCCAGCCCGAAGCGAGGCTCGGTCGAAGAGGTCCTGGCCGCCAACCAGTGATCCGCCGGCGGGTTCCCCGCTGGACCTACTTGTAAACTGAGGAGCGTGGACTTATCCTAGGTGGGGAAGGTTCGCGGACCCTCCCTGCAGCTAACGCCTCCTCTAAGGAACGGGAGACAACCTTGGCAAGGGATGAACCGATCGGCCAGCAGGCCGCCGCCGCGGATTTGCGCCGGTCCTTCCGGCCCAAATGGCGAAAGCTCCTCCCTGAACGCATTGCCCGGACTATTCTCCTTCTCTGTAGCGGCGTCTCGATCTTGACCACCGCCGGCATCGTCTTGGTGCTGGTATTCGAGGCCTTCCAGTTCTTCAGGGAAGTTTCAGTCCTTGAGTTCGTCACCGGCACCAAGTGGACGCCCCTCTTCGCCTCAAAGCAGTTCGGCGTGTTGGCGTTGGTGGCGGGCACCACGCTGGTGGCGATCGGGGCGATGGTGGTGGCGTTGCCGCTGGGGCTCCTGAGCGCCATTTACCTTAGCGAGTATGCACCGGACCCCATCCGGCGGACCGTCAAGCCGATCCTGGAGATACTGGCCGGGATACCCACGGTGGTGTACGGGTACTTCGCGCTGCTGTTCGTGACGCCGCTGCTGCGGGGAATCTCCGAGGACATCGCGGTCTTCAACGGCCTCAGCGCCTCCATCGTCATGGGCATCATGATACTGCCCATGGTTTCCAGCCTCAGCGAAGACGCCATGCGCGCCGTGCCCCGCGCTTTGCGGGAGGGGGCCTACGCGCTGGGGGCCACGAAGCTGGAGGTCTCCACCGGGGTGGTCATCCCGGCGGCTCTGTCGGGGATCGTGGCGTCCTTTATTCTGGCTGCCTCTCGGGCCATCGGGGAAACGATGATCGTAACCATCGCGGCCGGCCAGAACCCCAGCTTCACCCTCAACCCGCTGGTCCCCATCGAGACCATGACCGCCTACATCGTGCAGGTTAGCTTGGGGGATACGCCGACCGGCACCCTGGAGTACAAGACTATTTTCGCGGTGGCGTTGAGCCTATTCGCCATTACGCTGCTGATGAATCTGCTGAGCCAGTATGTCGTTCGCCGGTTCCGGGAGGAGTACGAGTAATGGCGGCGATCACTCCCTCTGAATTCAGGAAGAGGATGGCTCGGCGCAAATGGCAGGGCCGGGTGTTTCATGGCTTGTGCCTGCTGGCCGTGTGTATCGCCCTCACCATGCTGGCGGTGATGTTGATCTACATCGTCGCCCAGGGTTGGTCCAGGGTGAGCTGGAGCTTTATCACCAGTTTTCCCTCCCGGCATCCGGACCGGGCCGGCATTCAGGCCGCGCTGTTGGGCAGCATCTACTTGGTGGCCATCGCCGGGGTGGCGTCCTTCGTGTTGGGGGTGGGCGCCGCTATCTACCTGGAGGAGTACGCCGCCCGCAGCCGGTTTTCCCGGATCGTGCAGATCAACATCTCCAACCTGGCCGGAGTTCCGTCCATCGTCTACGGGATACTGGGGTTGGAGGTGTTCGTCCGCAGCATGGACCTCGGCAAGAGCGTTCTAGCCGGCGGGCTCACGTTGGCCCTCTTGATCCTGCCCATCATCATCATCGCCGCCGAAGAGGCCATCCGCGCCGTGCCTCCATCCCTTCGGGAAGGCGCCTATGGGTTGGGGGCCACCCGGTGGCAGGCGATCTGGCACCTGGTGTTGCCCCAGGCCTTCCCGGGCATTCTGACCGGGGTGATTTTGGCGGTGAGCCGGGCCATCGGGGAGACCGCTCCCCTCATCGCCATGGGGGCTTTGACCTTCGTGCCCTTCGCGCCCGACGGCCTCCTCAGCCGGTTCACGGCGCTGCCCATCCAGATTTTCAACTGGACCTCCCGTCCTCAGGCCGGGTTCCACGAAGCCGCTGCCGCCGGTATCATCGTGTTGCTGGTTGCCCTGGTAATCATGAACGGGGCGGCGGTCATCGTCCGGAACAAGTTTCAAGGCCCAAACGCAGGGTGACAATTGCAGCAGGATGATTCGATACTGCGCACCGAGGAATTGTGCGTGTTCTACGGCCCCAAGCGGGTGGTGACCGAAGTCACCCTCGACTTTCTCCGCAACCGGATCACCGCCATTATCGGGCCCTCCGGCTGTGGCAAGAGCACCCTCCTGCGGTGTCTCAACCGCATGAACGACCTGATTCCCTCCTTTAACCTGACCGGCAAGGTGTTGTTCGAGGGGCAGGACCTGTACGCTCCGGGGATTGACCCAACCGAGATACGCTACCAGATCGGCATGGTTTTCCAGCGGCCCAATCCATTCCCCAAAAGCATCTACGATAACGTTGCTTTTGGCCCGCGCATCAACGGTTTCAGCGGCAACCTGGCTGAGTTGGTGGAGCGGTCACTTCGCCGGGCCGCCTTGTGGGATGAGGTGAAGGACCAGCTCAAGGGGAGTGCTCTGGCCCTGTCCGGAGGCCAGCAGCAGCGGCTCTGTATCGCCCGGGCCCTGGCCGTCGAACCCAGGGTCATCCTGATGGACGAACCGTGCTCCGCCTTGGACCCGATCGCTACGCTGGCCATCGAGGAGTTGATGCGGGAACTGTCGGAGCGGTATTCGATCGTCATCGTGACCCACAACATGCAGCAGGCGGCGCGGGTATCGAACTACACCGCCTTTCTCATGGCCACCCAGGACCGGATTGGCGAGCTGATCGAGTACGGCGAGAGCCGGCAGATATTCACCAACCCCAAGGACGAGCGGACTGAGGCCTACATCACGGGCCGGTTCGGCTAGCTACGCCGATACAATAGGCAGCCGCTGTGGTTCGACGGGCTCACCACGAACGGGGAATCCTCGACGAACGGGGAAATCCAGGTCAGCGGGGAGATTCCGTACCAAAGGGGAGTATCCGTTCGTCCTGAGCTTGTCGAAGGACCAAGAGCGGCCCCTCTTGGAGTTGTTCGGTAGGTTCCGGGGCTGACCTGTGGCGCCGTGTTCACCGAGATCCCTTGGGGCCGATGGACTTCGGGTTACACCGCGAACGGGCGCCCGCCTCCGCGATCAATTCCCACCACTCTTCCCCGCCGTGAATGGCTCCTGTATAATTAAGCTGCGGGTGCCGGTGCCCGCGGTCCGCCGGTTGAAGTTGGGGGCGATACCAGGCATTCATGGTGAGAAGGGTCTGTTTGAGAGCACTCTTTCACCTGCTCCGGGAATCGATGTTGGTTTTGGGTTGGGAGTCCGAACTCCGGAGGAGTCATGCCTGAAAATTACCAGGACGAGATTGAAGAGATACTGAAAAGGGCCGGAGAAGTTCCCCCGCCCCGCAGCGCTCAAGGGGAGGCTGAAAAACACCCGGAGGACCAGCCAAGAGATTTCCGGCCGGCCCCGAAGGCTCCCTCGGCGTGGCGCGGCTCTAATCGGCGCTGGCCCTCGGTTACCCCGAGAAAAATGTTGCTGGCCGGGCTGATACTCTTCGTGGTGGCGGCCTTACTCGGGCTGGGCCCCCTGATTTGGGTCGGCCTGATTCTGTTAGTTGTAGCTTACCTTCTCTTCTTCGTCTCACCCCGGTCCATCTCCGTTGAGAAAAGGTGGCGAGGACGGCCGGTGGACGAAGTCAGTGCTGCTCCCTGGGACCGGTTCAAGCGCTGGCTGAAGAAATAGACCTGGTTCCCCGGAATTGGGTATCTTCCCCGCCGTGTGACAAGAGTTTGCAAGGTTCCCCTCCTGGATAAGGAGGGGATCTTTTGGGTCCGGCGGTATCTCTGTGGCGGGCTTCGCCACGGATCTCCAGCGGCTCTACGGGACAGACCTCAGGACCAGGAAACGAGGCGCCGGCGCCCCTTCAACGTGAAACCGGTGGATGCGGATTGCACCCCCTCTCAAATGCCCCCTTCCCAAGGGCTTTGCCTCAATAGCACCCTGAGAAATGTCACCCCGAGCGAAGCGAGGGGTCTGGGGTGGTGGAGCCAGGCTCTGATGCAGGAACCCCGCACCAGATTCCTCGTCGCTTCGCTCCTCGGAATGACAGGGGGGCAATCCATTCCTCGGAATCATTCATGCTGGTTGCCACCAGCACCACGGCCGACGAAGATGGGCACCGCCCCGTCATCCCGAGTCCTTCGCGGGAAGGACGAGGGATCTGGGGAGGCGGAGGAGAAGCCCCACCGCAAATGCCTAGCCGCTGCGGCTGGCTCGGCATGACACTCTCGAGGCAACGCCCTTTCCCAAAGGAGAAGGCTAGGTTAGGGGTTCGGATCAACGGACCTTGAGGCTCGCTTAGAAGCAGGGGTTCAGGGGATTTGGGTCTGGCCGGCGGCCCCGGCTTAGACCGCCCGGCTGGGTAAGCACTCCAAGCGTTGAGCCAAAGCTTGGACCAAGTTTCCCATATGGGGATGGTCCGGTTCCACGTCCACCTTGATTTCGGCCTCCTCCAGCCCCCGGGTGCAAACCGGGCCCACCGAGGCGATGACCACCGACGGCCGGTTCAAGCTTTCCATCATCGGTGCTTCTATTCCCGCCTGGGCGGCGATGGCCCGCAGGTTTCTTGCTTGGGGCTGGCTGGTGAAGGCGACGGCGTCGATCTTGCCCTGAATCAGGGCGTCAATCATCCCGACCGCCGGCACGTGGTCCTCCGGTATGCCCCAGGTGTAGAGAGAGACCTCCCGTACTTTGGCGCCCTTCTCGGCCAGGCTCCTGGTCAAGAATCCGTTGGGCTCTCCGTAGGCCTGCACCCCCACCTGGGTGTCGCGGAGGTCCAACTCCCGGATCGCCTCCAGCAGCTCTTTCGTCGTGAAGGGCTCCGGAGGCATGATGTCGACGTGGACGTTATGCTGCCGCAGCACCCGGGCCGGCTTCGGGCTGCGGGCGATCACCGTTCGCTGGTTCAGGCAGCGGATGAACTCCTCCTGCCGGCCCATGGCCTTGGCCGTTTGGATCAGGGCCTGGGTGCCGGCCCCGGTGAACAGGATCACCACCGCAACCGTGCCGTCGCAAATGTCGTTGACCAGCCACCGGGCCTCCGGATCGTCCTTCAGGTAGATCTCTTCGAGCACGGGCGCCGAGTAGGCCGTCCCGCCATACCGCTCGATCATCGCTACCATTTCCGAGCGCATCCGGGCCTCCAGGCAAGCGATCACCCTGCCATTCAGTGAAGCTGCCACGGGCAGCTCCTAAACCATGCACTCACCTTCGCCACGCTCCAGCTTGTAGATATTGGTCCGCTCCCAGTCGAAGTACAGGTCGGAGCCGGCCTCGGTAGTCGTCACGGTCCGCTGGGCTTCGGTGGCGACGGCGGTCAGCTCATCCAAGCCTACCCTGTCTAGGAAGTCGTTGAAGCTCTCCCCTTCATGCCGGTTCGATTTGTAGTGCGAGACTATCTCCCGGACGACGAGCGGCGCCACTTTGGCGGGGATCTTCACCTTGGGGATTCGGGCGCCGACGCGGGAGTCTTCGATCCGGCTGCCGCCGTAGTTGCCGCCCAAGAACAGCTCGTAGGCCGGTATCTGCTCACCGTCCGGGCCCTTGATTGCGGCGCCGTGGAACCCGATGTTGGCGATGTGGTGGTGGCCGCAGCCGTTGGGGCAGCCGCTGATCTTGATGCGGAGCTTCTGAATTTCTTCGTCGCTTCCCAGGCCGTTCCAGGTCGCCATCTCCTCTCCGATCGCCTTGGCCAGCCCCATGGAGGAGGTTATGCCCAATTTGCAGCTATCGGTGCCGGGGCAGGACACGACGTTCGTGATAGACCGGGCGCCGGGTCCGGCGAGATCGATTGCTTTCAGGGCCTCCCACACCTGTTTCAGGTGGGAGCCCGGTACCCAACGAAGAACCAGGTTCTGTTCCAGGTTGGTGCGGGCCCGCCCCCCCGTGTAGCGGCGGACGATGTCGGCCAAGCCCCGGAACTGGGCGTAGTTGACGTCGCCCCGGGGCAGCTTTACGTGAATCAGGTAGTAGCCTTCCTGCCGTTGGGCTGAAACGTTGGACTCGACCCAACGGCCGTGCTCCCCGCCGCCATTGCTGATCTGCCCGTTCGCCCCGACCACCAGACCGGAAACTGGCCCCAGCCCGGGCGGCGTCTCTCTCTGTATCTCCTCGGCGGCCATCAGGAGTGTAGGGTCGATGGGGCCGATCTTCTCCAGCTCAGCGTCCACCGACTCGCGGAAGGCGTCGAGACCGATCCGGTCGATGAGGACCTTCAGCCGGGCCATCATGCGGTTCTTCCGCAGCATGTTCGCGTCGTTGAACACCGTCCAGATGGCCAGGGCCACCCGCAGGTAGTCCTCTTCGGGCACGAACTCGTAGAGGGCTTTGGCCAGCCGGGGCATGATTGAGGTCGCACCCCCGACGTAGACCTTGAAGCCCCGCTTCTCGACGCCTCCCTCTACTCGCAGCTGGGAGACGTAGGTCAGGTCCTGGATAGCGGCGGCGACGCTGTCGTGGCTGGAGCAGCCGGTAAAGGCTGTCTTGAACTTCCGGGGGAAGTTCTGAGTAATCGGGTGGCGCACCCCGAAACGGACGTAAGCCGCGAGATAGGGTGTCGGGTCGAAGACCTCGTCGGCGCATACCCCAGCAACCGGGGATCCGATCACGTTGCGGACCGAGTTGCCGCAGGCTTCCCTCGTGCTCAAACCCACTTCGCCCAGCAGCCGCAGCACCTCAGGGCACCTGGCCAGCGGCACGTGATGGAACTGGAAGTTCTCCCGGGTGGTGACGTGGCCTTTGCCCAGAGGGGCGTACTCCTCAGCTATGGTCCCCAGGGTTTCCAGCGCCTCAGGCGTGAGGATGCCACCAGGGATCTTTACCCGCACCATCTGCACGTTGGGTTGCCGTTGCCCGTACACGCCCTGCCGGAGCCGGAAGGGAATGAACTGGCTGTCCTCCAGTTCTCCGGCGACATACGCGGCCGACTCCTCTTCGAGGCGCTCTATCTCGTAGTCGATGAATGGAATGATCCCCGAGGAGGTCTGGGCCAGCTGCTTGCTTTCCCGGTAGAGTTCCTCCTGGGTGCGTACCTGAATGGCCTTGGTCCGAGTGCTCAACTGATCCTCCTGAGAATTAGACAAAATAAAAACCCGCCAATCGTCAAAAACTGGCGGGCGAAGAGCGGTCTACGAGGCTGCTAGATTACATGACCCTCCTGCCCCCCCAATGTACAGGGACAAGAACACATGCAACAGGTCATGGCCATAACTACGGAACTCATTAACAGAAAGTCTATGCCAAGGGTCAACAATTGTCAACAGGTAGGGAAAACAGCCGCCGCCCGGAAGCGTGGCACATGGTCGGATAGCCTGGCGAGTCTCCCGCAGTTGCCATCGCGGGGCTTGGCGAACCCTCGATTACCGTTGACGCGAACGACTGGGCGTAATATTATAATTCATATCAATACTACATGTTAATAAGCAGTAATATGACATGAATGATAATATCTTTGCCCCTCATTACACCATCACACCGGCCATCGATTCAGCCATCGAAGACATTGAGCGCCAGCTTTGGCTGGTCAATAACATGCTCCTGATGCCGAAGCACGAAGCATGGCTGCGCCGGGAGATAAAAGTCAAACGCGCCGCCGGAACCACCCGGATTGAAGGAGCCACCCTGGACGAAACGGGGGTCCGGAACCTTCTCGGAGATGGGGGAGTGAGGAATCCGACCCCGGACGAGCAGGCCAACATCAATGCCCTCCAAGCCTACGATTTCATCGATTTTCTGAGCGATCAGGCGGATATCCCCATCGACGAGTTGGTTATGCGGCAACTGAACCGGTTCTTCATGACCGGCGCGCCCGATACGGTGACGCCCGGCGTGTACCGCAAAGGGCAAAACACGGTGGGCAATTACACGCCTCCGGACCAGGGGGGCGTGCCGGGATTGATGCGGTCTTTCGCCCTCTGGCTACGGCAGGATACGGATGACGTGCATCCGGTCGCCAGGGCAGGCATCGCCCACATTCACTCGGTTGCGATCCATCCGTTCTGGGACGGAAACGGCCGGACCGCGCGGGGGCTTACGACCCTGATTCTGCAGAGGTCGCCATTCAGCTTCAGAAAGCTTCTAGCCCTTGAAAACTACTTGTTTCAGGATCGTGACTCCTATTTCACCGCCATTGAGCGGACGCTCGGGACAAGTTTCTCGCGGGGATACGATGCAACCCCTTGGCTCGAATTCTTCGCTCTGGCCTTGGACCGGCACGTTTCCGAGTTTGTGGCATACCTGACCGACTGGCATCGCCGGATGCAGGAAGTGTACAGGGTCGGAACGGAGAAAGGCTGGGTACCTCGGCAAGTTGATGGCCTCTGGTTCGCCCTCCAAACGGGTAAAATCACCCGACCAGAGTACATCGAAATCACCGGGGTTTCACCGGTCACGGCTTCAAGGGACCTCGCGGAGATGGTTGAGGCGGGAGCGTTGGTGCCGGTCGGAAAGACCCGTGCACGGGTATATTACCCCGTTCGGGAAGGCTCGGTCCTCACTGGCGAGCCACCAGAAGAGCACCTGTCGCTGCCTGTGGAGTGATGGCGCTTCCCACAGGGCCTTGAACGATCTGCTGAGCCTGGCGGTTGGGACATGCGCCTCAGCCCTCGGGCGGCCATTTGGTGCCGCCCACCGCCGGACGGCTTTTGGCCGGCAGCGCCAGTCCCTCGGCCACCGCCCGGCCGAAGGCGCGCAGGATTACCTCTCCCCACTCTTTGGCGTGGGCCACCCGGTAGGCGGTACGCTTGCCACGGACCGACGCCCTGGCTTCCTCGGGAGCCTCCCCGGCCACCGCCGCAGTAATGATCTCGTTCATGGCGTCTATGGCGGGCGCCAGCTCACCGGCCGTCTCGATGAACCGGGCCACCTCACCCAGGGAGGGATCAAGCACGACGAAAACCGGCACCGTGCCGGCCCGGCTTTCCGGCAAGAAGCTGTTGGTCAAGGCCAGCTCTTCGTCCCGGTTGAAGACCCTTGCACCGAGGTTGCCGGTGCTCTCGGCCAGGCGCAGGATGGCCGGCGTGGTGCTCATGGCGTCCCCGCACCAATCGGCGGTGAACACCGCCAGTCTCAGTGGCTGGGCCAAGCCGTCGAAGAAGGACCTGGTTTCCTCCGGTATCTCGATGGCCTGGTAAATGTCGATCAGCGGTTGCCGGTTAACCCTGGTCTGGTCGAAGTATTCCCCGGTGGTCATTCCCTGGCTAAGCTTCTGCTCGGACAACGGCATCTCGAAGGGCCTCCGTCTCAAGATCCAACAGCTTGTAGGGGCAGTTTGTCAGCAATGCGGCCGATTGGCAACGGCGGGGGCCACGGCGGGAACCAGGGAAGCTAGCCGTTTTCCGTCGTTCCCGTTCCATGCTAGAATTGGGTAACTTCCCAGCTACGACTTCCCATCCATGACCTGAAAGGGGGGAAATTCCCGTTGACCTGCCGCGACGCACCGCCCTATCTGAAATACGCACTTTTCTGCCGGGACACTGAGGAGGGGCCGGACAGCGAGCTGAGTCTCAAGGGAATCGTCGATTTGATTGAGCTTCCCGCGCCGGAGGATGACCCGGCGTCGAACGGGCCGGTGGTGGCCGAGCTGGACCTCCACCTGGCCTTTTGCATCGGCGGGGCCCCACCTGGTTCCCACCACCTGTTGGTGGCCATCAAGGCCCCAGGAATACCTTTGGACCTGCCGCCACCCCAACGCATCGACTGGGAGGAAGGGATACTTTTTCAGCGTTGGATCAAGGTTTTTCGGATACCGGTGCAGGCTCCCGGCGACCATGTCGCCGCCATCTTGCTCGACGGCGCTCCCCTGGGGGAGGCCAGCTTCCTGGTCCGCTTTAAGGCGAAGGAGAAAGCCGAGGATTAGGGACCCATCCGAGTAGTATCCCCTGTTCGGCCAAAAGGAGGACGTTGCAATGCTCACTTCATCGTCGGATGTCGTGGTGATCGGTGCGGGTGTCGTTGGGACCGCCGTGGCCTACTTTTTGACCGGGCGAGGCATAAAAGTAACGGTCATCGACGGCAATGCCATAGGCTCAGGGGCTTCCCTCCACGGGACCGGAATGGTGTGGAAGATGGTTTGGAATCACAAGATTCAATACCGGTTCGCGAAGGAAGGCCGCGAACTGCTGAATGAGGTGGTCCCTCAGCTCCACGAGCAGACGGACATCGACACTCTACTCCATACGTTTGACACGCTGCTGGCCGTGTTCGACGACGAGGATCTGAAGTTTCTGGAGCGGGATGTGGAGGTCAGTGACGGAGATATTACCCTCGAGTGGCTCAGCCGCGAGGAACTGCTCAAGCTGGAGCCCCGGATCAATCCGGCTGTGGTCCGTGGGGCTGTTCTGGACAGCAGCTCGCAGATCGACGGCTACCGGCTGACCCTGGCCCAGGCCCGCGCCGCGGAGTTACAGGGCGCCGAGTTCCTCACTCGGAAGGCCACGGGCCTGGAGATCCAGAACGGCAAGGTTACCGGCGTTTCCTACCCTGGTGGCCTGATTCCCTGCGGAGCGGTGGTGTTGGCCATGGGGGCCTGGTCAGGCGCAGCCGCGGAGTGGCTCGGTTTTCAGGTTCCGGTCCGGCCCCTAAAAGGGGAGACGATCCGAGTCCGCCACCCAGATCCCTTTCCCCATGAGATTCACCGTCCCTCCGGGGGCGGCGCCGCGCCCCGTAAGGACGGGTTGCTCAGTATTGGCGCCACCGGGACCAACCGGTTCGCCGACACCGACGACGACCTTGTGCGGCTGGAGTTCGACGCCGCAGGCACCCCCGAGGGCCGCGATTTCATTCTCAACCGGTCCGTATACGTTATCCCAGACCTGGAGCGGGCGGAAGTCGTGGACCATCTGGCGGGGCCACGTCCCCTATCTGCCGACGGCATGCCAATCATCGGACCGGTGCCGGGCCTAGAGGGAGCGTACCTCGCCACCGGCCACCGCAACAAGGGGATCCACCTCGCCCCGATTACCGGAAAGATAATCGCCGATTTCGTCGTCCAGGGCCGGGCGGAGGTCACCACGCCGCTGGAGATTTTCCTGCCCGAGCGTTTCGCTGGGATGGACGCTTCCTTCAAGGTCCCAGGGGTAACCGCATAGGGGCAGACCTTGAAGAGACTAAATGCATCGGGGAAATCCCCCTCGGTCCCCCTTTATAAAGGGGGATGTAGGGGGATTTCGCCCGTCATTCAACCCTTCGATCAGGATTAGCTTTCAGCTTCAGGGCCGTACCCTTGTCTCACCAGAAACGTTTGGCCGGTCTGGGCCCCGCTAACTCCAACATCCGCTTC
>JASMCQ010000091.1 GCA_030753265.1 Dehalococcoidia bacterium
GTATCGATGAGAACGTTCTCTTTGCCGATCAGGTGCCGCTCCGCCTCGTCCAGCATGTAAAACCCGCCCAGGTGGAGGGCGACTATCCTGAGCCGAGGGAACTGCCGGGCCACGTTCGCAATGCGCTCCGGCGCGGCAAAGATGGGCTCCCCTTTCGGGGTGTGGGCAAAACGGCCGGAATGTATCTCCAGCACCATGGATTCACCCATCTCCTCATAGACCGGGAGCATCTCGGGGGCGTCGGGATAGAAGCTGTTCATCATGGGGTGCAGCTTGATGCCCTTGATACCGTTCTCCCGCAGGCGCCGTATTTCCCCGGCCTTGTCATCCATGCCGGGGTGGATCGCTCCGAAGGGAACCAGCATCTCATCCTGGATACTGATGAGCCAATCGTTGGTCCGCCGCACTTGGTCGGCCCGGGCCGCAACTCCCAGCACGATGGACTTGTCGACTCCGGCCTCGAGCATGTGGGCCTTGATGCCGTCCACGGTGTTGGTGCCGACGGCCGAATAGCCGAACAGGTCGACCATGGATTGCAGCACCGCCCCGGCAATCTTGTCCGGCCATACGTGAGTGTGAACGTCCACCCGCATCGATGATTCCTCCCCTGGCTTTAGTATCCCATCCTAAGCCGCGCGCCGCCGGCCGCGGCAGGGATTGTCGACCGGTTGGCGGCAGTCCCGCCCAATGTCTAGCCCGCCTTCGATTCCACCGGCGGCATCCCGGCGTCCTGCCGCACTTCGTTGATGATTTGCAGGACACGAGACCGGAAGGGCGGATACTCCAGCTCGAACTCATCGCGGAGCCGGCTGTTGTCCACCAGGTAGGTGCCCGAATCCTCGATGCCGCCCTCGGCGTCGAAGGTTATCTGGGCGTCGGGGATGAACTCGCGGACGATGTCGGCCAGGGCTCCGAGGCTGATGGGTTCGCCCCCCGTGTTGTAGAGGGAGTGGTGGGGGGAGTCGCTCAGGGCTACCCGAACGAAGGCCTCGGCGACATCATCGACGTGGACCGGCGCCCGCATGAGGCCCTTCTTCGGGAAGCGGACGGGCTCACCCTGGGCGGGCAGGACCACGCACCGGACGTGGTCCACGGAGCCTCGCACTTTGTCCGGGCCGGTCACGTTGGCCGGGCGGATGCCGGTAATTTTCATCCCATAGTTTTCATTGTAGATGGCGGCTTGAAATTCGTTGAAGATCTTGTGGACGGCGTACTGTCTGGCGCCGGACGTGGGTTGATCCTCGTCAACGAGCCGGTCCCCGTGCAGGCTCTGGGGCCCGCACACGGCAACGGAGCTGGCGTACACCACCCGCTTGACGCCGCACAGCCGCGCCGCCTCGAAGCAGTTGTCCATCCCCAGGATGTTTATCCGCAAGTTGAGGTGGGGCTCCACCTCGCCACCGCCCAACAGGTAGGCCAGATTGATGATGCGGTCCGGTTTCACCTGTAGTACGGCCGACACCACATCTTCAAATTGGGTTAGGTCCCCCCGCAAGACCTTCACCCGGTCTTCCAGGCCGTCGAAGGAGGCGGCGCCGGGGTTCACGTCGTAGCAGACCACGTTTTCGCCTCTCTCGGCCAGCCGGCGTATCGCCCGTAGGCCGATGAACCCGGTGCCCCCAAAAACCAATACAGTCATCTCTCTACCTCCTCTTGCCCATCGGGCTAGCTATTGCGCAGTTTCGTATAGGGCCCGATGACCCCCGTCATCCCGGCGAAGGCCGGGATCGAGTCAATACTTCTCCAGATTCCGGCCTTCGCCGTAGAAAAGGTTGCTGGTAGTTCCTCTCAATAATCGGCGCTACAAAACCCGTTCGTGGTGAGCTTGTCGAACCACCGATCCCGCGCCCTTCGACAAGCTCAGGATAACGGTTACGCAAATTACTATCGCCAGTGGGAATGATTGTGTCCACCCGGACACGTCCATTGTCCACTGTAATGCCTTCCACGACAAGCCTCAGCAATTGCTGGCGTTCGTCGAAGGTTAGAGCACTCAAGCCTTCAGATATCCGGTGGCAAAACCGGCTAAGGTGCTCAAGTGCATCCCGCGCATCCTGGTCCTGTCGTTGGCGGCGTTCAAGCCGCGTCGCGTGCCTCTCAATCTCCGCTCGGTGTTGGCGTAGTTTATCCATCTCCGTTTTGTAACGGACCAGGTCCATTGCCTCGTTGATATAGGCATCAGTGATGCGGTCTTCCCGAGTTTTGGCACGCTTGAGCGCCAGGGCTAGCTGTTTCCTCTCTGCACCTTGGGATTCCCCGTGGCCGGCCTCTACCACGCGCCGTTTGTACTCGCCGGCAAGCATTTCCGGTTGCCGCATAGCCTCGGTGACGGCGCTCCAGACGGCATCTTCCACCGGCTGAGCAGAAAATTGCCCGGGCTTGCATCGCTTGCCCGTAGACGTTACTGCCGGATCGTGGTTTTGGCACCTATACGCTCGATGGCCACCTGAAGAATAGCCGGTGTAGTTGCCGCCGCACCGGGGGCACCGGATCAATCCTCTGAGCAGGTATCGGTGACGCTTGTTGTTGCGAGGCGAATGCAAGCCATTCTGATGCAGCTGTTCCTGAACCGCGATCCACGTTGCCTCGTCAACTAGGGCAGGGACCGGTATCTCTATCCAGTCACTTTGGGGCCTTGGCTTTGACCCTGTCTTGCGGCTCTGCTTGTAAGGGTCGTTAGTGAGACGTCTGGACGGCAAGGCAGCCTCCGTCCTTTGGTAGAAGAAGGTGCCCTTGTACACGGGGTTGCGGAGAATCCGGTCCACGCTGGTGGGTGACCATTGATTTGCGCCTCTAGGAGTGGAAATGCCACGGGATTCAAGATGGCGGGCGAGACCTCTCATGGTAAGGCGGTCCCCTGATACCAGCCGGAACATCTCCCGAACCACGGTGGCTTCAATCTCGCTTACCGCCAGACTGGCACGCTGGCTGTCAACCCGGCGAACTAACCGGTAGTCGTAGGGCGCGCGTCCACCTACCATCGCTCCTTGCTTCGCCCAGTAGAGCTTGCCTCGCCTGGTGCGCTCGGCTATCTTCGTCCTCTCGTATTCGGCAATGGCACCCTGCATGTGGAGAAGGAGCTTGCCCTCAGGAGTGGCCTCCACCGATCCTTTCAGGAAATTGACGGCCACACCCTTTTGCTGGAACTCTTCCACCAGGATGATGAGCTTGGCACCGCTGGCCAGCCGGTCTGGCGCTTGGACGTACAGCGTGTCAACGCCACCTTCCGCTGCTAGGTCTCGAAGGTTGTCCAGCGACGGCCGCCGCAAGTCGTCCCTGCTATAGCCTTCGTCGGTAAACTCCCGCCAGTCCGCCACCCCAGCGTCAATGAGGTGCCCACGCAGCTCGGCGAGCTGGCTCTGGACGGTTGCCTCCTGCTCCTGGCGGTCTGACGATACCCTCGCGTAGATTGCGTCCGTCATGCCTGCTGCCTCCTGGTGTACTTGCGCTTCTGTCTCGGCCTGCCCACCGCGGGCACATAGGTCTTGGCGAACTCGTCCAGGTCGTCCCGGCGAACCAGCCATCGGTTGGCGATCTTCTCGGCTCTAAGCTTGCCGCCCCGGCACAGCTGCTGGATGGACATCGGGTGGATGCCCAGGAGCCTGGCGGCTTCAGAGCTTGGGAGGTAGGTGTTGCCTAATGCCATCATCAGCTACAACTCCTTGTTTACAAGTTATTGTATATACCGAAACAAGATTTGTAAATCCTCCGAAATCTTGCCACGGGCCAGTTGCTCCAAGGGGCCAAATTGGGCGAGTTAGGGCGCTCCAAGGGGCAAGCGCCGTCTAAGGAGATTCGACGATTATCTCAACCCCAAGCAACGCAACCAGGCCTCTCTTCTACGCGCTCAGCCTCTGACCGATCAACGAACCCGTAGTGCTTGGCCTTGCCCGCATCCGTCGGGTCATGGCACACGTAGTGCGGCCTGCCGTCTTCAGCCTTGGTGTCCCGGACGGTGGCAGCGGCGCCGCGCAAACAACGTCCCGGGTGTGGATCTCCCTTGTCCGTATCCGCCTCTGTGTTATTGTGGTGTAACCTATTTTCTATACTGTAGAGTATATGGTAAGTAATGATATCGGTCTATTTCGTCTTCAGTCCTATATGAGCATATATATACTGTATATCGTAGTATGGTGCAA
>JASMCQ010000092.1 GCA_030753265.1 Dehalococcoidia bacterium
AGGCCAGCGTCTCCCTCTCCAGGGTTTCGTAGTCGGGGAAGACACGGTTGATCAAGCCGCTTTCTAGGGCTTCGCGGGCGGTCATGAACCGGTTCTCATAGGCAAGCTCGAGGGTCTTGCGCGGGCCCAGGTCCCAATCTCCTCTGCTGCTGGAGCCCAGGAATAAGGCGTCCTCGGAAGCGAATATAACATCCAAGCCCGTGGCGTGGAGAAATGCCCCATAAATACAATAGCTGTGCACCATGCCAATGGTCGGTTTTGGGGTGCGGGGCAGTTTTTGGTGGAGCCACCAAGAAACATAGTAGTCGTGCTCAATGTTGTATTGGTGCCATAGCGCGCGTTCGGTGCCGAACCGTTCGATTAGCTGCGGGGCCGTTTCGTCGGTTACCAAGCAGGGAGCCGACTCCGGCGTCAGCCCATTGGTATCGTCTCCGCAGGAGAAACAACGGCCTTCTCCGGAAACGACGATCACCCGGCACTGGGGATCCTGGCAGGCACGGTCGTACGCATCCTCTAGCTCGCCGAACATGGCATGGCTTTGAGCGTTCAGGTATCGTGGCCTAGCCATCTTGATTCTAACCACCTTGCCTGGCTCATACTTGATACGCTTGTACTCCTGGTACGGCACCATTGGGTTTCTAAAGAATCTCTCTTCTGTAGGAAAGTGGGGCATAATTTCCCTCCATCTCTTCGTTTTCAGCCGGGATTCCCCATTCTGATCTGCCTGGGCGCAGGTAGGCCTCTATCCTTGACAGGACCATAGTAGTGTCACCCACGAACGCCGTCAACCATTCGGTCGAACTCGCTAAACCATCTCAATGCGTTGGGAGTCAGCGATCGGCGGGCGGCGGAGTTGGCTTTCACCGAGTGTTGCGCTCCCCCTGGACTGCTCCGGGGGCCACCGCCATCGCCGGTTCGCCTCCGGTCAGTCTTCAAGCCGGGCTGCGTCACCCGGTAGCACCAGAGCTATAGACCGCTGGCGTGGACTCTGTCCCTCCCCCTTGACACCCACAATACCGGTCGATGAAAATCCTCTCATGGAATGTCCGTGCCCCCCAAGGGCCGGAGTCCGTTCCACGGAACCAACCCTCCGTAAGTTGGGCAAATTGCTGGGCGCCGCCTCGAGGTCGAATGGCTCGTTCTGAACCTCTGGTTCTGGTGGTCGAAGACGACCCTCCGATGCTGCGGTTCATCAGCCGCACCCTCGAGGTCAACGACTTGACGGTAGCGGTCGCCGCGGATGGGCCGATGGCGCTGCAGATGTTTCGGGCCAAGAGGCCGGATCTGGTGGTGTTGGATATTGGCATCCCTGGTCTGGACGGGCTGGAAGTGTGCCGCCTCATGAAGCGCATCCACCAGACGCCTGTCATCATGGTGACCGCCAGAGGCACCGACGAAGACGTGGTGCACGGCTTTGAGGTGGGAGCGGAGGACTATCTGGCCAAGCCTTTCGCCGGAAGCGTGCTGGTGGCTCGGGTCAAGGCGCTCCTTCGGCGCGCCCAGGTGTGGGATGGTCTTCCCGGAGACCTGATGGAGTGTGGCGACCTCGTGGTGGACTTCTCGGCCCGGCGCATCACCCGGGGCGGACATATCGTTCACCTCACCCCCACCGAATACAAGCTGCTGACCGTGCTATCCCGGCATCGTGGCCGGGTCCTCACGTCCAACCAGATCATCACCGACGTTTGGGGGGAGCCCCTTCAGGGCGACGCCCAGGCGTTGCGCACCCACATAGGCCGATTGCGCAAGAAGATCGAGCCCGATCGCGGCCGCCCGGTTCACGTCCGTACCGAGCCCGGAGTGGGCTACTGGCTGAGCTGTCCTCACCCTGAACGTTAGGGCTTTCCCAGGGCAGGCATTCTCCGGTTGCTCGCGGAGTACTCGGCCGGTGCCCATTCAAGTTGAAACCGGCGGATAAGAGTACATCCACAACCTGACCTTCCCCCCAGCGAAGCAGGAAAGCAAAGTTGGGCGTTTGGCCGTCTTCGCCAAAACCGCCAACCTTGGGTCAAGGGTCGAGATCGTGGTCCGACTCTCCCCATCACGCGCCCAAAGGCTCTTGCCCCTGTTTGTTATACTCGATATTAGCTTTCGATGCTGTTGACGTGGCGTCCGCGGGGCATTCCTCGCTGCCTGAAGCTGCAGCAGGTGCTGCGTGGTCGCCAATTCCACGCAGTCTGCAAGCCGGCCCGTGGCCCCGACCCATCTCGCAACCGGCCAGCTTGTAGTCACGGCGCAACCACCGCCAGGGAGTTTCCATGGACGAACACGCGGTCCAAATCCTTCTGGTTGAAGACGAAGAGGCCCACGCCGAGATGGCTCGGCGCGCCTTCGCAGCCCACGGCGGGCGGTTTCAATTGACGATCGCGGGCAGCCTGGTGGAGGCCCGGGCGCATCTGGCGGAGGCCAGCCCGAACCTGGTTATCGCCGGCCTGCGCCTGCCCGACGGACTGGGGACCGATCTGATGCCGGCCGAGACAAATGGCCACGCGGTTCCCTTGGTGGTGATGACATCCCAAGGCGACGAGAGGTCCGCGGTGGAATCCATGAAGGCCGGAGCGGTGGACTACGTGGTCAAGTCGGACGCCGTTCTGGCCGATGCGCCCCACATCGCCGAGCGCGCCTTGAGAGAGTGGGAGAACATTTCCGAGCGTAGGAGAGCAGAGGAGGCGTTGCGCCTGATCGAAGGACGGTACCAAAAGATTTTCGACAACTCCAACGACGCCGTATTCCTGATTGACCCGGGTCTGGATACCATCGTCGAGGTCAATCCCAGGGCTTGCAGCATGCTCGGTTACACTCGGGACGAATTACTGTCAGTCTCCATCTCGACCGTACACCCCGGGAAGAATATGGCCGAGCTACAAGAGTTTGCCCGATCGGTGTTTGAGACCGGCAAGGGCTGGACCAACGAGTTGACCTGCTACACCAAAGACGGCCGGACCCTGCCCGCCGAGATATCAGCCTCATCCATTGACATCGGCGGCCGGCCCCACATGATTGCCATGGTTCGGGACATCACCGAGCGCAGGCGGGCGGAGAAGGCGTTGCACTATAGCAAGGCCAGGAGCGCCGCGATCTTGGAATCCGCTTCCGAGGGTATTCTGGTCGTCGACAGTGCCGGCCTCATCGTGATCGTCAACGCCCGGACCGAAGCTCTATTTGGCTACAACCGGGACGAACTCGCAGGGCGTCCGGTCGAGATGCTGATCCCCGAATACCTCCAGGGGAGCCACGCGGTCCACCGGCAACGTTTCTTCTCATTCCCGCACCGGCGGGTGATGGGCTCCGACCTGGCATGCGTCGGGCGATGTAAGGATGGGAGCCAGTTTCCAGCGGACATCAGCCTGAACTCGGTCGAGACAGAAGAGGGAGTACTCGCGATAGTCTGCATCGTAGACCAGACCGAGCGCCAACAGGTGGAGGAGGAAGTCCGAAAACTGTCCCACGCCGTTGAGCAAGTCTCCGTGGCCGTTGCTCTCACCGATCTCCAGGGCCGGTTTGAGTACGTCAACCCCGCGTTTACCCAAATCACCGGCTATAGCTTGGAGGATGTCAAAGGAAAGAATCCGAGTATCTTGAAATCGGGTCTGACTTCGCGTGAAGATTACAGCTACCTGTGGAAGACGATTCTCTCCGGCGGAGAGTGGCGGGGAGAGTTCCATAACAGAAAGAAGGACGGCGAGCTTTTCTGGGCGTCCGCGTCCATCTCCTCTATCAAAAACCCGAAAGGAATCATTACCCATTTCATTGCCGTTGAGGAAGACATTACCGAGCGCAAGCGGGCGGAGGAGGCGCTAAGCCGGCTGGCTAAGGAAACTGCTTTGGTAGCCGAAATTGGCCGGATCATCAGCTCATCGTTGGATGTCGACGAAGTTTACGAACGCTTCTGCCAGGAGGTACAGAAGCTCATCGCATTCGATAGGATCGCCATCAACCTTGTCGATCTCGAAAACTACACCTTCTCCAGCACCTACGTGTGGGGGGTCGAAACCCGGGAAATGCGACGGTGGCAGACCTTTTCGATGGCGGGGTCGTTCGTGGAAAAGGCGGTCCAAACCAGGTCGGCGCAACTGGCCCACTTCCACAGCGAGGAAGAATTGGCCCGACAGATTCCTCGATTGCTGCACAGTTACAAGGCCGGCCTTGTTTCCTTCCTCGCGGTCCCACTGGTGTCCAAGGGAGAAGTAGTGGGCGTTATTTTCTTTCAGTCAGCCAAGCACGGCGCTTATACCGAAAGGGACGTTGCCCTGGCGGAAAGGGTGGGGGCCCAGATCGCCGGCACCATCGCCAATGCGCGACTCTACGCCCAATGACTACTGGCCGAGGACCGGCTCAGAGCTTCGCTCAACGAGAAAGAGGTGCTCGTCAAGGAAATCAACCACCGGGTCAAGAACAATCTGCAGATCATCTCCAGCCTTCTCAGCCTGCAGTCCAGAGACATCCAAGACCAGGGGGCCCTCCAGGTATTCAAGGTCAGCCAGGACCGCATCAAGGTGATGGCTCTGGTTCACGAAATGCTCTACCAGTCCGAGGACCTGGGCCGAATCGACTTCGGCGAATACCTCAGCAGCCTGACCTCGGACCTGTACAACGCCTACGGTCTCGGTACCCAAGGAATCGAATTGAAGATCGACGTCGAACGAATCTTTCTAGGGGTCGACACGGCAATCCCCTGTGGCCTGATCGTCAACGAACTGGTCTCGAACTCCCTGAAACACGCGTTTCCGGAAGGCGAGACCGGCGAGATAAGTGTGAGCGTTCGCGGGGAGGATGACCAGTTTACAATGGTGGTCAAAGACAGCGGTGTGGGGCTCCCGGAAGGCTTGGACATTCAACAATCGAAAACGCTGGGCCTTACGATAGTCAAAGCCCTGACGCAGCAGATAAACGGCGCCATCGATCTGAGCAGCCACGACGGATCGCTAATCAGCATCACGTTTCCAGTGCCGTAGCGACAAGGAAGTTCCTTTATGGGCAAAGCCCGAGTCCTGGTGGTCGAAGATGAGGCGATCGTAGCTATTGACCTGAAGTATAAGTTGGAGGCCCTGGGATACTGTGTCCCCAGCGTCACCAGATCCGGGGAGGAGGCCATCGCATTGGCCGCCGAATTGAACCCCGATTTGGTCCTGATGGACATCAAGCTAGATGGGGATGTCGACGGAATCGACGCCGCTCGGCAGATTTGGGGCCGGCTCGACGTTCCAGTGGTATATCTCACCGCCCATGCGGATGACACCACGCTGCAGCGGGCCAAGATGACCGAGCCTTTTGGCTATCTGCTCAAACCCCTGGACCAGAGGGCGCTCCTGACTATCGTCGAGATTACCATCCACAAGCATCGGGTGGAGCGAAAGCTAAGAGAAAGCGAACGGTGGCTGGCCGCGGTACTCCGAAGCACCAGCGACGCCATTGTCACGGCGGACGCCACCGGATGCATAACCTATATGAACCCGGTCGCCGAGGCGTTGATGGGCCGCGCGAAAGGGGACGCTCTCGGCAACGACTTGGCGGCTCTTTTCGACGTCACCGGCGAACAGGGCCGGGGTTCCGCCGAGAACCCTGTTACGCGGGCGTTTCGGGAGAGTACCGTCGTCCAGCTAGCCGATGATAGCGCCCTCGTTTCAAAGAGTGGGCGGACAATCTCCCTCGGCGGCACCGCGGCGCCCATGTGGGATGACGCCCGGAAAGTCACCGGCGTCGTCCTGACTTTCCGCGACATCTCCGAGCGAAAGCGGGCCGAGAGCGAACTGGCCGCGGCCTTGGAAAGAGCCCGGGAGGCTGACCGCCTTAAATCGCAGCTTCTTTCCACCGTATCCCACGAACTCCATACCCCGCTGGCGGCAATAAAAGGCTTCGCCACCACCCTGCTGGACAATGAAGACAAGCTGGAATACGGGGAGCGACGGGAGTTCCTGCAAGAGATCGACGCCGCTTCCGACCGCCTCACCAACCTGATCGCCCAACTCCTCGAGTTCTCCCGGATGGAGGCAGGCCTGCTGCCCATCGAGCAGGTCCCGACAGAGGTTAACGAGGTCCTGGCGGGAGCACTGAGCCACTGGCGAATCCGCGCGCCGGAACGATCCGTCGCCGTCGTCGTGCCCCAAGCCTTGCCCAAGGCCATGGCCGATCCCCGTCGCCTGCGCCAGGTGTTGGACAACCTGCTGGAAAACGCGCACAAATACACCCCGGCCCATTGCCTGGTGTCGATAGAGTGTGTCGAAACCGTCAGCGACGGGAAGCCGATGGTCCAACTTACCGTGCGGGACGAGGGCCCGGGGATACCCGCGGAGCAGCTGGAACGCATTTTTGATCCGTTCCAGCAGGCGGATGCGGCCGGCCGCCAGGCGGGTGGAGTCGGCTTGGGCTTGGCGATCTGCCGTCGCATCATCGACGCCCAGCAAGGCCGCATCTGGGCCGAGAGTTCAGTCGGCCAAGGAGCCGCATTCGTCATGACGCTTCCGGTAGCGGGCGGCAAGCGGCGCCGGGTCAGTCGGGGAGAAAGACCCCGCGCCGACTGAAGTGGCGGCCGCAGTCGTTTACCTAACGCCTGCTCTTGTCCTAGATCTAGTCCTCTCTAGCTCGATAGATATTGGCGGACCTCCAGCAGCAGCGCCACGAATTCGTCCTTGGACAGCCTTCCGGTGTTGGTGTTGCGCGGGCTGGGATGGTAGGAAGCGACCATCCGGGGAAGGTCCGCGCCGGGATGGTACCAGGAGCCGTGAGCGAACGTGCCTTTCACCGGCTCTCCCTTGATGCGGGCCAGGGCTCGCAGGCAAGCCTGAAAGGCGACGTGGCCCAGGACGAGAATTGTCCGCACCCGGGGGAGAATGCCTATTTCCGAGACCAGGTAAGGCAGGCAGGCCTGTTGCTCTTCGGAGGTCGGCCGATCCCCCGGAGGGACGCATCGCACCGCGGCGCAAATGTAGGCGTCCCGCAGTTCCAACCCGTCTCCTCGATGCTCGGAGGTAGGTTGGTTCGCGAAGCCCGCCTGGTGCAACGCGGCCATGAGGAACTTGGCGGAGAGGTCGCCGCTGAACAGGCGGCCGGTTCGGTTGGCCCCGTCGGCCGGCGCCAGGCCGACGACCATCAGGGAAGCCGAGGGGTCGCCAAAGCCGGGGACGGGCCTCGACCAGTATTCCCAGCCGGCGTAACGGGGTCTCTTCACCTCTCCCATGTGTTCCCGATGCTCCACCAGGCGAGGGCACAGGCGGCAGGCGATGACCCGCCGCTCAAGCGCGGCGAGCCGCCGCCCCACTACTGCCGTGTCCCCAGGTGGGTAAGCGTGGCTCAATTGTGGGTTCCCTCCCGGCCTCCGCGGGCGTCGATGCTATACTCTCCGGTATGACCGCCCTATCCGTCGGCCTGGTTCTCCTTTCGGCCTTTGCCCACTCCACCTGGAACCTCTGGCTCAAACGCTCGTTCGATAAAGAGGTCTTCGTCTGGTGGCTGATGGTCACGGCCGGCATCTTGATGTTCCCCCTCGGCGCCGCCTTGTTCTGGTTCAACTCCGTCGGCACGCCGGGGTGGTGGTTCCTGCTGGCCACGATAGTCCTCCACATACTCTACTTCGTCTTGCTGGGCCGCGGCTACACCCGGGGTGACCTGTCCCTGGTCTACCCCATCGCCCGGGGAGTCGGCCCCATGCTGGTGCCCGTTCTTGCCGTGGCACTCCTGAGCGAGAGCATCGCGGCGCCGGCCATCATCGGCATCGTCGCCATCGTCGGCGGAATCTACACGGTTTCCTGGTGGGGCAACTTCCGGCGACTGGCCAGCCACCCGCTGGACCTGCTGAAGAACGCCGATACCCGCTACGCAATCCTGACCGGCCTCACCATAGCCAGCTACACCATTGTCGACAAAAAGGGTGTCGACCACGTGCAGCCATTCCTCTACATGTACCTGATGACCTTGGGTTCGGCGCTGGGACTGACTCCGTACATCCTGCGGCAGCGGGGGAGCGGCGCCATCCGCCGGGAGTGGCGCGCCAACGCGGTCCTCATCGTGCTCGGCGCCCTCCTCATCTTCCTGGCCTACGGACTGGTGCTGACCGCCTTCTCCCTGTCCAGGGTCAGCTACGTGGCGCCGGTCCGCGAGGTGGGCATCGTCATCGGGGTGCTATTCGGGGTGTTCCTTCTCAAAGAGCCCTTCGGCCGGGGCCGGTTGCTGGGTTCCGGCCTCATCATCCTCGGCGTGGTGCTCATCGCGCTCTCGCCCTAGAGACCGTGGGCCCGGTTCTTTCTGGCGACGGCGAACCCTCGCGGGCCACTTGGGGTGCTGTATAATGTCCCCGGCCCGGTAACCGTTGCGAAAGGCGGATAAACAAGAATGACCGATCGAGATAGACTGGTCAACTCCTTCTGCGAACTGGTGCGTATCGACAGCCCTTCCGACGAGGAAGAGGAGGTAGCGCTGCATCTGGTGGAACGGCTGCGCGGCCTTGGCTTTCAGGTGGACCGGGACGCCCATGGCAACGTGATCGCCTCCGAGCCGGGCGATGATCCGTTGCTGCTCTCGGCCCACATGGATACGGTGGAACCGGGACGGGGCATCAAGCCCCAGGTATTGGGTGACCGGATCGAGTCGGACGGCACCACCATCCTCGGAGGCGACTGCAAGGCAGGGGTGGCGTCGATCCTTGAAGCCTTGGAATCGCTGAAGGACCGGAACGAGGCCCGGCGCCCGGTCCAGGTGGTGTTGACCCGGGGTGAGGAGATCGGCCTGGTGGGGGCCAGCAACCTGGACTATTCGATGATCCGGGCCCGAGAGGCGGTGGTCTTCGACGGCAACGGGCCGGTGAACCACATCACCGGCGCCAGTCCCACCTACATGCGCTTCGACGTGACGGTCAAGGGGCGCGCCGCCCATGCCGGGGTGGAGCCGGAAAAGGGGCTCTCGGCCATCCGAATCGCCGCGGACATCATCGGGGAGTTGCCCCACGGCCGGCTCGACGAGGAAACCACCTTCAATGTCGGGATGATTTCCGGCGGGTCGGTGCGCAACGCGGTGCCGGCGGAGGCCACCTTCGGCGGTGAGTTCCGCAGCCGCAACACCGAGACGCTGGACCTGCTGCGAATGCAGGTGACCACCACCCTCGAGCAGGCGAGAAAGCGATACCAGGACGCCATCATCCATGAAGAGCTGGAGGTGATGTTCCACATGTACAACCTCAACCCCAATGATCCCATCGTCCGCCTGGTAACCGGGGTGATGGAGGAGATGCGCCTCAGCCCGAACATCCGGCCGTCCGGCGGCGGCACCGACGCCAACGCCATGCGGCTCAAAGGCATCGACTGCGTGGTGGTGGGGATGTCCACCAACGAGATGCACACGATCAAAGAGTACGTGGTCGTTCCCGACTTGGTGGACACCGCCAGGTTTTGCGAAAGGGTGATAACCGTCAAGGTCTAGGCGCCTCTTCCCGGCCGGGAGAGGTACTCGCCCCAAAGCTGTCATTCCGAACAGCGAAGCGATACTGTCGTTCCGAATCAAGCGAAGAATCTGGTGGTGGGCTCCCGAGGGCGAGCGTGAACCCATCACACCGGTCCCCTCGCTCCACTTGGGATGACATCTTCCAGGGTACTTTTGAGGCGAGGCCGTCGGCAGGGGCAAGCCCGAAGGGCTATTCTCACAGGAAGGTCACGAGCGCGAAATGAACGGTGCAGAGCTTAAAGCGAAGCTGACAGCCGGGGGCCGGGTCTACGGCACCATGCTGAGCATTCTGACGACCCCTCGCTGGGTTCCGATCCTCAGCGGGGTCGGCCTGGACTACGTGATCATCGACACCGAGCACAACCCCCGCAGCCGGGGCGAGCTGGGCGATTTACTGACCATGTTCAACACCACCGACATCGCGCCCCTCGTCCGCATCCCCATACCCGATTCCCACTACGTCACCATGGCCATGGATGCCGGGGCCCAGGGCGTGCTGGCCCCCTACTGCGAACGGGTGGAGCAGGTGAAGGAGGTGGTGGGGGCGGCCAAATGGCGTCCCCTGAAGGGGGAGGCGGTGGCCCGCGTGGTAGAAACGGGCGAGCACGTGAGCGACGCTACCAGGGCCTATTTGGAGGACCGGAACCGGAACAGCGTAGCCATCATCGGCATCGAGAGCGTCGCGGCAGTCAACAACCTGGAGAAGATACTGGAGGTGCCCGGCATCGACGGTATCTTTGTCGGCCCCAATGACCTGAGCATCTCTCTGGGAATACCCGACCAGTACGACCGGCAAGAGTACCGCGACACCGTCAAACATGTCATCGATACCGCCGGGCTCAGGGGGGTCCCCGTGCTGGTGCACCACCAAACGCCGGAGCTTGCCACCTTCTGGATGAGTCAGGGCGCCCGCTTCATCCTCCACAGCGCCGACCGCCGGGCGATGGCCGAGGGATTCCGCGCCGACTTCACCCGGTTGCGGGACTACGCCAAAGAGCTTTAGCCGCAATTGCCCCAGGCGGTAGGGCACGGAAGCCTCTCTCGATCGAGCCCCCGGGGTGACGGCCCGGATTCCAAGCCATTCAGGGCACACTGTAATAGGGGAATTTTGGGTTCGCGGCCGCTGGCTTCCGGGTGGAGAATTCTTGACGGTCCAGGCATCCTGGACCGGGGTGGCGCGGCAGCGCCGAAAAGGAGATGGGTCATGCCAAACAGACGTTACGGTGAACTGGTTCCGGGCTACGAGCTTCCCGAGTTCCAGCTCAAGATCAAGAACACCTCGGATAGCGGCATCCACGACGACGCCACGGCGAGCGGTTACGGCTACAAAGGCGGCCTGGTTCCAGGCAATACGATATACTCCTACATGTCTCGAGGCCTGGTGGGCTACTTCGGCAGTGCCTGGCTCGCCTCGGGCCAATTGCAGGTCCGGTTCGCCCGGCCACTCTATGAGGGAGAGGATATGACCTGCAAGTACGTGGTGACGGAGCGGGTTGAGGAAGCCGCCGGAGAGCGGGTCCTTTTCGACTTTACGGCGGAAAACGGTGGAGGTGAATCGTGCGCGCGCGGTTCGGGAAGCCTCCTCCTGGGAGAGAGCCCGGCCGCGCCCGAGGAACTGCCCTTCGTAGCCGCGGCCCGACGGGGGAACTTGCCGGAAATACCCATGATCACGCCGGGCAACGTTGCCTTGAACCTGGCCTTCGAGCCCGAGCGTATAGAGGACTCCACCGAATCCAATGATGCCTACATCGTCCGGGTCAGCGACCCTCTGCCCATCTACCAACGCCTCATGCATCCAGGATGCCTGCTGCGATGGACTACCCTCGCCGAGAAAGCGCTGCGGGAACGGCCGGGCTCCCCGGATTTGGGCCCCGCGATGCATACCGCCTACAAGGTGGAGAATTTTGGGCCAGCTCTAGCGGGACGGCCGTACACCGTCTACGGTACTTTCATCGAGGACTACAACCGCAAGGGGCACGATTACTACACCACGGACACCATCATATGTGACGAGCTATCAGGGCCCGTGGCCCGGGTGCAGATGACAACGATCTATCACCTCAAGCCGAAAGAGTAGCGACGGGGGCTTAGTAGTCTATCACTCGCAAGGGCATAACATGACACGCGGTCAAGCACAAATGTGTCCCACATATAACTGCAATGGCCACTAGGACGGTCATACATCTTAGCAAGAACAACAGCTCGTGGGACCCCGTTAGCCAAGGACTGTGGGTTACCAAGACTGACGTGGTCGAGCTTCATCGGTGCGCTTACCGAGTGTTCTTAGCCCACCAACAACGTCGTCCCTATTCCGAATATCTCACCAAACCAGTACAGCAGTTGCTCTCGCTGGGCATCAGCACCGAAGAACGTGTTGTGTCTCAGACAGTCGGCCATCTCGAGCATAAGCATCGATTTGCCACCGCAATTGCCATGTGACCCACTGGGAAAGCAACTCGGACTGCAGACGCAAGAGGGCATGGGACACAGGCTGACCGCTGCCGCCTTGACCGCTACTTCGTCAGGATGTGCACGGTGGTCACGTCGCCCGCCCCGGAGCACTGGGCTAGGCCCACCTTTGGGTTGCCCACCTGTCGCGGTCCGGCTTCCTGCCGCAGCTGGGTGACGGTCTCGTGGATCATCCGGATGCCGGTGGCGCCAAAGGGGTGGCCCATGGCCAACAGCCCGCCGTCGGTATTAGTGGGAATGTCCCCGGAGAGGGCCGTTCGACCCTCCACGGTGGCCTGCCACGCCTGGCCGAAGGGGACCAGGTGCAGGGATTCAAGCTGTTGCAGCTCGCCGATGGTGGCGGCGTCGTGGACCTGCACCAGGTCCACGTCCTCCGGCCCGAGGCCGCTCATCTCGTAGGCTTCCAGGGCCGCGGGCTCGGTCCGGTAGGGGCTGAACGCCGAGTGGTCGCTGCCCCGGCCGTTGTAGCTGCCGGAGCGCAGCACCGCCGCGGTCACGCGGACGGCCCGTTCCTTGGCTACTCCGTAGCGGTCCATGGAGTCCGCGGCGCACAGGACGGCGGCGGCGGCGCCCTCGCTGGTGGGACAGCACTGGAATAGAGTCAGGGGATCGGAGATCAGGCGCGAGCCCAGGACCTGCTCCAGGGTGTGGGTCTCTTTTCGGTGGGCGTAGGGGTTGAGGGCGCCGTTCTGCCGGGCCTTCACCGACACCTGGGCCAGGGCGGAGGCCGGCGCGCCCGTATCCTCCATGTAGCGGCGCATCCGCAGGGCATACCCGGCCATCATGTGGTCCCCGCCGATGTAGCGCTCCGGACTATCCTCGGCGGTCACGGTGACCGGCCCCCGGGGCACTTTCTCGGCCCCAAAGGCCAGCGCCAGGTCGAACACCCCGCTGGCGACGCCCCAGTAGGCCTGCCAGAAGGCGGTGGACCCGCTGGAGCAGGCGTTTTCCACGTTGATTATGGGTATCCCGGTCAGGCCCAGCTTTCCCAGGGCGGTTTCCCCCACCGACATTCCGTGGTAGTAGACGTGGCCGAAGTAAGCCACCGGGATGTCCTTCCAGCGGACCTCCGCATCCTTGAGGGCGGCTACCACCGCCTCCAACGCCAATGCGGCCAAGTCTTTGCTCGGAAACCTGCCGAAGGGGTGCAAGCCTACTCCGGCGACCATCACCTCGCGGCCTGGGCGGAACTGGGTCACGGCATTGCCTCCTCGGTGATCAGGGCGAATCCTGCGCCGGCCGCCACTTGTAGACCGCCCTTTCGGTGTCTCCCTCGCCGGCCTTAACGGGCTGCAGGGCTAGTTCGACCGCCATCCCGATTCTCAGGGCGGTTTCCGGGCAGTCAATCAGCTCGGCCAGCACCTGGGGGCCCTCGGGCAGTTCGACCTGTCCCAAGACGTAGGGAACCGGCCCCGGCCAACCTGGCGACGGAACCCGAACCACGGTGTAGCTGTACAGGGTCCCCTGCTTGCTCAGCTCGACCGGCTCCAACTCGACTGAGGTACACCCCTGGCAGTAGGTTGCCGGCCCGAAGACGTGGCCCCCGCAGTCCCGGCAGCGGAACCCCAGGAGGACACCCTGGGTCCCCTCTTCGTTGGTGAGCTTCAAGCGGTTGATGTCGACGGAAACAGGCATAGGCTTGGCGGTCTCCTTTGCGCTGGGAATTTCAGCTTAAACCGGCCGCTGGGGAGTGTCAACCCGGGTTTCCGACCCCCATTGACCAGCTTTGTCCCACATGGTAGGTTTGGGGTTGCCGAAAAAGCGCTAGTCCGCAGCTTCACGACGCCACGGAGGCTACATGGTTTCTCGGTGTCCCCCTGTCTCTGTGGCCAAATGTATTATTGGCTGGCAGGAACCGGTATGAGCGACGCGACGGCGCCCGTGGCTTCCGGGGGTGGAAGCTCCTGGGAAATGACCCTGGGAGAGTTCCTGGACCTGGCGGTTGCCCGGAGCCCGGACAAGCTCTGCCTGGAAATCTCCGGACAGAGTTTTACCTACGCCCAGCTATGGCGGAAGGCGCTGGAAACCGCCGGCATGTTCCAGTCGATGGGCGTTGGAAAGGGAGATAGGGTATGCCTTCTCCTGCCCAACTGTCCCGAGTTCCTATTCTGCTGGTTCGGCTTGTCGGCCCTGGGCGCCATCAGCATACCCATCAACACCGCCTACAAGCGGGACGAGACGGCCTACATCCTGAACGACGCCGGCGCCAAGGCCCTGGTTGCCCACGACTCGTTGCTGGACGTGGCCCGGCAGGCGGCCCTTCTCGCCTCCAGCGTGCAATACCGGCTGGTGGTTGGAGGCGATCCCGCGATACAACAGGAGGAACCGGGCTGGACCGGTTTCTCTGACGCCTTGTCGAAATCCGACGTGCCGGCGGCGCGGCCGGAGGTCTCTCCGCAAGATATCTCGATGCTGGTGTACACGTCGGGCACCACCGGCAACCCCAAAGGGGTCATGGTGACCCATCAAATGTATGTGGCCGCCGGCCAGGGGTTCGCCCATTGGACCCAGGCCAATCCCGAGGACCGGTTCTTCACCTGCCTGCCCTACTACCACGCCAACATCCAGTACTACTCCACCATGGGGTCTCTGGCGGCAGGGGCCACATTAGTAGTGGCCGACCGGTTCAGCGCCTCCCGCTTCTGGGGCCAGGTCCGGGAAGCCAGGGCGACCGTTGTCAACTTCATCGGCATGATGATGCCGGTGCTGGCCAAGCAGCCCGAGTCGCCCGCCGACCGGCAGAACTCGGTCCGGCTATTCTACGGTTCCCCCGCAGCCTCTCCCGAGTTTCTGGAGGTCTTCCAGGAAAGGTTCGGCACCAACATCATCGTCGGCTTCGGCATGACCGAGACCTGCTTCGGCACCATCGAACGCATCGGAGAGCCGCGCCGCCCCCGCTCGTCGGGGCAGGCGCGGCAGCACCCCGACCCTAGCTTCGTCAACCAGGTACGCCTATCTGACCCCGAAACCGGCGTCGCGGTGGGCCTCAACGCCGTGGGCGAGATCACCATCAAGAACCCGGCGGTGATGCCCGGCTACTGGCGCAACGAGGAGCAGACGCGCTTGGCCCTGCGCGATGGCTGGCTTTACACCGGAGACTTGGGCTGGATGGACGAGGGCGGCTTCCTCTACTTCGTCGACCGGAAGAAGGACATCATCCGGCGGAGAGGCGAGAACATCTCCTCCCAAGAGGTAGAGAACGTGATCAAGCGCCTCCCCGACGTTCTGGACTGCGCGGTTTTGGCCGTTCCCTCGGAGCTGGGGGAAGACGAGGTCAAGGTTTACGTGGTGCCCAGGCCCGGCACCACTGTCAAGCCGGAGGATGTGGTCTATTGGTGCGCCGAACACCTGGCCTACTTCAAGGTCCCCCGGTACGTGGAGATGCGGGACGACCTGCCCCACACCCCCAGCCTCCGGGTTCGCAAAGACCTGTTGCGACAGGAGCGGGAAGACCTCATTAAGGGCTGCTTTGACCGGGAGGCGGCCGGGATTCGCCTTCGCTGAGCCGATCGTGCCGCCTTCAGCCACCCTCGGACAACCCGGCTCGGCAGGCGCCCAGCGGCGGCTACTGGCTGAAAGCTGATCGCAGACCGCTCCGAGCGCGAACCTGCCGGAGCGACTAGAAAGAAAAGAGAAGTACCTGAAGGAGGAAGGAAATGCCTGACTACAGCTATGAGACCCTTCTGGTGGAGAAGACAGACAATATCCTGACCATCACGCTGAACCGCCCGGAGCGCCTCAACGCGATCAATGAAACCATGCACCACGAGCTGGAAAACGTGTTTGCCGCGGTTGGCGTGGACCCGGAGATATGCGCCGTGGTGGTGACGGGGTCCGGCCGGGGCTTTTGCTCCGGCGGCGACGTCCGGGCCATGGACGAAAGGGGCGGCGCCATCGCCCTCGCGAACCGGCCCCTGGGCGCCGTCTCCCAGAGCGGCCGGCGCCTCTTCCACAACATGCTGTGGGTGGAGCAGCCGGTGATATGCGCCCTCAACGGCGTGGCCGCCGGCCTCGGGGCGACCATCGCCCTGTTCTGCGACATCGTCTACGCCTCGGACCGGGCCCGGATCGGCGACACCCACGTCCGCGCCGGACTGGTGGCGGGCGACGGCGGCGCGGTCGTCTGGCCCCTGCTCATCGGCATGTCAAAAGCCAAGGAATTGCTCATGACCGGAGACATCATCGATGCCCAGGAAGCGGAGCGCATCGGGCTGATCAACAAGGTAGTCCCCCACGATGAGTTGATGGAGACCGTCATGGAGCTGGCCCAACGCCTGGCCTCCGGCCCCGCCCTCGCCGTGCGGGCTACCAAGCACACGCTGAACAAGAAGCTGTGGAATGACCTCAATCTGATGCTGGACCTGGGCCTGTCCTTGGAGGAGCGAAGCTCTCGCCATGAGGACCACAAGGAAGCGGCCCGGGCCTTCGTGGAGAAGAGGACTCCCACGTACAAGGGGACGATCTAGCCGTCAGTTAGGATGCACCGGCTCATCGCCCGCCCGGCCCGGTCTACGAGCGCTCCGGAACGGGTGGTGGGAAAACCGGGTGTCGAATAGTGAATCGGCCAATTTTACGGCGGACTCCGCGCGGTTCGTGGATTTGAGGTAACCCAGGCGGAGGCGCCCGCGAAATAGAGGAGACGATATGGAAACCGTTGGGTTTATCGGCCTGGGGAATATGGGGGGCGGAATGGCCGCCAATATCCAGAAGGCAGGGTACCCCATGGTGGTCTACGACCTCCGCGAGGAGGCCACCCGGCCTTTCCTGGAGAATGGGGCCCGCCTGGCTAACTCTCCTTCAGAGATCGCCGGACTCTGTGACGTCGTTCTTACGTCGTTGCCCGGACCCCGGGAAGTGGAGGAGGTGGCCGTCGGACGGGAGGGGTTGCTGGAGGCGATCAAGCCGGGCGCAATATTCATCGAGCTTTCCACCAGCCGTCCGACGCTCATTCGGGAGATCGAGCCCCGGTTCCGGCAGAAGGGCGCCCACGTGCTGGACGCGCCCATCAGCGGCGGCAAGACCGGGGCGGCGTCCGGGAATCTGGCGGTAATGGTGGGTGGTGAGCGGGAGGTGTTTGACCGAATGAAACCCTTGCTGGACTCCTTCGGTGACAAGGTGTTCTATGCCGGGGAGATCGGCGCCGGCAGCGTGGCCAAGCTGGTCCACAACATGATCGGCCATGGGGTGAAGCAGGCCATCGCCGAAGGGATGACCCTCGGCGTCAAGGCCGGCGTGGACGCTGAGGCCCTCTGGGAGTGCGTGCGCCGAGGCTCGCTGGGCCGAATGCGCGTTCTCCACGAGGGAATTGCCAAGACGATGTTCCGTGGCGAGTACGAGCCGCCCAGCTTCGCGCTGGCCCTGTCGCGCAAAGACATCGGGCTGGCGACCGAGTTGGGCCGGGAGTTCAACGTGCCGATGCCGGTGGCCAACCTCGCCGAACAGATCGTCGTACAAGCCCTGAACCGGGGATGGGGCGACCTGGACAGCAGCGCCACCTTCATGCTTCAGGAGGAGAGCGCCGGCGTAGAGGTGCGGGCGCCGCACGTGGACCCAGCAAAGGCGGGCCGGTTCATCTCGACCAACCCCGACGCCTGAGCGCTCCGGTCACTCGCCCCGGCCCATCAGCTCCAAAAAGGCCGATCACGCTCCTTCGACAAGCTCAGGATGAACGGATTTCCCCCAAGCTCACCACGAGCGGTTCCTCCCAGCTCGCGGTGACTTCAGGGCAAACAGGTTCCTCCCCGTTCGTGGTGGGTTCAGGGCAGACGGATATTCCCCGTTCGTGGTGAGCTTGTCGAACCACGGTGGCCGACAATTGTGTGGTCTCCAATTCTCTGCAATATATGTTCCAACTTCTTGCTAGCCACCGCGAGTCACCGCGAGAGGGCGTTGCCCCAAGCCAGTCATTCCTCCGCAAGTGTCATGTTGAGCCGGCCGCAGCGGCAAAGCATCTGGGCAGAGATTCTCCTCCGCCTCCCCGGATCCCTCGGCCTTCCCGCGAAGGACTCGGGATGACAGGGCAACGCCCATTTTCATCGGCCGTGGTGCCCCATGCAATCGGGGCATGAACGGTTCCGAGGAGCGAAACTACACCGTCATTCCGAGGAGCGAAGCGACGAGGAATCTGGTGCGGGGTTCGTCCATTGCAGCCTGGACCCGCCACCCCAGGCCCATCGCATCACTCAGGAAACCAAAGAGGCCCGGCGAAGAGCCGGGCCTCAAAAGCAGTTGCCGTTTTACGTCGATCAGCTCACGGGGGGATGATACTCCGGAATCACCCCATCGGCGATGACGCCCAACTCTTTCCACAGCCCGTGGAGCAATATCTGGTCGCTGGGCAGCCCATTAGAGACACGGGGTATCAGCTCTTCACGGCTATCCCGCATGGCCTTGAGGTCTTCGTCGATCAACTCGATTATGGCATTCCTCACCCCGGTATCGGTGCCGATATCAGGGTAGAGTTTCCAGCACTCGGCGGTCACGCTCTTCAGCCACTCGCTTTGGGTGGAACTAGCGCCCCTGTTCTCCGCGAAGTGCCAGGCGTACCATGCGGTCACCATCTCACGAAACATCGTGAGGTCTTCGGCCGGCGCACCCACTATCGACATCTGGACGTCGAATCGGTGGTTGTCTCCGGGATGGCCCTCTACCGCCGCGAACTTGCGCCCGCCTCCCAGGCCCCTCAAGACGATATCATGGACGTTGGAAGCGGTGATGCCAACGCCCGAAGCCGAGTCAACGTGACCCACTCCTACTTCCCCAACCCTCCACAGCTTCTGCTCCATCGCGGAGGCGCCCCGGTGCATGTCAGCCAGCAGTTCGCCCAGGTCCTCGCCGAACCGCGCCCCATGGGAGATGATGGAAAGGAATCCGGCCTCCAGCGATACATTATCCTGAATCTTCTGAGACATTGACTCGGCGAGAAGGTCCTCTAATTGTTGCAGGCCCACACGGTTGGTGCCATACACGGACACTCCCGCAAGGGCGCGCCGGACACTCTCTGCTACGTCGAACGCATCGCTGTTGCTAAGTTGGAACCTGTCCAGAATCCGATGGGCAATGGCCAACGCCTGCTCTCCCCGCAGCAGGTTCCTCACGGTGGGATCTTCGCTCTCAAAGGACCATAACTCAGGATTGGTCACCTCTTGGAAGAGGCCACCGCCCAGGCTTGCACGCTTCCGCAGCGCCGGTGTGACCTCGTACCACGATGACAGGTATTCCTTGATCTCAGCTTCCATTGCCTCCACAATTTCGGCCACGTGGTTCTGGCAAAGGTCCTCCAGCCAGTAGCCCATCTGGGTTTTCCATCGTGGGAGGCGCTTCCGCCGGTCCGCGGGGTCTACCAGGTCATTGTAGGAATGCTCCGCAGTTTGGGGCAATTCACGCCGGAAGGTGCGAGTAGAGAGGTTCTCCCACCTCTTGACGGAAGGCTCTTGATACGGCGCCTGGATGATGTCATATAGGAAGCGAGTTTCGAGCCTGGTGCGAATCTCGCGGCTGAGTTCGTCTCGCTTGAGGTCGGCAAAACTCTCGGCTCGCGCTTTCTCGTTCCGGATTTGGCCGTTAGCCTCAAGGATCAGATGGTTGCTGATGTTCCCTTCCGGGCTCAGCTGCTCGAATACCAGCTGAACAGCCTTGCCAACCTCTTCCATGGCGCCATGCATCACCGAGTTCAGTTGCGCGAGGACATCCTGAGAACTGGCCCCGCTCGTCTCCGGAGTCAAGAAATCCAGGGGGTCCATTGTTTGAAGCATCCGGGTGGACGCCTCGAAGAAAGATTCTCGCTTCCGTGGCACCTTTAACTTGTTGAACAATCGTCCTATTCCCATAATTCTCTACCTGTACCCGGAATTCCACTTGGTCTGAAGGTATTGGCGTGCCGTCAGGTTGAAAAAGCCTTCTAAGAGACCGACTTCCTTGGAGCAGATGGAGCCAAACCGGGCGTCCACCTTGTTGTTGGCCTCTCTCATGGTTTCGTGGTAGCGGGCCCACCAGTCTGATCCCGTCCCCCATGATTCGCCGACCAGTGTTTCCAGGACCCGGGCGATGTGGGCCCGCTGCGCGGGGAGAGAATCTTTGGGCGACCGGTGCATCAACGCGATGTCGAAATGGGGCCCTGTCGCCTGGATCTTCTTGTCGGGGTAGACGGTGACGTAGAAGGTGTCCGACCCGGTATGTCTTCCATCACCCACGGATACCCCGGTCGCGGCGCGAAGGAACTGTATCGTGGAGTAAGCATTTCTCAACTGGAGGGGATAGCTGTTGTCCGGGTCTCTGGACATGCCCCTCTGGGGCACCAACAGATGGAGGACCACGCTGAAGTTGTAGGCGGTCCCCCTGGCCTCGGAGAGGGCCGCCAGCAGGACCGGTAGCGCGCCGATGGTCCCACCACCAAGGAAGCCTATCACATGGACCCTCAGGTAAGTCTTCCCCTCGTAGTAGGGGCACACTTCCCCAATCATCGCGTCTAGGTGTCCCCTCATCGCCGCGTAGTTGTACCGGGCGGCAACACCGGCGTTGGCCAGCATCCCCAGCGCGCCCTCCCGGGAGAGGCTGAGGTTCTTCAACTCCGGCACGCACTCGGTAATCCAGGGCCGCATATCCCGCAGATTGGAAAAATGGGGAAGCGTCAGGGGGATGAAACGCGACGCCCTGGAGATTTCGTCACGAGTGGCCTCCCTGGTGTCCATGTACAGGAACCCCAGGGATTTCCTGTCGTTCAGGCTCCAGCTCTTGGTGATGTCTTCTAACTGTCTCCCGACTTGGCACGCTGTCGAGCCCAGTCCGACGACCACCGCTGGAGATGCAACCCGCTGCGCCGACCTTGTCCCTCCCAATTTAGAGAGGAAGGTGCTTCGAATTGCTGAAGTTACCATAGGGCCTCCTGAGCTGTTACCGGCGATGTAATGAACACGGATTCAAATAGGATACCAATACGAAAACAGCCATGGGTAACATAGCCGTTCAATGATATTCCCTTCTTATATGTGTGTCAACTTTTGATCTTCTCCCAGCATTAGTCGCCTTTCGGATTGAAAGCCCGGTAGTTTACATAAATCCGGAGTCAGGCCTTTATAGCGCTCCGTCAATGCTCACGTCGATGACGGCGGGCTTCCCGCTGGCGTAGGCCTCGCGCAGCGCGGGGCCAAGCGCCGCAGGGTCCTCCACTTTTTCTCCGGCCACTCCCATACCCCTGGCGATGGCGGCCAGATCCAGGGGGTTGGCGAATTCCATACCGGTGTACTCGCTCCGGCGGTCCTGGTCGTCGAGCATGCGGCGCAGGTATATCTCCATGTTGACCTTAAGGATACGGTAGGCCCGGTTATTGCAGATGGCGTACACCACCGGAATGTTGTAGCGGGCGGCGGTCCACAAAGCCTGGACAGTGTACAACGATGCGCCATCGCCCACCACCGCCAGCACCGGCCGGTCCGGGTTGGCCAGCTTGATCCCCAGGGCGCCGGGCATGGCCCAGCCGAGGGCGCCACCCCGGATTCCGTGGAGGTCGCCCGGATGTTCGAAGCTGAATTCCCGCATCAACGCGGGGCGGGAAGTGACCGACTCGTCGGCGATGATCACATCGGACGGCGAAGCCTGGGCCAGCTCGTGCATCATTCGCTCCACGGGCATGGGCTTCCGGTCCCACACACTCGCCAGCCGCTGCCGGTATTGCTCTTCAGACCGGCGCTTCTCTTCGGCCCAGGCAGCAGCCCGGGTGGCCGCGGCCTCGAGAGCCGGGGCGGACATATCTTGGCCCAGGGCGTCGGCCAGCTCTTCCAACCCGGCCGCCGGGTCGGCCAGTATCCCCACCTCGGTCGGGTACGTCTTCTCCAGCTCCCAGGAATCATTGTCCAGGTGAATCAGCTTGGTGGCCGGGCCAAGGAAGGGGTCCGGTACGTATAGGAAGGACGAGAACACGTTGGCGCCGACGGCCAGCACCACGTCTACGCCGTCGAATTGGCGACGGGTGGACGGGGAGTTCAGATTCAACATGCCCCCGTAGAGGTCGTGGCTGGTGGGAAAGTTGACTTCCGTTAGAGTGGCGGCATACACCTTGGCTCCGAGCTGCTCCGCCACCCGGACCACCTGGGACACCGCCCCCGAGTGGGCCACCCGGTCCCCCACCACGATGATGGGATTCTCGGCCTGGGCCAGGATTTGGGACGCCCGGGCCACCGCGGCCGTGTCCGGGCGGGTGCGATAGTACCCCTGCGAAGAGGGGATGATCTCCACGTCGGCCGTCTCGTCCATGGAATCCCAGGGCAAGGAGAGGAACACCGGGCCGGTGGGCGGCGTTTTGGCCTCTTTGAAGGCACGCCGCAAGGCCATGGGAACCTCTGATGCGTGGAGAATCTCGGCGCTCCACTTGGTGTATTGGGCCGCCATCTGCACCAGGTTACCGGATAGCACCGGCTCGGTCAGGAACATCCTCGAGTCCGAGTTTCCTGCGGTCAAGACCAGGGGCGTGCCGCCTTTGAAGGCGTTGTACAGGCCGCTGATGCCGTTGGCGAGGCCTCCGGCGATATGAACGTTGGCGAAGCTGGGGCGTCCAGTAGCCCGGGCGTAGCCGTCGGCCATGCCCACGGCGCTCCCTTCCTGCAACGCCTGAACATACCTGAGCTGCCGGAAGTCTTGCAGGACATCCAACAGCGGCGATTCGCTGGTGCCAGGGTTTCCGAATATGTACTCCACCCCTTCAGCGAGGAGCATCTGGGCCAGGGCATGTTTCCCAGACATTATCGGCATCTTTAATAGATCCTTTCCTTGCAATTATCGGCCGGCGCCCGGCCATAATATGTCGTTTGATAGCTGATAGCTATTTGTCCTGGTAGATCATCCACTCCAGCAGGTTCTGGTCCGGGTCCCGCGCGTATAGGCTCAGAGAGGGGTGCCCGCCGCCGCCGCGGGCGCCCCGGCGGGCCACCGGGCCTTGGATGACCTCCACCCCGGCCTTCTTCAGCATCTCCTGGCACTCCTCCACCGTTCCGTCCCAGACAAAGCAGATGTCGGTGCAGCCGGGCACCGCGGTCGGTCCCCGCAGGCCGGCGGTGAAACCCTCGGGGTGGATGTTGATCTTGGAGTCTCCGACCCGGACGGAGAAGATGTGCACCTTGCCGGCGCGCCACTCCTCTTCGTCGTTGATGGAAAAGCCGACCCGCTTGTAGAACTCGATCAAGCGCTCCGCATTTGTGGTTGGCATGGCAATGTGGTCGATGCTTACCGTTCCCATCTTGGACCTCCTTCCATCCTTAACCGCCCATCCTCAACTGCGGGCCTATACTGTCGCCGATCGATTACTCGATGCGCTGATGGGAATGCTCAATCCAGGGCATCGAGGTTGGGGGAAATCCCCCTGTATCCCCCTTTACCAAAGGGGGACGGAAGGGACTTCCTCGTGGCTAGGTTTGCCCGCCAACTACACGGGCCACCTCATCAATGGCGCGGTCTATGTCCGCGGCCGCGGTGAACCGGCCGACCGAGAAGCGAATGGTCCCCATGGCGTATTCCAGGGGCACTTCCATGGCCTTGAGGACGCTGGAAACCTCCACCCGGTCTCTGTGGCAGGCCGAGCCGGCGGAGGCGGCCACGTCTTTCAGCTCGGAGAGGATGGTATTGGCTTCCAGTCCCTTGAAGCTGACGCTCGCCGTATTGGGCAGCCGTTTCTCCCGATGCCCGTTGACCCGGGCATTGGGAAACCGGTCCAGCAGGCCACTCTCCAGCCGGTCCCGCATCTCCTGCATGTGGTCGTGGTATTCAGACAGGTTCCGGTCGATCAGCTCGAAGGCTTCGCCCAGCGCCACGATCTGAGCCACGTTTTCCGTCCCGGCCCGCCAGTCCATCTCGTGGTTCGCACCGTGGATCAGCTTCTCCAGCTTTACTCCGGCCCGCACGTATAGAGCCCCGATCCCTTTGGGGGCATACAGCTTGTGGCCGGCGACGGTGAGCAGATCCACTCCCAGCTCGTCGACGTGGACCGGCATCTTGCCGAGGGATTGGGCGCAATCGGAGTGGACCAGCACGCCCCGTCGACGAGCGATGCCGGCGATGTCGGCGATGGGTTCGATAGTACCCACCTCATTGTTGGCGTGCATGATGGTAACCAGCACGGTCTGCTGGGTGATCGCCGCCTCGACGTCCTGGGGATCGACCTGCCCGTTACGGTCCACGGGCAGGTAAGTGATCCGGCAACCGTTTTCCTCCAGGTAGCGGCACACCTCGATCACCGAGGGATGCTCCACGGTCGAGGTGATAATGTGGTTGCCCCGGCCCCGGCGGGCGCCGGCCACGCCTTTGATGGCGTAGTTATTCGACTCGGTGCCGCCGCTGGTGAAGACCACCTCGTCCGTCCCGCAGCGAAGCGTTGCCGCCACCTGGCTGCGGGCCCTATCGACGGCCTCCTTGGTGGTGACCCCGAAGGCATGGCCGCTGGACGGGTTTCCGAAGTGCTGCTGAATGAACGGCAACATGGCCTCAGCGACCTGTGGGTCAATGGGAGTGGTGGCGTTGTAATCCAGATAAATGGGGTTCATTGGCTCCGGGCCTCCGCCGCACCTGATTGCTCGCGCTCCGGGGCAAGCCTTGTTTTAGCCTCCCATGGTATCTTCAACCGATGCCACTGGCAAGGAAGGTGTCACCGGCGCTTCGGGAAGCGGCGCCGGTGTAGTATTATGGTGCCGCGAAGAGACACCTCTCGGCCGGCAGTTGATAGCTGACGGCTGACGGCCGATGTTGGAGGCGCCATGTTCGACCTTTTGATCAAAGACGGCCGCGTCATCGACGGAACCGGCCAAGCCGGGTTCCAAGCCAGCGTGGGCATCACCGGCGACGAGGTCACCATCGCCCGGGGCGACACCTCATCGTTGGCAGCGGCCCGAGTCATCGACGGTAGTGGCTACGTGGTCTGTCCGGGCTTCATCGACATGCATTCCCACTCGGACCTGAAGCTGCTGGCCGAGCCCAAACACGAGGCGAAGGTCCGCCAGGGGGTCACCACCGAGGTCCTGGGCATGGACGGCCTGTCCTACGCTCCCACATCCCCGGCCAACCTGGAGCAACTCCTCACCTATCTCGCCGCCATCAACGGCAGGCCGCCGGCCGGCGTCCGGTGGGGCAGCGTCAAGGAGTTCCTGGACCTGTTCGACCGGCGGGCGGCCTGCAACGTGGCCTTCATGGTGCCCCATGCCGCTATCCGGGTGGAAGCCATGGGATGGGAAGACCGGCTTCCCACCGGCGAGGAGCTAGCCCGGATGAAGGAGCTAGCCCGCCAGGGGATGCGGGACGGCGCCTTTGGCTTCTCCACCGGTTTGACCTACGCCCCCGGGGCCTACAGCGATACCGAAGAGCTGGTGGCCGTGTGTGAGGCCATCAAGGACCTGGGCGGCTTCTACATGACCCATGCCCGGTACACCCTGGGCGACCGGCTGCTGGACCCCTTCCGGGAGGCGATTGCCATCGGACGCCGCAGCAGCGTACCGTCGCACATTTCCCACTATCACAACCCTGTCGACGGAATGGGCGAGCGGATGCTGGCCCTGGTGGACAAGGGATTGGACTCGGGACTTGACATAACTTTCGATCAGTATCCTTATGCCGCGGCCAGCACCATCCTGCATTCGCTGCTGCCCTACTGGGCGCATGCGGGAGGCCCCGGAGCATTGCTGCAACGTATCCAGGACCCGGGGATCAGAGACGAGATCGGCAACGCGATGGACCCTTTGTGGGGGCCGTCCCTGGAGGATTTCTTCTTCAGCCACCTCGGCACGGCCAAGAACAAGGAGTGGGAGGGCCGATCTCTGGCAGACCTGGCAAGGGCCCAGGGCAAGCGGATGGTTGACACCATCTGCGACCTGCTCATCGAAGAAAACCTGGAGGTGGCCTTCGTGGCCCGCACCGGCAACCCGGACAACATCCGCACCATCGTTCGCCATCCGGCGCACATGGTGGGCTCCGACGGCCTCCTTACCGGGGAGAAGCCCAACCCCCGGAGCTACGGGACCTTCCCCTACATTCTGGGCCAGTTCGTCAGGGAAGAAGGGCTGCTCCGGTTGGAGGAAGGGGTTCGCAAGATGACTGCCCTGCCGGCCCAACGGCTGGGGCTGAAGGACCGGGGCATCCTGCGAGACGGCATGAAGGCCGACGTCGTGATGTTCGATCCGGAACGGGTGCGGGCATTGGCCACCTTCGACGAGCCCAAACAGTACCCCGAGGGCATCGACTACGTGGTGGTCAACGGCAGGCTGGTGATAGACAATGGTACTCATACCGGCGCCCTGCCGGGCCGGGCCCTGCGGTCGCAGTAGGATTCTACCGGTCAGCCTTCAGCGCTCGGCCGGGGTTGCTTCCCCGATGCCCATGGGGCATAATCCATGGCGATGTCCGCCAGTCAGGCGGCCGTTCGGTGGCCGCCGAAGGCCGGAAGCGGAGCGCTGAAGGCTGAAAGCCGACAGCTTTGGAGAGTTGAAATGGACTTCGAACCTACTTACACCAGAGAGCAAGAAGAGTTCCGGCAGGAAGTTCAAGAGTGGCTCAAGGAGAACGTGCCCTCCAACTTGGAGCATCCGCCGGACCCCATCGACCTTACCTACGATCAATACCTGATGCGGCGTGAGTTGGGCCGCCGGTTGGGCGCCAAGGGGTGGCTGTGGCCCACGGCTCCCACCCAGTATGGCGGCGGCGGCCTTTCCCTGGACCACTCGGTGGTGATCGAGGAGGAGATGGACTCCTACGGCCTCACCGTTCCTCCCTACTACGATTCCGGCGGCAGGCTGGGTGGCCCGTCAATCCTGGTCTGGGGCTCCGAGGAGCAGAAGCAGCACTTCCTGCCCATGATATTCGGGGGCCAGATTCGCACCTGGCAACTGCTAACCGAGCCGGAAGCGGGCTCCGACCTGGCCAACGTTCAGTCCACGGCCATTCCCGATGGCGACGACTACGTCATCAACGGGCAAAAGGTCTTTATCGGCAGCTCTTACGGCTGCGACTATATGTGGTCCGTGCTCCGCACCGACACCGAGGCGCCAAGACACCAGAACCTGGGCTGGTTCATGATACCGGCGGACCTGCTGGGGATATCCATTGTGCCCATGGACCTGCTCATCGGTGGGGGAGAATCCGGGGCCGGCTCCGGTACCAAGAACATGATTTTCTTCGACAACGTCCGGATATCCAAGTTCCACATGGTGGGCGGACACAACCAGGGATGGAAGGTGGCCACGACCCACCTGGAGCTGGAGCATGGCAGCGGCGGACGCATCGCCCGGAACTGGCTGGTGGACCGCCTCTTCGACTATTGCCGCAGCACCCAGCGCCGCGGCCGGCCGCTGAGCAAAGACCAGGACGTACGCGACCACCTGGTGGATGTGTATATCAACGCGGAAATCCTGCGGCTGTTCAACCTGCGCAACTACTGGATGGCCCGTAGCGGGACCAGCATGACCTATGAAGGACCCCAGTCGTCCTTCGTCCGCAAGATGTCCGGCCTGCGAATGACCAACACCGTCCTGAACCTCCTGGGACCCGCGGCCCTGACCCATGACGCCCAGTGGGGCGCCGCCGACGGCCACGTCGAGGCCCACCAACGCTCGGGCATCGTCGCCGTCCATCCGGGGGGCACTGCGGATATTCAGAAGGTAATCATGGCGCGGCGCATCGGCATCGGCCGCGAGGTGAAGGAGAAGGCCGGAGCACTTGCTTAACAGCCATCAGCTTTCAGCTTTCAGCAGCCACTCCAATAGTTGGCCCCTGCTGGCTGACAGCTAATTCCCAGAGGAGGAACCACCCATGGACCTGTCGCTGACCTCGGAACAAGAGATGCTGAAGACGGCGGTTCGCCGCTTCGTTCAGAAGGAGTACACCAAAGAGACCCTTTTGGACATGGCAACGTCGGGCCATGTAGCGCCTTCAGACCCCTGGCAGAAGCTGGCCGAGACCGGATGGCTGGGCATCGTGGTCCCGCCGGAGTACGGCGGCGAGGGCGCCTCGCTGACCGATGCCGGGGTGATGTTCGAGGAGCTTGGCCGGGGACCGGTGCCTGGACCCCACCTTACCTCCGGCGTGCTGGGAGTGTTCACGGTCCTGGAGGGAGGCACCGAAGAGCAGAAACGCGACTGGCTGCCCCGAATCTCCAAGGGCGAGGCCCGGCTGGTTCCGGCGGTAACGGAGGCCGATTACAGTTGGGAGGCCGGGGACGTGCGCCTGGTGGCCCGGCGGGACGGCGACGGCTATCTCTTGAACGGCACCAAGGTATTCATTCTGGACGCCACCTCCGCCACCCATCTCCTGTGCGCCGCTCGCTCGGAAGAGGACGGCGAAGTCGGCATGGCGACGGTGCCGGTAACCTCTCCCGGCCTCTCCATACGCGCCCTGCCCGGCATGGCCTGGAATCTGGCGGAGGTCAAGTTCGACGACGTAGCGATCGACAAGCCGGACATTCTGGGCGAGTCGTTCACCAGCGGGTGGGCTGCTCTGGAGCGGGCCATCGCCCGGACCATCCCCGTCATGAGCGCCTACCAGGTTGGGGCCTGCCAGTCGATCTACGAGTTGTCTGTAGCCTATAGCCGGACCCGGATGCAGTTCGGCACGCCGATCGGCCGGTTCCAGAGGGTGCAGGACCATGTTATCAACCTGGTCAACCAACTGGATGCAGCCCGTTGGACCACCTACGAGGCCCTCTGGAAGCTGGACACCGGCAAGGCGGCCGCCGACAGCGTCCACCTGGCCAAGGCCGTGGGCAGCGAGGCCTACTATCAGGCTTGCAACCACGCCCACGAGGTCCACGCCGGGGTGGGCAGCATGACCGAGTACGGTCTGACACTGCACACCACCGCGTCCCGTACCCTGTACCACTATCTCGGGGACCCTCTCTACCACCGCCGCCGGCTGGCCGAGGCGTTGGAGTTGTAGGCGCCGCGAGATTCAGGTTTCGTTTTGCGGCACCCCGGTCAGCTTACCGAAGTTCAAATAACGATCGAGGAAGACGTCTATCCACTCTTTCCGGGTGTTGCGCTGGACGGACGCGCACACGCTCTCAAGCGTCCAGGGCTCGAATGTATTGGCTTCGATGAGACACGCGTTGTAATCGTCCACGGCGCGGGCACAGAATTCGTTTCGTTCGGGATACAGGAACACAAAGAAGCCATCATCGAAATCTGCTGCCGCCAGCAAGCTGCCCGCCAGTAGATGGTCCCGCCACACCTGTTGAAGTGGCTGTTTTTGAAGTAGCTTCAGGCGGTCATCCCTGAAACAGCCCATGGTGCGAGCTACTTCGATGTAACGGGGCCGATGCCTGGCCGGTTTGCCTAGCAGGTTTTCGTGGTACTTTACCTCTACACCGACGAAACCCCTCCCACCTTTCAGGTAATATAATTGATATAGACGTCAAAAGCGGAGTTGTCCCCGGTGTAATTGTCGTCTCCTCGGCCTGGCGAGTACTCGAACTCGATACCGGTAACCTCTGCAATACGGCCGCCGCTCAGTGCGCCAAGAGACGACGTGGCTAACGATAGATCTTGTTGGAGTTCGCCGAACAGGTTGAATGCCAGGGGTTGGCTCGACAACAAGTCGTTAAATATCCTCGGCCGTCCATACAGCTTGCCACTGCTTTTGGTTTTGTCGAGCACCTCCTGCCCCACGACTCCGCGCACCGTTTCCGTGAGGTAATTCGACAATGTCTCCTCGGCCCATGGCATTGCCAACCGTGAGCCGAGGAGCCTGCTTCCGCCTCTACCTCGGTGCTCACCGATCGGGTAGCCACGTTCCACACGCCACATGGACTGCAACACCCGGGCCTGACGCTGGAAATTTCGCCGGTCGATCTTCTCGAACACTTGGTAACGCCTCGCAATTTCATCAAGGTTCATAGAGTGAAGATACTCCTATGGCGGCGGTGACCACCACAACGTCGACCCCCTGTACCACTGCCGCCGGCTGGCCGAAGCGTTGGATCTGTAGGCGCTAGAGCCTCAACGGCCCGCCGACTCGGCGGGTCTTTCCCCGGCAGCGGTACCCTTTAGTCTCAAACCGATCCGGGCCAGGTTTAGCTCCAGGTACGAGTAATCCCGGCCCAGCAGTTCCCGTACTGGGGCCAAGAGGAGGCCCTCTGTTTCGTGGAACGTCTTCTCGATCTTCGCCAGGCGCTCCGCTGGCGGCATCAAATAGCCCAGGTCAAGCTCTTCGCCGGCCATGACCAACTGCTCCAGGTGGTAAACGATGGTGCTCTCCGCCAGGCCGCGGGCCTGCGCAATATCGCCGAGCGGCAGCTTTTGACGGGCCAATCGCTTCGTTTCTTCCCGGGTTGCCCCGCCTCGCCGGGCGTTGCCATTTCTCTCGCGCCGGCCCCTGGGCGCCTCTTTTCCCACAAGCCCGTTGGTGGTGGCGTGGTCGCTGATTAGCGCCAGGAAGGGCTCGCTGAATTCGTCAAGTTTAACCCTTCCGACCCCGGATATCCGGAGAAAGCTCTCTTCGGTCTGGGGAAGGTAGGATGCCATCTGCCGGAGCGATGCGTCACCGAATATCAGGTACGGCGGTACGCCGCGCTCATCCGCGATCCGCTTGCGCAAGACCCGTAGCTTCTGAAACAGGTCCGGGTCACCGGTCAGGTTATCGGCAACTGGGGTTGAGGTATCGCCCATTGAACGATCCGGGGAGCGTATGGGCCGCGTGAGGGTCAACTGCTCCCGGTTTCGGAGGAAAGCGTTGCCCGCATGGGTGACGAAGAGGGTGGGAAACTGACCGGCATCTTTTTCCAGCAGCCCCTTTCCCAGGAGGGCGTTCATCGACTGCGTCAGCTCATCAACGGAAAGATCACGGGCGATCCCATACACCGTCAGCCGGTCGTGCTCCCATTTGCGGATTTGCTTGGTCGCGGCGCCTCGAAGCACGCCGGCGATGTGGCTCGCGCCGAACCGCTCACCGGTCCGGATGACCGCCGAAAGGATCTTCTGAGAGATTTCGGTGGCGTCATACTCCTCCCGCTGTTCCAAGCAGACGTCGCACCCGCCGCAGCTTTCCTCTTCCCACTTCTCCCCGAAATACTCCAGCAGGTGTTTTCGGCGGCAGGTCTGGAGTTCAGCGAACTCGACCATTTGAGCCAGCTTCAGCCGAGCGCTATCTCGCTCCGTGCGGCCCTCGATCCGTTCGATGAAGTAGTCTTGCCTTATCTTGTCGCCGTAGGAGTAAAAGAGGACGCACTCGCTGGGCAGTCCGTCGCGCCCGGCCCGTCCCGTCTCCTGGTAGTAGCCTTCGAGGGACTTCGGCAGGTCGAAGTGGACCACCAGGCGAACGTCCGGCTTGTCGATCCCCATTCCGAAGGCGATGGTCGCGACTACGATGGGGACCTCATCATGGATAAACTTTTCCTGGGTATCGTTACGCGTCGACCGCTCGAGGCCGGCATGGTATGGCAGCGCCTTGAATCCTCGATCCGACAGGTCCTCCGCCAGGGCTTCGGTGTCTTTGCGGGAGATGCGGTAGATGATGACGGAGCAGGGGCCGTGCTTTTTCAGCAGCTTCAGAAGTTCATCGAAGGAGTCCCTTTTGGGTTGGACCACGTAGCTGAGGTTGGCGCGGTTGAAGCTGGATATGAATGTCTCCGGCAGCCGGAGACCAAGCTGGGTAACGATGTCCTGGCGCACTTCCATGGTGGCCGTGGCGGTCAAGGCGATCACCGGGACGTTGGGGAAATCGTGCCTGAGGGTTTTCAGGTTGCGATAGTCCGGCCGAAAGTCGTGGCCCCATTCTGAAATGCAGTGGGCCTCGTCGATGGCGAAGAGGCTGATGTCCAGGCTTCCCAAGAATTCGCGGAACCCCGGTATGGCCAGGCGTTCCGGAGCGAGGTAGAGAATCTTGAGGGAACCCTCCAGGGCCCGCGCCCGTACTCGATTGATCTCCGAAGCAGGCAACGTGCTGTTGATGAACGCGGCCGGAATGCCGTTGGACTTGAGGCCGTCAACCTGGTCCTTCATCAGGGCGATCAGCGGCGAGACCACGACGGTAAGTCCTTCGAAGCGGAGGGCCGGCATCTGGTAGCAGAGCGACTTGCCTCCGCCCGTGGGCATCAAGACCAGGGTGTCCCCTCGGGCAAGCACCCGGGTGATGATCTCTTCCTGTTGGGGGAGGAAGTGATCGAAGCCGAAATTAGATTTTAGAAGCGCAAGCATCGAGCCATGCTAGCCTGGCGGCTTGTATTCATCAATGCCCACCTGTCAGTGCCGGTGCCAGGCACGGGGATTGGCCTCAGAAACACCCGGGGATATGTCACCCCGAGTGAAGCGAGGCGTTTCGGGTAAAAGGTCCAGGCCGCCACGCGGGGACCCCCTCTGAAAATGGCCCTCACCCCCGGCCCCTCTCCCGATGGGAGAGGGGGCATCGAGTGTTTTCATCTGCCGGTGGCGCCTCGCCGGGGCATGACAACTCGGAGTGACAGCGTCGCTTCGCTTCTCGGAGTGACCGCTTTGGGGCGAAGCCCAGGTACGGGTTTAGGTCGAATCCCCCCCAGTTCCCCTGCTCAGAGGGGAATCGAGGGGGATTTGTGATTCCTCTGATTTGGCTAGCGATGCCTAGGTTGGTGGCTCACCGCCCCTTCCAAACCGGGGCACGCTTCTCCGCGAACGCCTTGACGCCCTCCTGGGCGTCCTCGGTGTGCAGAACGAAGTCCCGCTTGGATTGGGCGTAGGCGACCCGCCGCTCCAGGTCCATTGCCGCGCCGTTGACCGACGCATCCTTGATGGCCGCGATGGAAAGGGGAGCGTTGGCGGTTATCTTGCGGGCCATCTCCTCGGCCCTGGGCATCACCTCATCCGGCGGCACCACGTGGTTGACCAGCATCAGGTCCAGGGCCCGCTGGGCGTTAACGAACTCACCGGTGAACAGAAACTCGAAGGCGATGTTGCGGGGGACCACCTGGGCCAGCAGGGCCGGGCCGCTGACCGAAGATATCCCTCGTTTGACCTGAGGCCAGCCGAACTGGGCCTCGGTAGACGCGATCCGGATGTCGCTGCCCAGCGCAATGCCACAGCCCTGGGCCAAACAGATGCCGTTGATGGCGGCGATGATCGGCTTCCAGATGTTGCACTGGACCACGTACAGGTCGCCGGTGCTGGGTCCCTCGTTGGCGCGGGCGGCGGCCATGGCCACCAGGTCGTGGCCCGTGGAGAAGGCCCGGCCCCGGCCGGTCACGATGGCGCACCGCACCTCAGGGTTGTTCTTCACGTCCTGAAAGGCGTCCCAGAGCAGCTGCCGCATCTCCGGATTGATGGCGTTGAGCTTCTCCGGGCGGTTCATCGTGATGTAGGCGATGCCGTCCTTAATTTCGTACAATGCTTCCGGTTCTGCCAATCTTGCACCTCCCTGATGTTTTGTGGTTCTTCCTAGATTCTGAAACTCTCACCGATGGTCCCCAGAAACACCCAAAGAAAAGAAATCTCCGTGCCTCTGTGTCTCTGTGGTTCCGTACCCCCGGTACCCCCGGTACCCCCGGTACCCCGGGTACCCCCACCTACCCCATGAGCCGCGACCCGATGGGCTTGGTGCCGATCACCTCCTGCGCTTCCAGGGCGGCGATTTCCTCACGCGGCATGCCCAACAGCTCCCCGTAGATCTGATTATTGTGCTGGCCCAGGGTCGGCGAGGCCCAGCGGACCCGGACGGGGGTGGCCGACATCTTCCAGGGCATGCCCGGGTAACGGCGTGGGCCAACCTGGGGATGGTCCACGGTGACAAAGGTGCCCCGTTCGGTATAGTGGGGGTCTTCCAGCAGGTCCGGACCCCGCAGCACCGCGGCGGAAGGCACGCCGATACCCTGAAGTTCCTCGGCTGCCCGGAATGCATCCTGCCCGGCCGTCCAGCGGGTTATAATTTCGTCCAGCTCGTCCAGGTGCTGCAGCCGGCCGGCAGCCGTGGCGAAGCGAGGGTCGCCGGCCAGATCTTCGCCGCCGACCAGGCGGGCCAGCCCCCGCCACTGCTCGCTGCTGGTGACGGCGATGGTAACCCAGCGGTCTTCCCCGGCGCAAGGGTAGACGTTGTGCGGCGCGAGATCGGGGGACCGGTTGCCTTTCCGCTCCGGCTCTTCGCCGCTGATCTGGTACGCCAGCACGTCGGCGCCGGTGAGGGCCACCGCCGATTCGTGCTGAGACACGTCGATCATCATCCCTTTGCCGGTGCGTCGCCGGTAGCGTAGTGCGGCCAGCAGCACCCCGGCGGCGTGGGAGCCGGTTATGGGGTCGCCATGGTTTATGCCGGATTTCATCGGCCCCTCACCGGCATACCCGGTCATGTGGGCCATCCCGGAAAGCTGCTCCTGGCCGATGCCGTAGCAAACGTAGCCCTTCCAGGGGCCGGTATTGCCGAATGCCGGCATGGAGACGTAGATCAGATCTGGGCGAAGCCTGCGCAGCGCTTCGTAGTCGTACCCCAACCGGGCCAGGCTACCCTGACGGAAGTTCTCGATCAAGGCATCGCTGAGCGAGACCAGTTGTTCGAATATCCGTCGTCCCTCGTCGGAGGTCAGCTCCAGGGTGATTCCAAGTTTGCTGAGATGCAGGGTGTTGAACCAGCCGTTACGGTTCCAGGGTTGTTCCCCCGGCTCGCCGTCGGGGTAGGAGGCGATGCCTCGGGCCGGGCTGACCGGCCCCCGATGGGAGTCGTAGACGCTGAGCGACTCCAGTTTGATCACTTCCGCACCCATATCCGCCATCAGCTTGGTACAGTAAGGCCCCGCCCAAATCCGGGACAGGTCCAGGATGCGGTAGTTTGCCAGAGCTTGACGGTCACTCATTATTGGGACTCCGTTAAAAGCCGTGAACACCACCCCTCCCGGAAAGAACCCGGAGGGCCGTGAATAGCTGGGCCCTGCAAGTCCTTGGCAAGGAGGGTGGGTCGGGAAGGATAGCGTTGTTTCAGGGCTGGAGTACCTAGATCAGTTTCTGGTCCCGAAGCTTATCGATATCCCGGCCGGCGTACCCCAGCTCTCCCAGCACGTCCCGAGTGTGCTCTCCCAGCAGCGGCGCCCGGCGGTAGACCCAGGCTTTGCCGGCGTTGCCGGCGCCGTCGAGTTCCAGGTTGGGCGCGGCGGGAGGACCGGGATATTTGAGCGGGCCGGCCACCGGGTGGTCCAGCTCCACGAAGTAGTCACGGGCGATCAACTGCTCCATCTCCAGGATGTCCGACATGGAGGCGACGAAGGCGAAACCCAGGCCGCGTTCCTGACCGGCCTTGAAAATCTCCAGCTTGTCGTGGTCCAGCAGCCAGGGAAGCATCAGCGCCTCCACCTCGTCGGCGTTGACCAGGCGCCCCTGGCGGGAGTGAAAGCGAGGGTCGGCAAGCTCCTCCCGTTCCATGATGTTGGCCACCTGCGGCCAGCGATGCTCTGGGCCGGCGATAATTCCCACGTAGCCGTCGCGGCAGGGGTAAATGCCCCAGGCGGCCCGGCCGTAACCCCGGTTGCCCGCCCGGTTGAATTCCCGCCCGGAATAGCTGTACTGCATCAAAGCGTTTTCCAGGATGTTGGTGGCGCTCTCGGCGATGGAGATGTCGATGTGCTGGCCTTCCCCCGTCTCCTCGGCGTACATCAACCCAGCCATGGTGGCCACGAAGGCGTTCTGCCCGGCACACAGTTGCGCCAGGGGCGGCCCTTCTTTCAGCGGCTCCTGCTCCGGCTCGCCGGTGATGTTCATCAGCCCCCCGGCGGCGTAGAGGTTGATCTCCGCTGCCTTGCGGTCCCGGTAGGGCCCGGTCTGCCCGTAGTTGGAGATCGAGGTCATCACCAGAGCCGGGTTCACCTGCCGTAAATCGGAGTAGCCCAGACCCAAATCTTCGAGGGTGCCCGGCGCAAAGTTCTCCACCACGATGTCTGAGTTCCGCGCCAGCTGGAGCAGTATCTCCTTGCCGGGACCGGACCTGAGGTCCAGGGTCACGCTTCTCTTCGACGTGTTCAGGTAGAGGAACCAGGCCCCAGACTCGCCTCTCATCCCATCTTCCGGCCGCGCCGCTCCGTCAACTGAGGAGGCAAGGGGTACGGCAAAAGGGCCGATCCGCCGCGCCGGGTCGCCGGCGCCGGGCCGTTCAATCTTCACAACGTCGGCGCCCATCGTAGCCAACAGCTTGGTGCAGTAAGGGCCGGACAGATAATGGGTCAAGTCGAGGACTCGGACGCCTTCCAGAAGTCCGGCCGGCGCCTCACCGGCGCCTGATGCATTGGTGCTCGCCATCGCCTCTTGGCCTTTCTCGGCTCGGGTAGAATTTGGTCCGCTGGTTATTGTGGCACCGGCTCGTTACAGATGCAAGCGGCCCGGACGCCCGGACAGGGTTTGGCGGCCCTCACCCGGCCCCGGCTGCGCCGGGACATCCCTCTCCCGAATGGCGAGGGAACGAGGGTGCGGGTATCGCTCCTGGATTCACTCTATCTCTTAATGCCGACGTCGCCAGGGAGGACTTGCGCCTCTTTCCGGCTTCACTGTGACATCAAGGTATTTATGATATTCTTCTATTTCACCCGCCGGCTGGCCCGCAGGTGGTCAGCCACCCCTACATTCGTTTCAGAGCAGCGCGGTCGAATTCCGGGCGGCGTCCTGGGGTAATGGCTGGTCATTCGAGGCTAGCGGCCGGTCTAGACCGGGCCGCGGGAAGGACAAACAGAATGGAACGCCCCATTTTTCAACCGGTGGGCACCCCCGTGGAAGAGCTGGACACACCGGCTCTCGTAGTGGACCTGGAGGTTATGGAGCAAAACATCGAGACATTACACTCCTACTTCCGCCAGGCTGACGCCAAGGTCCGCCCTCATGTGGCCGGCCACCAATGTCCTCAAATCGCCCACCGGCAACTGGCGGCCGGGGGGACGGTTGGGGGCATTGCGGTCACCACTGCCGGAGAGGCGGAGGTTTTCAGCAACGCCGGGTTCACCGATATCCTGGTGGCCAATGAGATAGTCACCCTGCCGAAGATTCGCCGGCTGTGCGTCCTCGCCGGGCTCAACCGTATCACGGTGGCCGTGGACAACCCCCGGAACGTCGACGCTCTCTCCGCGGAGGCGGTGACGGCGGGAGTAACCCTGAATGTGCTGGTGGAGGTTGAGGCGGGATTGGGACGCTGCGGGGTACCACCGGGAGCGGCGGCCCTGGAGTTGGCCCGGGCCGTGGAGCGCTCGCCGGGACTCGCCTTCGCGGGATTGATGGCGATTCCACCGGCGCCCCTACCCTCACCGGAAGAGAATGGGGACCTGACGCCGCCGGACCGGGCATCCCTGGAGGCTGAGACCAGCCGCCGGCTCCAACCGGTGCTGGATACCCGGCAACTGATCGAGGGTGACGGGCTGCCGGTGCAAGTGGTGAGCGTGGGCGGGACCCACAACTACGACATTGCCGGCGCAATGTCCGGTGTGACCGAGATACAGGCGGGCTCGTACCCTCTGATGGACTTCAGCTATTGCCGGGTGCGGGCTGAGTTCACCCCGGCGGCCCGGATTTTGGCCCAGGTAATCAGCCATCCGGTGGGGCATCTGGCGATCGTGGACGCGGGGCACAAGGCCACCGGTCCCGACCATGGAATAGCCGTCTTGGATGGAGAGCCGGGGGCATCGGCCCTACGGTTCAGCGCCGAGCACGGCATTTTGGAGCTGGAAGGGCTGGCCATCCATCGGTTTCTGCCGGGCGCCACGGTCTGGCTGGTGCCCCAGGACCTGCGCCTCTGCCTCAACCAATATGACTACATCCGCGCGGTTCGGGGCGGCAAGCTGGAGGGCTTCTGGCCCATGACGGCCCGCGGGCGCTTTGATTAGCGGTTAAGTAAGCCACAGAGGCACAGAGACACAGAGACAGAAAGTAAGTTTAGGGGCTCCTGTGGGTCTCAGTGGCTCCATGGCTCAGAGGTAGAGAAAGAAAAAGAAGGCCTCTGTGCCTCTGTGGCTCCGGGGCTTATCACCGGATACACCTAGAAACATCAGGAGGGGAAGACCATGGACCAGCACTACCGGCCCCAGCCGGGCACCCCAGTCGAGGAGCTTGACACCCCCTGCTTGATACTGGACATGGACTCCATCGACCACAACATGGACGTCATGTCCAACTATTACGCCGGGCAGTCCAGCAACCTTCGCCCCCATAGCAAGAACCACAAGACCCCGGCCCTGGCCCACCGGCAGATTCGCCGCGGCGGCACCGTGGGCGGCGTGTGCGCGGCCAAGGTCGCCGAGGCCGAGGTGATGGTCCACGGAGGGATACCCAGCGTATTGGTCACCAGCGAGATCATCGCCCCCCGGAAGATTCAGCGTCTATGCGCCCTGGCCCGGCAGGCCGAGATGATCGTCGCCTGCGACAGCCTGCAAAACGCCCGAGACCTATCCGGGGCGGCCGCCGGCGCCGGGGTCAACCTGGGCGTCCTGATCGAGCTTGAAACCCAGATGAACCGGTGCGGCGTCCAGGATATCGAACAAGGTGTGGCCCTGGCCCAGGGCATCCACTCGCTGCCCGGATTGACCTTCCGGGGCATCATGAGCCACCAGATGATCCCGCCGATGGAAGACCGGGAAGACCGGGTCACCGAGGGCCGCCGGATGATCCAGGTTGTTATCGACTTGAAGGACGCCATCGTGGCCGCCGGTATCCCAGTGGAGATCGTGTCCACCGGCGAGACCTGGAGCTACGACGTGGCCGGGGAGATTCCCGGCGTGACCGAGGTCCAGGGGGGCAGCTACCTGGTCATGGAGACCAAGTACTCCTACATGTCCGATTTCCATTACTCGGGAAAGGTGCTGACCACCATCATCAGCACGCCCCGGCCGGGTATCGCCGTCGGCGACGCCGGCGCCAGGGCCGTCGGCGCCGTGAAAGGGATGCCCCTGGTGGACCGCCGGCCCGGAGTCACCGTCGAGTCCATGGACGCCGACCATGCCATCTTCCGCCTGGCCGACGGCATAGAGCTGAATATCGGAGACCAACTGGCCCTGATACCGGGGCAGCAGGACGCCATGGTGAGCCGCTGGGACCGGTTCGTCGGGGTGCGCGGCGGCAAAGTGGAGGTGGTCTGGGACATCCAGGCCCGTGGTTGTCATAACTGAGGGGTGAGCAGCCAGCGGTCAGCTTTCAGCTGTCAGCCGTCGGTTTTCAGGCCACTGCTGGTGGCCTGAAGCCGGTAACGAACCCCGGTAGCGCCCTCTGGCCCCCTATGCCGGCGCGGGGGCGAAGTCGGGCGATAGCATCAGGTAGTTCTGCTGGGATATCAGGTGCTTTTGCACCCGGGGCACGTACTTCCCGGCCCAATCGGGGTCGGCGTAGACTTGGGCCCTCGCTTCTTTCATGTGGGCGTGGTCTCGATAGGCCCAGATGTGCACGATCTTGTTCAACTCGCCGAGGTCAGGAGTGTACCAGCCGGCTAGCTTGACGCCGTATCTAAGCCGGATCGGCAGGCCCAAATCCCTCACCGCCTCGATGTAGTCCGGGATGGTTCCATGCTTGACCATGTAGATACGGAAGTCGTAGACCATGGAGTTTCCCGGCTTGGCGCTTCCTGACCCCGGCTCGGGGGCGAAGTCGGGCGACACCATCAGGTGGGTCCTCTGGGTCTCGATGAGCGGCGTAATCCGGGGTACATACTTCCCCGTCCAATCGGGGTCCGAAGTGAACTGAGCCCTCCCTTCCCTCAGGTGGGCGTGGTCCCGATAGCCCCAGATGTGCACCACCTGGTTCAGCTCACCGATGTCGCTGTAATACCAGCCGGCCAGCTTGATGCCATACCGCTGGCGGATGGGAAACGCTAGCTCCTTCACAGCCGTCATGTAGTCGGGCGTGCATCCGGGCTTCAACGTGTACATCCGGAAATCGTAGATCATGGCGCTTACCTCCGTTATTAGCTGTCAGCCGTCAGCCGTCACAGCCCGATGATCTCCCCTGTCGGCGTTACGTCCATGTCCAGGGCCAGGGGGTGAGAGGGCAGGCCGGGGAGCGTCGCCACGTTTCCGGCCAGAGGATACAAGAAGCCCGCTCCCAACGAGGCTCGAATGTCCACAATGGGGAAGGTGTAGCCTCTGGGAGCGCCCCGCTTGGACTGGTCGTGGGTTGTGGAGAGGTGCGACTTGGCCATGCAGATGGGCAGGCCGCCCCATCCCTGGGCCTCGAAGTAGCGTCGCTGGCGCCGTGCCTCCGGAGACCAGGTCACGCCGTCGGCCCCGTAGATCTTCTGGGCCAGAGACAGCACTTTTTCCTCGATGGTGGCATCCAGAGGATACGGGTAGGTGATCTCCGGCGGTTCCTGGGCAATCCGAGCCACGGCCTCAGCCAGGGCAGCCCCGCCTTCGCCGCCCTGGGCGAACCCGCAACACTCCACCGCCGCTTGAGCCCCGGCCGCCGAGGCGATTTGGGCCACTTCCCGCATCTCCTCTGGGGTATCGCTGTGGAACTGGTTGATGGCTACCACCACGGGCAGGCCAAAGCTTTGGATCAGAGCGATGTGATGCTCCAGGTTGGAAGCGCCGGCTCGCACGGCAGCGGGGTCCGGTTTCTCCAGGGCTCGCCGGGCGGTGCCCCCGTGCCACTTCAAGGCCCGCACCGAGGCCACCAGGACTGCCGCGCTGGGCATCAGGCCGCTCTGCCGGGCTTTGATGTCCATGAATTTTTCGAACCCCAGGTCCGAGCCGAACCCGGCTTCGGTAATGACGAAGTCAGTGTACGCCAGGGCCATCCGGTCCGCCAGGACGGAGTTGCAGCCGTGGGCTATGTTGCCAAAGGGCCCGGCATGGATCAGGGCCGGCTGCCCTTCCATGGTCTGGACCAGGTTGGGCATTATGGTGTGGCGCAGCAGCGTCATCAGGGCGCCGGTCACACCCAGCGTTTCCACGCTGACCGGCTCGCCGTCGCGAGTGGTGCCCACGACTATGCGCGAGACGCGCGCCCTCAGGTCTTCCAGACCCTCCGACAGGGCCAGAATGGCCATGATCTCCGAGGCGGAGACTATGTCGAACCGGGTATCCCGCAGGGGGCTGTTGGCGCTTCCTCCCAGACCGGTGATGATCTGCCGGATTGCCCGGTCCGACGCGTCGGTGACCCGAGCCCACTGGATTCCCGTGGCTTCAAAACCGGGGACCGAGTTACGGTACACGGCGTTATCGATTAGAGCGGCCAGCAGGTTGTGGGCCGAGGCTACCGCGTGGGCATCCCCGGTGAAGTGGATGTTGATCTCATCTTCGGGAACGACCCGTGCCTTGCCTCCTCCGGTGCCGCCTCCCTTGATCCCAAAAATCGGTCCCAGAGTCGGCTCCCGGAGGGTGACGGCGGCGCGGCGGCCCAGCTTGCTGAGGCCCTGTACCAGGCCGATAGCCGTGGTGGTTTTGCCTTCGCCCGCTGGCGTGGGGGTCATTCCGGTCATCACCACCAGCCTGGCCTTGGCTTCTCCCTCTTGGCGGACTGGCCCGGCCTGCAGGGCCTCAAGCTGGATCTTCGCCTTGTAACGGCCGTAGGGAATCAGGTGATCTTCTTTGACGCCGAGACGGGCCGCGATCTGGACGATGGGCTCCATGGGACCTCCGGTTTCTCCTCGCCGGTGGCGGCTGAGGAGAAGTATGTTTCGCTCTCGCGAGAAGAGAAGACCTATCCTCAATCTCAGCCGAGCATGTCATCGGCACGGGCAGATTAGCAGTGTCTCGTGCTGCCGATCGACTCAGATTTGCGAACGGGCTCCGGTGCGGCAATTCCGCTCCGGTCTGGAACCGGCCTAACGCCTCCCAAGTCCGGCACATAGGCCACTTGCGAGCGGGCCCACCGCGCATCCCGGCTTACCGTCGTGGGAATCCTGGATTACCGAGAGGCGATCTCCCGCTCCAGCCGGTCGATGTCATCTGGAGTCAGGTTGAAGTACTTGGCGTCGTGATGGTGGAACACCAGAGCCGAGACCGACGCCTCCGGGTCCATCATAAACCCTTCGGTCAACTCCACGCCGGTATTGGCGGTGACATCCAGCAGGCGGAAGAGGGTCTCCTGGTTCTCCAGACGGGGGCAGGCGGGGTAGCCGAAGGAGTAGCGCCGGCCTCGGTACTGGGTGCGGAACAGGTCCCGGTGGGGGGTGCCCGCGGGGTCGCCGAAGCCCCACATCTGGCGAATCTGCTGGTGGAGCAGCTCGGCGAACCCTTCCGCGCACTCCAACGCCAGGGCCTGGAGGATGTGAGAGTCCAGGAACCGGCCCTCTCCCTTCAGGCGCTCCGACAGCTCCAAAACCCCCGGCCCTATCGAGGTGACGAACATAGCCACGTAGTCCATCTCCAAAGTCTCCCCTCTCCCCCCGGGAGAGGGGCCGGGGGTGAGGGCTTTCGGCAGCACGTAGTCGGTCAGACAAAGCCCTTCCCGCTGGGACTGGCGGCCAAAGTAGAAGCTCCCCAGGATCGTCCGGCCATCGGGCCCGTAGAGCAGCAGGCGTTGCTCGTCGGCCTGACAGGGGAAGAACTTGAACACCCCGGTGGCGCCGATGTCGCTGCTGGCCAGAACGATCTCTTCGACGCCGCGCACCGCATCGCGCAGCTCCTGGGCCGCGGGGTCCCCGGCGGCCAGGGCGTCGGCAAAACGGCCTTTGAAACCCAGGTGGCGGCCGTAGAGCATCTGGGGGTTGATGTACGGAAAGATTTGCTCCAGGTCGAAGTCGCGCAGCACGTGAAGCCGCAGGTCCGGCGGATTTGGAACCGGGAAGTCGTGCCGCACTCGGGCCGGCGGCGCCGCGGGAAGCGCACCGCTCTCGTCGCGAGAACGGGCGAGACGACCTTCTTTCAACAACGCCGATGTCTCGGCATCGAGGGCCGCGGCCAGCTTCTGGCGCTCGTCGGCCTCCTGAATGGTATTGGCCAGGCTCAGCCCCGACATGGCGTCGGGCGCGTAGGCCACCAGGTCCCCGTGTTCCGGCGCGATGCGCAGTCGGGTGAACCGGTTGGAGAGAGCGGCGCCGCCCACCAGGAGGGGGCAGACAACCCCCGCCTGCCGGAAGTCGCGCACCGTTTCCACCATCATCTGGGCTGACTTGACCAGCAGGCCCGAGAGGCCGATCATATCGGGCCGGTGCTCCTGATACGCGTCGATCAACTCCTGGGGCAATACCTTGATGCCCAGGTTGATTACCCGGTACCCGTTGTTGGAGAGGATGATGTCCACCAGGTTCTTGCCGATGTCGTGGACATCGCCCTTCACCGTTGCCAGGACCACCTTTCCCCTGGCGGCGCTCTCGGCCCGCTCCATGTGGGGCTCCAGATGGGACACGGCAAACTTCATCGACTCGGCGGACTGGAGCACCTCGGCGACGATCAACTGGTTGTCGTTGAACTGCCGTCCCACCTCCGTCATTCCCGCCATCAATGGGCCGTTGATAATTTCCAGCGGCCCCCGGTCCCCCAGGGCTTCTTCCAGGTCTTGGGCCAGGCCTTCCTTGGTGCCTTCGACGATGGCCAGGGCCAGGCGCTGGTCTAGGGGGAGGTCGCGCCGCTCCTCGTTGGTAGCCTTGGGGGCTTTGTCCCTGAAGTGAGCGACGAATGCCGCCAACGGGTCTTCGCCCTGGTTCCAGATAAGGTCTTCTGAGAGTTCCCGCTCTTCCTCGGGGATGACCGGGTACCGCTTTAGCAGCTCCGGGTTGACTATGGCCATGTCCAACCCGGCCTGAACGCAGTGATACAGGAACACCGAGTTGAGCACTTCCCGGCCGGCCGGAGGCAGCCCAAACGAGACGTTGGAGACACCGAGGATCGTTTTACACTCGGGCAAAGCTTCTTTTATGAGGCGGACACCCTCGACGGTCTCCAGGGCGGACCCGATGTAGCTCCGGTCTCCGGTGCCCGCCGGGAAGACCAGGGGGTCGAAGATGATGTCCTCCGCGAGCACGCCGTACCGCTCGGTCAAGAGCCCAAAGGACCGCACCGCGATGTCCAGCTTGCGCTGGCGGGTAATGGCCTGGGCCTGCTCTCTGTCCTCGTCGATACACCCCACCACCAACGCCGCGCCATACCGGCGGGCCAGGGGCACCACGGCTTGGAACCGGGCTTCGCCGTCTTCGAGGTTGATGGAGTTGATGACCGACTTGCCCTGCAACCGCTTGAGGGCCTCTTCGATGACCCTTTCATCGGTGGAGTCGATCATGACCGGCACTTTAATCTTCTTGGTCAGCAGGTCAAGAAACGCGATCATGTCGGCGGCCTCATCTCGGTCCGGGTCCTGGAGGCACACGTCAAGCACGTGGGCCCCGTTGCGGACCTGGCGGCGTCCGACCTCGGCGGCCTCTTCGGTCGCGCCCTGGGCGATTAGCCGGCGGAAACGCCGGCTGCCCAGCACGTTGGTGCGTTCACCGACCAGTAGCGGACGCGCGTCTTGGTCGACCACCAGGGCTTCGATACCGGACAGACGGGTCTCCCGGTTCCCGGCCGGCTCTCTGATGCGCTTGCCGGCCGCCAGTTGGGACAGCAGGCGGATGTGCTCGGTGCCGGTGCCGCAGCAACCGCCCAGCACGTTGACCCAGCCGGCGTCCACGAACCGGCCCAAGGAGCGTGCCAGCATCTCGGGTGTCTCGTTGTAGTTTCCGTCCTCATCGGGAAGGCCGGCGTTGGGGACGCACGACACCGGGAACCGGGACAGCCCGGCCAGGGTGCGGATGTGGTCGGTCATGAACTCCGGGCCGGTGGCGCAGTTGAAGCCAGTCCAGAGCAGGTCCCGGTGGGCCAGGGAGGTGTAGAAGGCTTCCGCGTCCTGGCCCGCCAGAAGGGTACCCATGGGCTCGATGGTCCCCTGCACCGCCACGGGAATCGTTCTGCCCAGCTCAGCGAAGGCCTGGTCGATGCCCTCCAGCCCTGCCTTGACGTTGAGGGTGTCCTGGCTGGTCTCCAGGATCAGGACATCCACGCCGCCCTCTGTCAGCCCGGCCGCCTGTTGACGGTAATCCTCGGCAAGCTCGTCGAAGGTGATGCCGCCGGTCACGGAGATGGACTTGGTGGTCGGCCCCATGGACCCGGCCACGAACCGGGGCTTATCGGCGGTGCTGGCCGCATCGGCCAAACGCCGGGCCAGTTGGGCTGCCTCCCGGTTGATGCGGCGGGCCTCGTGGGCCAGGCCATACTCGGCCAGGACCACGGCGGTAGCTCCGAAGGTATTGGTCTCCAGGATGTCGGCCCCGGCGTCCAGAAACTCCTGGTGAATCTCCGCTATGACATCGGGCCGGGTGATCACCAGGTACTCGTTACAGCTTTCGAATTCCGTGCCGCCGAAATCGTCCGGGCCCAGGCTGCGGTCTTGGATCGACGTTCCCATGGCGCCGTCCATAACCAGAATCCGTTTCCGGAGTGAGGTTTTCAGGGCGTCGATTCGATTGTGATGGTCCATAAACTTCATTTCCCAACGGTATTTATGCTATCCCATTGTAACACCAGCAGGCGCCGAGAATGGGCGCCGCCCAGACGGAAAAGCCGCGACCAGGCAACCACCCCAGGCCTAGGCCGGATGGCCTGGGTAGCCCCTGAAAGCGTTTGCATCTCCCAGCCGGCTTGGACATCTAACCCTTGGTTTTGGCGGCTGGGTCACCTATTGCGTGGGCAATGCCGCGTTGGACGGTGCGGTCCAGCTCAAAGAGGCCATCCTCGCCACGGCGTCCTAGATGCTGGAGAGACCCCCGGAGGCGCTCGAGCTGAAGGATGGACGGGTGGCCCTATCGACAGGCCCCGGCGCCCCCCCGGTTACGGTCTCCCCGACCCAGGTGGCCCAGGCCAGGCGTTCGGCGAGCCTCCCCCTTAGCTTTGACGGAATCTTCGACGCCACCCCGCTGATCCACGAGCTGGAGACCGGAGAGCCCAATCCCTTCCCGGTGTACGTCTCCGCCACCCATCTGGCGGAGGTGGAGGTGGATATCGAGCGGGGGCTCGTGCGGGTGATCCGGATAGTTGCCGCCCACGACGTCGGAAAGGCCGTCCTTCCTCTGGGGCCGAAGGGCCGATAGAAGGGGCGATCGCCATGGAGCAAGGGTTCGCCCTCAAAGAGGAGTTCCGTCCGGGCGAGACGATAGGCTTCAAACAGTACCGCATCATCACCGCACGGGAGGTCCCCGAGGTGGTAATAAAGCTGGTGGAGTTGGTGGACCCCACGGCGGGACTCGGAGCCACGGGGGTCCGCGTACACGATCTCCCCGCTACGCCGCCTCGCCTGCAGGCCTTACTAGCTTCCCAAAGCATTCCGCTTTCTTGAAGGGGTCCAGGGGGAACTTCTATTGCGGAAGAAGTTCCCCTTGGGCTTCCCCAGACGCTAACCCGCGCTCACTTACCGCCCCAGCCACACACCCACCGCCTCCCGGTTTCGCTCCAGCCACTTGATGTTCAGCCGTATTCGCTCCAGGGCCTGCCGGATGGTGCGCTCGGCGGCCGGGGTTGGATGCTCGGCGAAGAAGGTTTCCACGTCGGCCAGCTTCCCGGAACTGGCGAAGTTACCGCAGATGGAGACCAACCGCATCAGGCCGAAGCCGCCACTGCCGTAGCGCCGGTCGAACTCGGGCCAGTTGTCTTTGACGAACTCCCAGGCCAGGTCCCGGCCCTGCCGGTTGGCGCCGACTCCGGTCACGACGAAGATGGCGTCCTGGGAGCGCACGTCAGAGGTCAGCGCGCGTTTCAGGGTCTCCAGCAACAGCTCCTGATCGCTGAACCGGGTGACGGCCATCAGCAGCCGCATCTTCTCCTCCTGGAGGGTGGCCTCCTTCTCCAGCTTCCAGAGTTGGTCATAGGTGGTACGGTCACCGGTCTGCCCGGCCAGGCTGAAGACCGCGCCCCTGATATCGGGATGCACGTTGCCCGGGTCGGTCAAGAACCGGGCGAAACGGTCCCTGGCCTGGCTCAGCACTTCGGTATCCTCGTAGCTGCCCGCCTGGCTCAACACGGTGCTGCGCAACAGGGCGTCCAGGTGCCCTTCGCCGGGCCGGGCATCCCATCCCGCCCGCTCGACCGCCGGACGGAAGATGGCCCGGGCGAAGGCCACGAAGGCGTCATGGCTCGGGTCGTCGGCCAGGAGCCCATCGATGTCCCGCAGGTTGCTGGAGAGGTCTCCCCACACCGAGGCGTCCACCTCGCTTCCGTAGGCTTGGGCCAGGGATAGGAACTGGGTCACGGGCAGCAGCCCCGCCCGGGAGAGGGAGTAGGCGTCATTCTGGACCCCCAGCCGGTCGGGCGCCGGAAGCTCCAGAGACCTGATGGCGGGGACCAGCCGTTCCCAGTCCTCGGTTTGATAGTTCACCCGGAAGAAGCCGGTCTGATCAGGGTTGACCTTGAACCAACGGCCCGCTTCTCCCTTTTCTTTGGTCAAGCCCGGCAGGGGCAGCCGCGCCTGCCGGCTGTCCATCAAGAGGGAAGCCGGTTCAGCGGCGCCGGTGTAGCTGACTCTGACGGGCACTCGCCAAATTTCGGAATCCGGGGCGGCCCCCTCCACCAGGCGATCGTAGACGAAGCGCTCTTGAGACAGCACCAACTCCAGGTGGTCCGGCGCCTCCTGGGTTTCCACCCGAAGCACCGGGTACCCCATCTGCCTGGTCCAGGAGTCCATGATGGAGGTCACGGGCTGCCCCGAAGCCACTTCCAACGCCGACCACAGGTCTCTGGTCCGGGCGTTCCCGTACTGATGAGCAGAGAGGTACCGTTGGAGGCCCTGCTGGAACGTATCCGGACCCAGAAACTGCTCCAGCATCCGGATGACCGACGCCCCTTTGGAGTAGCTGATGGCGTCAAAAAGCTGGCTGACCTCCGCCGGGTTTTTGACCTCCTGCTCGATGGGGTGGGAGTTCTTCAGGCCGTCGAGGCTCAGGGCCCGGTTGGTGTCCATGTTCACGAACTGGGTCCACATCTCCCACTCGGGATACAGCCAGTCCACCGCCTTGTTTCCCATCCAGGAAGCGAAGCTCTCGTTGAGCCACAGGTCGTCCCACCACTCCATGGTGACCAGGTCGCCAAACCACATGTGGGCCATTTCGTGGGCTATTACTTCGGCCACCCGCTGCCGGGTCCCGGCTGAAGAGTTGACGGGGTCCACCAGCAGAGCGATCTCCCGGTAGGTGATGGCTCCCCAGTTCTCCATGGCTCCAGCGGCGAAGTCGGGGATGGCGATGTGGTCCAGCTTCTCCAGAGGGAAGGGAATCCCGAAATAGTCGTTGAAGAAGGACAGGAGCCGCACCGAGGTATCCAGGGCGAACTGTCCTTGCTCTTCCTTGCCCCTGGTGGTCCACACGCCGACCCTGGTGGTGCCGGTAGCCTGCTGCTCGATGTGAGTCAGGTCCCCAACCACGAAGGCCAGCAGATAGGTTGACATAACCGGTGTTTCGGCGAAGTGGAGGGACTTGAGGCCCGGTCCCGCCGGGGACTCATCCGTCACGGCCGTGTTGGAAATGGCCACTAGGCCGGAGGGGATGACCAGCGTGACCTCGAATTTGGCCTTTCGGGCCGGTTCGTCCCAGCAGGGGAAGGCCCGGCGGGCGTCGGTCGCCTCAAATTGGGTGGCCGCCAGGTATCGTTGCTCTCCGCCGGAGTCGGTGTATTCGCTCCGGTAGAAGCCGTGGAGCTTGTCGTTCAGCTCTCCGGCAAACTTGATATCCAACGTGGCCGGGCCGACGGCGATGGCCCCCCCGAAGTCCAGGGTGACGGTCTCCTGGGACTTGTCGAAGGTGATCTGCCGGGCGCTGGTGGCGGTCCCGTCTCGATTCAAGGTGGCCGCCTCGACCCGAAGCTCCACCGCGTTCAACACGATCTCCGATGTGGGATCGACAATTTCAATGGAAATCCTCTCCTCGCCCTGGAAGGTGAACCGGTCCAGGTCGGGTTGAAGCTTGATCCAATATTTCGTGGGGCGGACGGCCCCCGGTAAAATGGCTGCCTGTGACGCGGGCATGGTCTAGGCTCCTCCTGCAAGGAATAGGCGGGGGGTCCGGCGACGGCGCGGATCGCGCGCTGAGCTTTTCGGCGAATTCGGTGTCTCGGCGGCGCGCTTGGGCATGGTCAGTTTAACATTATCACTGCTCTACGGTCTGCCCGCGGGCCGGCTCTCCCCGGAAGGGTCATCGTGAGTGCTATAATGTGACCCACCTCTTGGAGGGCCACAAAAACAGCCTCACCGAGGCCTGGGAGACGCTTTGCGCTCTCCGTGGTCCGGTGGCTAATTGTCAGGAGATACGATCCAATATGCCGCCCAAGACAATGTTCGAGAAGATCTGGGATGCCCACGTGGTGAACGAAGAGCCGGGGCAACCCACGCTGCTCTACATCGACCTGCACCTGGTCCACGAGGTGACCTCGGCCCAGGCCTTCGACGGCCTGAGGATGGCCGGGCGTCAGGTCCGTCGCACCGACTTGACCATCGCCACCGCCGACCATAACACCCCCACTTGGGACCTCTCGCAGCCGGTGACCGACGAGACCTCCATGAAGCAGTTGGACGCCCTTACCAGCAACTGCAAGGAATTCGGCATCACCCTGTACGACCGGTTCCACCCGCTGCAGGGTATCGTCCACGTCATCGGGCCGGACCTGGGCTACACCCAGCCGGGCAAGACCGTCGTCTGCGGCGACAGCCACACCGCTACCCATGGGGCCCTCGGAGCCTTCGCCATGGGGATCGGCACGTCGGAGGTGGAGCATGTGCTGGCCACCCAAACCCTGCGCCAGTTCCAACCCAAGACCATGGAGGTCCGGGTTAATGGGCAACTGCCCATCGGGGTTGCCGCCAAGGACGTGATCCTGGGGATAATCGGCCGGATCGGCGTCAACGGGGGCGTCGGCCACGCCATCGAGTACACCGGTGAAGCCATCCGCTCTCTGTCCATGGACGGCCGGATGACGGTCTGCAACATGACCATCGAGGGGGGCGCGAGAACGGGTATGGTCGCCCCCGACGAGACTACATTCGAGTACTTGAAGGGCCGCCGGTTCGCACCCCAGGGTGACGCCTTCGAGGCCGCCGTGGAGAGTTGGCGAGCCCTACCCACCGACCCGGAGGCCGTCTACGACCGGGTGGTGGAGATCGACGCGTCCAGCCTGGAGCCCAACGTCACCTGGGGCATCAATCCTGGCATGGTCCTACCCGTGACCGGGCGAGTGCCCGACCCGGCCTCTTTCACCGATCCCAACGAACGGGAGGTAGCCGAGCGGGCCCTGCGGTACATGGACCTGGAGCCGGACACCCCGATTCAGGACATCAAGATCGACCGGGTATTCATCGGCGCCTGCACCAACTCCCGGCTGGAAGACCTGCGCGCCGCCGCCCAGGTGGTCAAGGGCCGCAAGGTTCACGACACCGTCTACGCCATGGTGGTGCCCGGTTCGGCGTTGATCAAGTCCCAGGCTGAAGCGGAGGGTTTGGACCGGATATTCAAGGATGCCGGCTTCGACTGGCGCGTTGCGGGGTGCTCCATGTGCCTGGGGATGAACCCGGACATCCTGGAGCCGGGACAGCGGTGCGCCGCGACCTCCAACCGGAACTTTGAGAACCGTCAGGGCAAGGGAGGCCGCACCCACCTGGTGAGCCCGGCCATGGCGGCCGCGGCGGGCATTGCGGGCCACTTCGTCGACATCCGGGAGTGGTAGGAGGCGGCAGACATATGGAACCATTTATCAAATTGAACGGCATCGCGGCGCCCCTGGACCGGGTGAACGTGGACACGGACCAGATTATCCCCGCCGTGTACCTGAAAAGCATCTCACGCACCGGCTTCGGTGATGCGCTCTTCTCCCCGTGGCGCTATAACCCCGACGGCAGCCCCAACCCGGACTTCGTGCTGAACGTCCCCGCCTACCGGGACGCGTCCATTCTGGTCGCGGGGAACAACTTCGGCTGCGGCTCCTCCAGGGAGCATGCGCCATGGGCACTCAACGACTATGGGATCCGCTGCGTCATCGCCCCCAGCTTCGCCGACATCTTCTACAACAACTGCTTCCAGAACGGCCTGCTGCCGATGCGGCTGCCCGAGGCGACGGTGCGGCAGATCATGGACCACGCAACGAGCAACCCCGGCTCCCGGCTCAACGTGGACCTGGAAGCCCAACGGGTCTGGTCTGACGATGAGGAAATCTCAGTGACCTTTGAGATCGACGCCGCCCGCCGCCACGCCCTGCTCAACGGCCTGGACGACATCGGCTTGACCCTGCAGGTCGAGGACCGGATCGCGGCCTACGAGGCCGCCCGAGGGCCGTAAGGAGTCAGCGGTCAGCTACTGACCGGGCATCGCTTTTTGAAATTAGACTTGGCAAACCTGGGACGAGGAAATCCCCCTGTATCCCCCTTTACAAAGTGGGAAGAAGGGGGATTTCGTTTGTCGCAAATGCCTTGAATTGAGTTTGGCGATCAGTGCGAGGATCAGCAAATGGCTGATAGCTGACTGCTGACGCCTTATTCAGGATACGCCCTCGCCACTTGCTCATGGAAGTCGGCGTCGTAGCGGAGCAACCGGCCTTGGCGCACCTGCTCGTCCATCGGAGGACGATTCACCGGCCGAGGCTTGGTCGGCGCGTAGCCAATCACCCCCTTGGCCTCCAGGGCTGACATCTCCTCTTCGGTCCGGCCCAGGAGCCCGGAGAGTACCCGCCCGTTGTCCTCACCCATCGTCGGCGCCGCCACGGGCTTGACCGCCGGGGTGCCGAGGAGTTTCCAGGGGCGGCTGCCGTAGGGAAGGGGCGGGATCCCGGTGGCGGGATGATGAGACACGACTTCGAAAAATTTCCGCTCCATGAGATGCGGGTCGAACAGCAAGTCATGACTGTCCAGAACGGCCCCGGCCGGTACTCCTGCCGCCTGGAGCGCCTGCATCAGCTCATGGGCATCCCGGTCCCTGGTGGCTTCCCCGACGAGCCGGTCCACCTCGCCCCGGTTGCGCCACCGGGACAGCCCTTCTTTGAACCGGCTGTCCTGCCCCAATCCCGGCTGTCCCAGCACCTCGCACAGGGCCAGCCACCGTTCGTCGTCGGCAACTGCGATCACAATCCACCGGTCGTCGCCCCGGCAGGGGTAGCAGCCGTGTGGAGCCATCGCCGGGTGTCCGTTGCCCATCCGGGACTCGGTGCGGCCGTTGACGGCGAAGTCCATCAACGCCTCGGGCAGGGTCGAGCTGGCGATTTGAGTATGTGAAATGTCGAGGAACTGGCCCTGGCCGGTGCGCAACCGGTGGACCAGGGCCGCCATCACCGCGAAGACGGTATGCTCGGCCGCGGTGAAATCGGTGTGGGGTATCTCGGCCCGGACCGGGGGGCCGTCCACGTAGCCGGTCATGTGGGCCAGCCCGGAGGCGGCCTCGGTGGCCGGCCCCGTGGCCCCGAAACCGGACCAGGGACCGGTGTAACCGTAGCCGGTGGAGGATATCATGATGATGTCGGGCTTGATCTGCCGCAGGTCGTCGTACTCCAGCCCGAAGTTCTTTATGACCCGGGGGGTGAAGTTCTCGGCGAAAATGTCGGACACGGCGATCAGCTCTTTCAGGATGGAGAGGCCTTCCGCCTGGTTGAGGTCCAGGGTGACGCCCAGCTTGTTCCGGTTTTGCTCGTAAAAATTGGCGCCCCGGTTCCAAAACTCGCCGCTGTTGTCGTTCCGGTAGACGGCGTCGCTTCGATAGGTATCGGAGCGGTGGCACGATTCCAGGCGGATGACCTCCGCTCCCATATCGGCCAGCATCTTCATCGCCCAGGGAATGGCGATGAGTTGCCCCATTTCCACCACACGGATTCCGTTCAAAGGTGCGGACATGGTCAGATCACCTCCATGGTCCGGAGCCGGGCGAGGTCCGCATCGGAGTATCCCAGGCGGCCACCGAAAAGCTCGCTGTTGTGCTGCCCCAGGGTTGGAGCGGGCCGTTGCGCTTTCCAGGGGGTACCGGCCATCACGAAGGGCGCTCCGGGGTATGTCATCGGGCCGGCCACCGGGTGGTCGATCTCCACAAAATAGTCCCGGTCCTGAAACTGGTCGCTGGCCAATATCTCCTCCGGTGACTGGATTACCCCGTAGGTAAACCGCCGCCGGTTGGCCTCGTAGAACACGTCGAATTTCTTCAGGGGCAGGAACACCCGGTCCAGAATCTCCCCAAACTCTTCGGCGTTGGCCAGCCGGGCCGAGCTGGTGTTGAACTTCTCATCGTCCAATTCCGGCGCGCCCATCAATTCCACCACGGTCTTCCAATTGGAGGTGGCGGTCGACCCGGGATTGGGAAGGACGTAGCCGTCGGACACCTCGCGCGTACGGGTCAGGTCGCCGTGGTGGTTCGGCTGACGGCGACGCACGGCCCCGGCGTAGGTGTAGGAACAGACCACGTCCCGCAGGCTTGACGCCATGCACTCCTGGACCGAAACGTCGATTTGCTGGCCCTCCCCGGTGAGCCGCTGGCGGTAAAGAGCGATGAGGGTGGCGGCCGCGGCGTCGGTGCCGGCCTTGAACTGGGCCTGATTGAGGGCGTGCTTCAGCGGCTCCCGGTCGTGGTTGCCGAAGACGTACATCAGCCCCCCCAGGGCGTAGGCCACGATTTCGGTGGCCCGGTAGTCCCGGTAGGGGCCGGTCTGGCCGAAGCTGGAGATTGACACCATAATCAGGGACGGGTTTTCCTGGCGCAGGGTGGCGAAGTCCAGCCCCAGGGAGGGCATGACTCGCGGGGTGAAATTTTCGACCAGGATGTCGGATTCTCGAGCCAGGCTTTTCAGCATCTCCCGGCCGCGACCGGACTTCAGGTTCAACGTCACGCCCCGTTTACTAGTGTTCAGGTAGAGGAAGGGCAGGCTCTTATCCGGTCCCGCTTCGTCATGGAAGAAGGGTGGAATATGCCTTGCCGGGTCCCCGCCGGGACGCTCGACCTTGACCACGTCGGCGCCGTGGTCGGCCAACAGCTTGGTGCAATAGGGTCCGGCGATGTGGTGGGTGAGGTCCAGCACCTTCACCCCTTGTAGTGCTCCTTCGGCCATTTGTCACCTTTTCCGTTGCGTCGCGGGCTGACGGCATTATAGCGCTGGGGGAGCTTCTTTTTCAAAAGAAGCTCCCCCAGACCCCCTTAAGAAAACCGGGCATGGCTTGGTTCTCTCCGGAGAGGTTCTTCAAAATACCACGGCGACGCCTAGCTCCCCTCGCTCAGAATACCGGCGACCCGCTCCTCCATCTCCCGGCGTCCCGCCGCCTGTCTTTCTCTTTTGCTCCGAATGCTTTGCGCCGCCTCCGCCAGCAAGCCACGGCACTCCTCCAACATGCGCCGCACTTCTTGCGGAGAGGTGGAGCCCGGTGTGACCTTCAGGCTGACGCAGTGGGCGATGTCCAGGGTCTGCTCCACTTCATCTTGAGGCAACTGAACGGAGACCCCCGTCCGGTCCATGATTGCCGAGTCCAGGTCCTCGGCCCGTAGCCCCAGAATGTTCAGCCCGCGCTCTTCCAGCCGGTTGAGGGCTATCGCCACCACCTGGTGCGCGGCCCGGTAGGAGATTTCGGCATGCCGCATGACCAGGGCGATAAAGGCGGTCGCCTGGTCCCCCTGCTGGGAAGACAGCAGGTTCATGCGCTCCCGGTTGGCCGTCAGAGAGCGGATGGTCCCGGTCATGATGCGAAAAGTGTCCCGGAACTCCTCGGCGGTGCTCCATAGCTCCCGGAGCAACTCGGTACCCACGAAGGGCTCGTCCGACGTGGTCTTGCACATGGCCAGGGCCCCGGTGAGACGTCCCAACAGCAGCCCCCCGCTGGTGGCGGCGACTATCCCTGGGGAATACGGTATCTTGGTCTGGACGGCGACGCTGCTGGATATGGAGTACTCCGGCCCCAGGGTAACCAGGTCGAACTCCTTGGTGGATAGGACCCTCAGGTCCTGGGCCAGGCGCGCCACGATATTTCCGGCCAGGGTTTCGGCCCAGAAGGTCATTAGCAGGTAGTCGAAATTGCGGATGCTGTCCCTCGCGTGGGCCGCCACCCGGTCAAACCCAAGCAGCCGGGCCTCCAAATCCAGGTCCACCGGGAAGTAGGAGCCGGACCCCACTTCGGCCGCGGAGGCGTTCTCGTTGGTATGGCGGTAGGCCATCTCGAATGCCTCACCACTCCGCTGCAACGCGTACACGAAAGAGAGGAGGTAGTACCCGAAGGTCCAGGGCTCCGAGGAGTGAAGGTAGGCGTAACCGGGCATCACCGCGCCGGCATACTCTTCCGCCCGCTCCAACAGGGCCTCCTGAAGGGCCGACAGGTCCTCCATCTGGTCCAACAGAATACTCCGGATGACGATACGGCTGGCCACGGAGCGGTTGGTTGGACTGGAGCGGCCGATGTGAATCCAGCCGCTGAGCTGTTCGCCCAGCTTCTCCTGGAGGTAGTTTTCGCCCGAGTGCACCCCTCCCAGCCGCAGGCGGCTACGGGCCTCGTATACCCCCTCCCGCTCCATGTCCTTGAACCCCCCAAGCAGGGCCCGGGCAACGTCCTGGGTGACTAGCCCCGACTCTTTGAGGGCCACCACGTGGGCCACGTCGTACCAGTGCATGGCCTCGAAGAAGTCCCGCCGGTTCAGCGCCTCGACATAGTAGTGTTGAAGCAGGGGATCGGGATCACTTCCGGTGCGGGTCTTGTGGAAGAATGCCACAGTCTACCTCTTCTTGTATTGCCGGGGAGATCAGCGGTCAGTAGTCAGCTATCAGCAGTCAGCCTCTTGTGCTTGAGAAGAGGCCAAGTCTCGACCTCCATTGGGGCTTGCTATACGACAATTTCTTATCGGTGGATCGAACCCAGCGCCATCGGGTCTCCCTTCCCCACGATCGTCTTTCCGGCGAAGGCCGGAATCCAGAGATGTCTCAACTGGTTCCTGGCCTTCGCCGGGATGACGGGTCGGCTATCAACCATTTGCGGGACTCTAGACTAGAATCTTGTGCCTTTATGGCAGGGGGTACGGAGCCCAAAGCTGATGGCTGATAGCTGACGGCTCTAGAACGCCCTCCGGTGGGAAAACTCCGTCTCAGCGGAGGTGATGAACTCCAGCAGCACCGCCCGGCCATCTTGCTCCGTCACCTTTCGGGCCCGCTGAAATGCCGGAATGATCTCAGCCGGGTCCTCCACCCGTTCGGCGTAGCCACCCATGGCCCGGCCCAGATCGGCGTAGTTCCCGCCCAGGTCGCGGGATTTGTACCGCTCATGAGAAGCAGCCATGTGAGGGATTTCAATAGCCATGGTGGAGTTGTTTAGCACCACGGTGATAATGGGAATCTCGCTCCGCACGGCGGTCTCGAAATCCAAGCCGGTCATCCCAAAGGCGGCGTCACCCATGAAATTGATGCACACCTTTTCAGGCTTGGCCAGCTTGGCGCCGATGGTCAGCCCCAGCCCGGTGCCCAGCCCGTGGGATTTCCCCCAGCCCAGGTAGGATCGGGGTCCATTGGAACGGTAGAAGGGCACGATCTGGTCCCTGGGGCTGCCCGAGTCGTGGGTTACGATGGCGTCCTCGGGCCGTATCGCCTGCATCAGGTCCCAGATCACCCTATAGGGATTGATCGGGGTGCTGGAACTGGTGAGCTTGCCGGTCCACAGGCCGAGCCACGAACCCCGCTCCGACTCGATCTCCGCCGCCACGGTCTCATCCGATTGACGGCTGTTGCCCACGATATCCCGGCAGGCGTCGATCATCTGGCGCAGCACCAGCTTGGCGTCACCGACGATGGGGTGGTCGATGTTGTAGTCCTTGTTGATGTCACCCGGGTCGTTGGTGGCCTGAATCAGGGTCTTGCCGGGCGGGATATTCATGCACATTCCGTGCTTGGTGAAGCTGCAGCCAATGCCGAAAATGACGTCCGCCCGGCCCACGAATTTGTACACGGGGCCCGACATCACGCCGGAGCCGCTGCCCAGGGCCAGGGGATGGGTCTCCGGAAAGGCGCTCTTTCCCAGCAAGGTGGTCATCACCGGGGCCTTGAGCAGCTCAGCCAGCTCCACCAACTCTTCGCCGGCGCCGGCGTACAGCGACCCTTGGCCGGCGTGGATGACCGGGTGGCGGGCCTGGCAAAGGGCTTGGGCCGCCGCCTCCACGTCCCGAGGGTCTCCCTGGCTGGCGACCCGGCGGCTGGGCCGGTAATAGAAGGCCTCCTCGGCCACCTCTTCCAGGGCAACGTCTATGGGGATTTCCACCGCCACCGGGCCGGGACGGCCCTGGCGCAGCGCGGCGAAGGCCCGCCGCAAGATTCCTGAGGTCCGATCCGGCATATTTACCTGCTCGATGTACCTGGTCACCCCGGCGTAGGCCGCCAAGGAGCTGAAGTGAGGTTGGATGCCCTGCCACGACCTAGGGTGGCCGGTGGGCAATATCAAAATCGGGGTTGAATCGGAGTAGGCGGTGGCGACACCGGAGTAAGCATTCTCCGCGCCGGGCCCGTATTGGAAAGCGACCGCGCCCATGCGCTCGCCGTTGGTCACCCGGCTGAACCCATCGGCGATACCCACGCCGACCCGCTCCTGGCGGCAGATGATGGGGCGGATCCCGGCCACGGCGGCGCTCTCAAACACCGGCGTGGTGGGAAAGCCACAGAGGTATTCCACCCCTTCCCGTTTCAGTATCTCGATGATAGTCTCTACGGTATTCACCGGTTTACCTCCTCAGCGGCGAGTACTCTGTCCCAGTAAGAGTGAATAATGTCATTCCGGCCGCAGGGACGACTCATGAGGATGGAGGGAGCGGCCCCATTCCATCCTGCGACATCCCTCCCCAAGAAATCGTCCTTCCGGCGAATGCCGGAATCCAGAATCGCGCCAACTGGATCCCGGCCTCCGCCGGGATGACGGGGCGGGTATCGCCCCAGCTACGAGTCGCCGTGGTTTTCAGTCAGCTCAACTGTCGATAATTATCTCCCCGAGCCCCTTGGCTCAGGATAAACTCCGCGAGGAATCTCGTCTTTGCGCTGAGATTCCTCGTTGCTCCGCTCCTCGTAATGACATCCTGGAAGCATCAAGGCGGCTGAGTACTGGATTTCCGCGTTCGAGGGTGAGCGGCGGCCGCCCTCCAGAACTCTACGGGAACTTCCCGGGGGCCTAATCGGGCTGGCCGTACTGGGCCCGCAGGTCCCGCTTCAGCACCTTGCCCATCACGTTCCGGGGAAGCTCGTCAATGAACACCACCGACCGGGGACGCTTGTAGCTGGACAGCCGATCCTGACAGTGCCGCTCCAACTCCTCCTCGGTCACTCCCCCGGCGCGGACCACAACCACGGCGCGGATCTCCTCCCCCCACTCTTCATCCGGGACGCCGATGATCGCGGCGTCGGCAACCTGAGGGTGGGCCATGAGCACCTGCTCGACCTCCTCAGGGGACACCATCTCTCCGCCCCGCTTGATGAAATCCTTGGCCCGGCCGGACAGGAAGATGTAGCTGTCCTCGTCTTGGTAGCCCAGGTCGCCGGTGTAAATCCAGCCGGAGCGAATGGCGTCCCGGGTGGCGGCCTCCTCGTGCCAATAGCCGGCCATCATGCGAGAACCGCGGGCGACGATCTCCCCAACGTCTCCCGCCGGCACGGTATTGCCGTCCTCGTCGACTATTTGCACTTCCACGTCGTCCAGGGGCTTGCCGATGGACGTCAGCCGCCGCAGCTTCTTCTCGATCACTTCCGGGGTCCCGTCCAGGATATGGTCTTCGGGCGGCAGCATGGTGATGGTGGAAGCGGTCTCAGTCTGCCCAAAGGCGTTGATGAACCTGGCGCCGGGGAACTCCTGGATGGCCCGCCTGATCACCGACAAGGGCATCGACGCCGCGCCGTAGGTGATAACGTCCAGGGATGAGAGGTCGAATTCATGAAAGCGGGGGTGCTCCATCAGGTGCTTCAGCATGGTGGGGACCAGCATGGCCCGGTCGGCCCGGTATTCTTGGACCGCCGTCAACCACTCCACGGGCTCGAACTGGCGCATGAGTATCAAGCTCCGGCCGCCGTACACCGCCGCCAGGGAGGCTTGGAGCCCCGCGATGTGGTAGAGGGGCACGGAGAGCAGGTTGGTTTCCTCGGCCTCCGGGTCGGCGGGGGTGACCGTCGCCAGCAGATATGAGGAGAAGCTCTCGTGGGTGAGCATCACCCCCTTGGGCACGCCCGTGGTCCCGGCGGTAAACATAATAACCGTCGTGTCGCCGTCCTCCGCCTCCGGGAAGTGGACCTCGTCGTCGGAGGCGCCGGCCATCAACTCGTCCCAGCTCAGCATCCCCCCGGTGGCTCCTCCGTCCAGGACCACCACCCGGTCCGGGGGAAGCCCCCCCTCGGCATCTCCGGTCCGGGGCAGCAACGATAGGTAGCGCTCCCCGAGAAACAGCATGCTCGGTTGGGCGATGGACAGCATCCGCTCCAGCTCCTCGGTCTTGGCGCGGAAATTGATGGGCACGTATATTGCGTCCAGCTGGGCCGTGGCGAAGTATGCCTCGATGCCTTGGGTGCAGTTCACCTGCATCATGGCCACCCGGTCTCCGGGTCCGATCCCCCGGGCGGCCAGGGCGTTGGCCAGCCGGTTTACCCGCTCTTGGAGACCGGCGAAGGTCACCGCCTCGCCGTCGAAGTGGACCGCGGCACGGTCAGGAACTATGGCGCTGGCGATGGTCAAGAACTCCGTGGTGCGCATTGGCATCCCCTCCGTGGATCGTATTCAGCCGTTATCCAGGCAAGAGTTTTCAGGTGGACCCGGCACTCCTGCCCCAGAACAGTCATCTCATGTCTCCGGGCTAGGACCCGGGCCGCCGGCCTGGCCTCCGGACGCGTCCCCTCCTTGAGGGGCCCAAACCACCTGCGATCGCGCAACACTGAGTTGACCTAAAGCAACTATTTGAAGGTTTGTCGCAGGACCCGTTGAGACTTCCCTAGGAGTTTCGGACAGCCTCTTACCTGACTGCGGATTATCTTGAGTCGTAGCTGGCCTGTGTTTGCACTCACCTTGCTTCCATGGTCACTAATCTCCCGTCTGAATTGTCACCTGAGAAAGCGTGAGGGTCAACAGCGCTTCAACTTTTCCATCAGCCGGATCCATCATTGATTGGTACCGGCCAAACTCCCCGCTATCCGCCAGTGCGGTCGCGACCGTCAGTTGTTGTCCAGCCTCTTCATACTCGGACCACGATTGTTTCCAAGAATCCACGAGAGCTTTTTGAGCGTCCTGGTCATCACTGTAAAGTTGGGATATAACACGTTCACCTTCGCCGCTGTCAATCCAGAGCCCCCCGACCTTCCCGGCTCGGACCAAGAACTGTGCTAGCGTAGCGACTTGCCTTCGGTAATCGGCGACGTCTACTCGGCCCGGCCAGCGTGATGCCGGCTCAACCTGCAAGGCGTCCACTGTTGCTCTCAGGTTGTCATAATGCAGTATTACCTGGCGGAACTCCAGCTCCACCCCCAGGGCTCCGGAGGGGAGCGCCACGTAATCGGTCAAAGGCATTATGGTCGGCTCCGGCGATGGAGTCGGCGGGGGAGTGGCTTCCGCGCAGGCCATACCACCGAAGAGGAGAGCCGCTACGACCGGTACCATACACAGTTTCATGATCGACGAACCTTCTAACCCCACTCCTCACCGGCCTGGTTTCGATACGATCCGCCTCACGGACGGTCATCCCCTGTCGCGGGCCAGGACCCGGGATGCGACCCTGGCCTCCAGACGCAACCCCTCCGGCAGGGGCACATCGCCGCCTCGCCGCAGGCAGGCCTTCGCCGCCTCCGCCAGGTCCGGGTCTAACCCGGCCAGGCGCCTGACGATCCGCCAAGCCTCTCCCAGCAGGTCTTCCTCAGCCACCAACCGGGTCAGCAACCCCAGGCGCAACGCCTCCGCGGCATCGAACCGGCGGCCGGTCAGCAGCAGATACAGGGCGCCGGAGCGTCCCAGGCTTCTGGGCAGCGTCTGAGTTCCACCGGCCGCGGGTATCATCCCCAGGTGCACCTCCGGCATGGCGAACACGGTGCCGGCGGCTCCGACCCGGATGTCGCCGAGCAGGACAATCTCGACGCCTGACCCGATGCAGTACCCGTGGGGCGCCACCACCACCGGTATCGGGAGGTGAAGCAGCTGGCCCCACACGTCCCGCTCCCAGCGGACCTGCCGGGCGATTGCCAGGGAAGGGGCCGTGCCGAACTCCGTCAGGTCGGCGCCGGCGCAGAAGGCCCGTCCCTCTCCGGTAATCAGCAACGCCCTCACCTCGGTATCATCCACCACGGCGGCCAGGGCCTCGGAGAAATCGTCCCGCATCTGGATGTTGTAGGCGTTGAGCACCTTGGGCCGGTTCAGGGAAATATGGGCCACGGCCCCGTCCTTGTCGTACAGCAGGGTATCAAATGCCGGCATGGTAACTCTCGATTCTCTGCTATCAGCTGTCAGCCGTCAGCTGGCTTCTCACGCCCTCAGGGGCTGGCCCTTCGGTACAGCTCGTCCATCTCCAACTCGGTATAGCGCAACCCAATGTTCTCGAGGTTATGGGCGTCGCTTACCTGCAAGGGCAGCAAGTCGTGGGTCCGGGCGATCTCCGCCACCTCCGACTTCGGGATATGCCAGTTGTGAATGTAGTTGTCGATCTCAATGGCGTGGATGTTGTCCTCGATGATGATCTCGGGAGTGTAGTAGCCGGGGTGGCAGTAGCTGCGAAACACGCCGCCACCGGGTAGGAAAAGCTCCGCTACCTGGTACTCGGCGAAGGGGTTCTCCGCGGGCCTGATCTCTATTTCCCAACCCGGAATGATGATGATCTGGCCCGGGTAGTGACGCTCCACCAACTCCCGAAACTCGAGGGCCCATTCCTTGTTGTGGTGGTCGGTGATGGCAATGCCGTCGATGCCCTGCTTCTTGACCTGGCCGATGACCTTCTCCGCGATCTCTTTGCTGGGACTCTGAAAGTTGAACGCCTCCCAGATGTGGGTGTGCAGGTCCAGTTTGACTTTCACGCTTTTGCCGTCCGTTTATGATAGCCGTCAGCCGTCAGCAACCAGCCTTCAGTCCTGGGCCGGCGCGGTAGCAAGCTGATCGCCGGCCGCTGATAGCTGATTGGGCGCGCTAACCGCCCCGAAATCCTGGCTCGCGCCGCTGCAAGAAGGATTGGATACCTTCAGCCCGGTCGGCGGTGCTTTGAAGCAGTATGTTCAGGTCCGCCTCCAACCGCAAACCTTGGGTAAGGGTCAGGTCCATCCCGGCCCCGATCGCTTCCTTGGCGTACCGGGCGGCGATCGGGGCGCCGGCCGCGACGGTTTCCGCTAGCAGGCGAGTCCGGGTCAGCAGTTCTTCCCCGGCCACGACTTCGCTCACCAGTCCCAGCGCCAGGGCCTGGGCCGCGTCGATGATGCGTCCGGTTAGGACCAGGTCCCGCGCCCAGGCGGGTCCCACCAAGCGGGGCAGCCGCTGGGTCCCTCCGTCCCAGGGAAAGGCGCCCTGGGCCAGATCGGTGAACCCGAAACTGGCGTCTGCCGAAGCGACCCGCAGGTCCGCGGCCAGGGCCAACTCCAAGCCATGGTCCAGGGCGTCTCCGTTGACGGCGGCAATCACCGGTATGGGCAGCCCTGCCAGGGCGGAGGCTACCTGCATCAAGCTCAGCCAGTCTTGCCGGGCTTCCGGAAACAGGTCCCCAGGCGCCGGTTCGCGGCCCACCGAGAAAACGCTGCCGGCGCCGGTGATGATGACCGATCGGATGCCCTCGTCTTCACCGATGGCCCGGCAGGCCTCGCGCAGCTCGGCGGCCAGGGGGCTGTCGATGCGGTTGCCACCCTCGGGCCGGGCCAGCGTCACCGTCGCCACCGGGCCATCGCGGCGGTAGTCCAAAAGATCGTATCGAATCTCGGCCTGCTTTCTGAATAAT
>JASMCQ010000093.1 GCA_030753265.1 Dehalococcoidia bacterium
CTGGCCCCGGCCTCAGCTTCGTTCAGCACCACTATGATCTGCTCCTCCGTGTACCTCTTCCGACCCATGAGCCCTCCTTACTCGTATCATTCTAGCTGAGGACTCTACTTGCCGGTGTTACTGTTCTAGGGGGGAATGTCAGTTCAGCATCAGTCCGCTGGTCGTGTATCTGGTCGTCCGCGACATGGATTGGAGCGCCCTTTCCGTCGAACTCCGTGATTTCCCCCTTCGCTACGCCATTGCCTCTCTCCTGATCTTCTCCGTGGCGACAGCGGTGCGCGCCTACCGATGGCAGGTATTGTTCGTCGGGGAAAAGGTCCCTCTGCACCGGCTTCTGCTCGTCCAAAACGCTGGGATAGGCCTGAACAGCCTTTCCCCCATTCGGCTCATCAGTGAAGCGGCCCAGTACGTGCTGCTGACCCTACGGTATCAGGTCAAGAAAGAATCGGTGGCTGCCACCCTTGGGGTGCAACGGGTGTTGGACTTCGTCATCAGCGCGCTCCTGCTGGGCATCGGGTTTATATTGTTGCCGGGCCTTAAAGGCTTTGCCCTCTATATTCTGGGAGCAGAGTTCCTGGCCATCCTCAGCCTGTTGGCGATACCCGCCATCATCTGGTTTGGCGCCCGGCCGGGCCTGGCCCGCGTGCCGATGCTGGCCTCGACCGCGGCCTCGTTGCGAAGGTTGCTCCAGGCCCGGCTGAAACTCACCTGGTCCTTCCTGCTGACCCTGATTTACTGGCTGATACTGGGGTTGGCCGCCTGGGTGCTGGCCTACGGCATGGGCATCGAGATTTCGCTTCTGCTGGCGACCCTGCTGGTAATCGCCACCCTGACCTTTGTCGCCTTGGTACCCTCGCTGCCGGCTTCGATAGGCACCTTCGAGTTCGCGGCGTACTACCTGCTGACGGCCTTCGGGGTCGGGCCGATGGAAGCGCTGGGGTACGCGCTGGCCCTCCACGCCATATTGTTCCTGCCCCCAATCCTGGTCGCCCTCCTGGTGATGATCAGCTGGACCCTCAAAAAGCGGGCGAAAGAAGCCGGTGCACCTGCAACCGGGGAAAGCCCGCCGGTTTCCTCCGCCTAAGGGCTGCACCCCGGCGCGCCGGTCCTGCCCGGCCGTGGGGCCGGCCCGCCGGACCATCCCTAGCAGCCCTCTTCACCCCTGCCCGTGCTTTCCGGGGCCAAACGGCCATCGCATTTTGCTCATATTACGTAAAGTGTTTAGCTAAAGCCGGCCCAGGGCGTTCCCCTATAATTGGCTGCAACCAATTTTGGCTGCCGGTCCGGGCAGTCGCATTCGATAGCAGTGGGGACGATTCAGGAGGGATGGGATGAGGCACGGGTTCAGAGCCGGAATCTTCGGCATCGGGGTATTTGCCCTGGTGTTCTTGGCCTGTACATCCGCCACACCCACGCCCACCGCCGCTCCAACTCCTTCATCGAACGACGCGCCGGCCAGCACGCCGGTTCCCACAGCCACCACGCCGCCTCCAGCCAGCACGCCGGCGCCCGCTCCCCCGACGGCCCCCAAGGTGACGCCGATTCCGGGGCCAACCGCGACGCCGGTACCCACGCCGGCGCCGGCGCCTCCTGCAGGCCGGTCCGGCGGCTCGTTGACGGTCGCCGGCTTCGCCGACATTCCCCACCGGGACGTGCATCAATCGGTCCAGGAAGCGCTGATCTCCCTGGGTCCCGGACTGGCCTACAGCCGCCTCCTCAGGTTGCGTTCCGACCCGGACCTGGGCCAGCCCAGCCTGCTCTTGGAGTGCGACCTGTGCCAGAGCTGGAGGCTGACGCCGGACTTCGCCTATGAGTTCCAGCTTCGGCCCGACATCCGCTGGCAGAACATCTCCCCGGTCGACGGCCGCGCCCTGGTCGCCGACGACCTGGTGTACAGCTACAACCGGTTGCGCACGCCGGGCTGGCCCAACGCTTCTCTGTTCTCGTCGATTGGCGAGATCGAAGTCTCCGGTCCGCTCACCCTGCGAGTCAACCTGGCCTCGGCCGACGCCGACGCCCTCTTATCCCTGGCAGACGGCCACAGCAAGATCGTGGCCCGCGAGGTCGTGGAGCAGTACCAGGACCTGCGCGACGGCCCGGTGATCGGCACCGGCGCCTGGCTCTGGGAGGAGACGGAGACGGGGACCGGCACCACGCTGAGCCGAAACCCGGACTACTTCGAGAAGGGCTTGCCGTTCCTGGACGAGTTGGCCATAAAGGTGATCAAGCCCCTGGGCGCCGGAGGCTCCGCGGACCGGGAGCGGCTGGCCGCGTTCCAGGGCGGCTTGGTGGATGTAGTGCTGCTGCCGCCATCGGAATGGCAGAAGCTACAAGCGGCCGGTGGCGACATCGGCTCGGTCCTGACCCGGCAGGCCGGTACCGGCGTTATGTTCGCGATCAACGCTCAGACACCCGTCTTCCGGAACCTGGAGGTGCGCCACGCCGTCTTCAGAGCCGTGGACCCGTGGGACTACGTCGATACCCTCTGGTCCGGGCAGGGGTTTGTGAGCTTGGGGATACCGGTGCAGAGTCCGCAATGGCTGTTGGACCGAGCGGAGATGCGCAACGACTACTTCGGCGACCCCGGCGCCGCCCGGGCGACGCTGGCCGCCGCAGGGCGCTCCGCGCCCGTGGACGTCGAGCTGACGGTGCAAACCCAGGGATCCAGGGATATCTATTTGGAGCTTGAGCAGCGGGTGGCCGGCGACCTGCGCGCAGTCGGCTTCAACCCGAAGATACGGCGGCTCAATCCAGCCCAGTTCAGCGAGACGGTCTTCGAGTACAAGGACTACCAGTTGGCCTTGGGGGTACTGCCGCCCACCTCCACCACCAACAGCTTTCTGATGGCCCTGTTGCACAGCAGCGGACGGTGGAACATCGCGGGCCACGAGGACCAGCTGCTGGATGGAATGATCGAGCAGCAGGCGGCCGAGTTCGATCCGGACCGGCGCCGAATCCAACTCCAGGACATCCAGCGCCGTGTCCTGGAGCAAGCCTACCTGTTCAGCCCCATAACCGGCACGTCCCGCTGGGTGTTCGATCCGGGCCTCAAGGGATTCCACCCCAACAGCACCCTATCCGAGTACAACTACTGGTCCCGGGCCTGGCTGGACCGGTAGCTCTTCATCCCCTTCTCCAGGGCGGTCCAGGCGAGGAGGGTGCACTTGATACGCACCGGGAACTGCATGACCGCTTGAAGGGCCTTCAGGTCACCCAGCGATTCCTCCTCCCCCTCGGCGGTCAGCTTGCCTTGCATCATATCCCGGAACCGCTGAGCCAGCCTGTCCACCTGCTCCAGTGACTTCCACCGCAACGCCTCACCCATCATCGACGCCGTGGCCTTGATGATTGAGCAGCCATCGGTCTGGATGCCGACCTCGGCGATGCGCCCGTCTTCATCCAGCTTCAGCCGGAGCGTCACCCGATCACCGCAGAAGGGATTATCCTCTTCCGCCTCCAGGTCCGCTACCGGGACCGGATCGGAATGCCGGGGGTTACGGTAATGGTCGATGATCATCTCGCCATAAAGTTCATCTAGGGGCACGTCTGGGGAACTCGGCATGTTTCTCTCAGCCAACCAGCGGGAATCCCGCCGGAAAGAATATCACAGGTTCCGGTGTAGGGGCGGGTTTCAGCCCGCCCTGCGGCGGCTCAATACTGGATACACGATTGCAGAACACTTCTCCCAGATCAACTCCGGGCTTTCTGCCCGCGCCAAATCTGCCGAGCCGACGGCCTCAGCTTAACACAAGCGGCATACGTGGAATCTTCCCGGTGGCAGCGGAAGAGGGGCCGAGGGGCCTTGCTTCAAAAGTACTTGGGACAATGTCACCCAGAGTGAAGCGAGGGGTCTGGGGTGGTGGGTCCAGGCTCCATGGGTCCAGGTTTTAGTGGAAGAGCCCCACCTCAGATTCCTCGTCGCTTCACTCCTCGGAATGACAGTTTTGAGGCGGAAGAGGGGCCGAGGGGAGTGATGCCGGGTATCGGCGGCGGGGTGGCCGCGGGGACCCGAGGCTTACTCCGAGGTAACCGCGTCGGTGCGGCCTTCCAGGGCAGCCCGCATGGCGTGCCAGGCCAGAACAGCGCACTTGATTCGGGTCGGATACTCGATGACCCCGGAAAGGGACTCCAGGTCGCCCAGGGTGTCGAAGTCCAGCTCCGCGTCCGGTTCCGTCATCATCTGATGAAAGGCCTCGAATATTTCCAGCGCCCTGGCGCTGCTCTGGCCCTTGATGCTCTGGGTCAGCATGGAGGCGGAGGCCTTGGAGATGGCGCAACCGGCGCCCTGAAATCCCACATCGGTGATGACCCCGTCGGCGACGGTGAGGTAGAGGGTAATCTTATCCCCGCACAGCGGGTTGTAACCGTCGACGGAGTGGGTCGCCTCTTCCGGTTTTCGGAAGTTGCGGGGTTTGCTGTTGTGGTCCAGAAGTATTTCCTGGTACAGGTCACTGACGCCGGTCATCAGCCAAAGACCTCCATGACCCGGTCGAGCCCTTTGACCAGTGCGTCGATCTCTTCTCTGGTGTTGTAGAAGGCCAGAGAGGCCCTGGAGGTGGCGGAGATTCCATACCGTTCCATCAAGGGCTGGGCGCAATGATGGCCGGTGCGTACGGCGATGCCCTCCCGGTCCAAAATGGTGCCGATGTCGTGGGGGTGCACGCCGTCCATCACGAACGAGAGGATGCCGGACTTTTCCGGGGCGGTCCCAATGATCCGGACGGCAGAGAGACTGGAAAGGCACGCCGTCCCATACTCCAATAGTTCCCGCTCGTAGGCCGCGATCCGGTCTATCCCCAGGCTGTTGACGTAGTCGATGGCGGCTCCCAGGCCGATGCTTCCGGCAATGTTGGGGGTCCCCGCCTCGAACTTGTGGGGCAAGTCGCCGTATATCGTTTTCTCCATGGTGACAGACTTGATCATCTCGCCGCCGCCCTGGTACGGGGGCATCGCCTCCAGCAACTCGGCCTTGCCGTAAAGGATCCCGATCCCGGTGGGCCCGTAGAGCTTGTGGCCGGAAAAGACGTAGAAGTCGCAATCCAGGCCCCTAACGTCCACGGGACAATGGGGCACGGCCTGTGCGCCGTCCAGCAACACCGGCACACCGTGGCGGTGGGCCATCTCCACGATCTTCTTCACCGGATTGACGGTCCCCAGGGCGTTGGAGACGTGGGTGAGCGACACCAACTTGGTCCGAGGGCCCAGCAGCCGTTCGTACTCGTCGATTTGCAGCTCACCCGCATCGTTGACGGGAACCACCCGCAGGTGGGCGCCCCGCTCTTCGCACAAGAACTGCCACGGAACGATGTTGGAGTGGTGTTCCATCCGGGAGATGATTATCTCGTCGCCCGGCCCCACGTTTGCCCTGCCGAAGCATTGGGCCACCAGGTTGATCCCCTCGGTGGTCCCCCGCACGAAAATGATCTCCCGGTCCTCGGCGGCGTTGATGAACGCGCGGACCTTGCCGCGGGCCTCCTCGTAGTCATCGGTTGCCAGTTGGCTCAGGGTATGGACACCCCGGTGGACGTTGGAGTTGTTGGTGGTGTAGTACCGCACCAGGGCATCGATGACCGACTGCGGCTTTTGGCTGGTGGCGGCGTTGTCCAGGTACACCAGCGGCTTGCCGTTGACCTTTTGATCGAGGATCGGGAAGTCTTTTCTTATCTTGGCAACGTCAAACCGGGCCACGGAATTTTCCGCCACCCTCCCGTCAGATGAAAGGCTGCCGGCGGTCATTGCCCACCTCCCAATCGAAGGATTGTGGCCGGCACTGCCCGGAGGAATAGCCCGTCCAGGTAGTCGCGTAAGGGCTTCAACTTCACCGCGTCGATGATTTCGCTGGCGAAGGCGTGCACCAGCATGCGGCTGGCGGTCTCTGGATCGAGCCCCCGGCTTCGCAGGTAGAACAACGTGGTCTCGTCCATGTGGCCTGCCGTCGCGCCGTGGCTGCATTTCACGTCGTCGGCGTAGATCAGGAGGCTCGGCTTGCTGTTCACCTCCGCCTGCTCCGACAGCAGGAGGTTCTTATCGGTCTGCTGGGCGTCGGTCTTCTGGGCGTCTTTTCGCACCAGCACCTGGCCCCCGAAAACCGCTTTGGACTTGCCATCCAGGATGCCCTTGTACATGAGCCGGCTGGTGGTATGGGGTTTGGCGTGATCGATGTTTATCAGGTTGTCGATATGCTGGCCGGTGGAGGTCAGGTACAGTCCGTTCAGGAAACAGGAACTGCCCGGCGCGTCCAGCAGCACCTGGAAGTCGTTCCTGGCGAGGGCGGTCCCCATGGCGAACGAGGCCGAGGAGAAAGTGCTGTCCCGGCCCAGAGACACCCGGCTGGTCCCAACGTGAAAAGCGCCGGGGCTTTCCAGCAGGAGCCGGTAGTGCTCGACGTGGGCCCCTTCTTCGGCGACGATCTCCGTAACGGCGTTCGTGAAGTATTGGGCGTCGGTGCGGCCCACGTAGGTTTCCACCAGCGTCAGCGCGGCGTTGGGGCCGGCCACGACCAGCGTCCTGGGATAGGTGACCCTGGGTTGGGCCCGCTCCGTGGTGACGAAGACCAGATGAACCGTGGCTCCGGTCTCCCGGCCGCCGGACACTTCAACGAATGCCCCGTCCGATAGGAAGGCGGTATTCAGGGCCGTAAAGCCATCGTCATCGAACGTTGCGTGCTTGGCCAGGTGATGTTCCACGACCCGGCCGTCGTTCCGGACAACATCTGCCAAGCTGGTAACGCGGACATCGCCGGCCGGCCCCGGCGCGGTGGACAGGGTCTTCGAGAACTTCCCGTCCACGAAGACCAGGCTTACCCAGCCGTCCTTCCAGGGAGCGATCCTTTTCAGGCCTGCGGAGGTAACAACGCCGTCCGGGTCCAGGTCTCTGGAATAGCTGAAGGCCGCTCTGGCTATGGGGGCGACGTTGGTGTATTTCCACTTCTCGTTGCCACGTCGAGCGGTGGGGAAACCCAATTGGGAGAAGCGGGACCACGCCTGGTCGCCCAGTTCCCGAAGCCATGGCGGCACACCGGCCCCGCCGTTTCGCCGCAGGGCCTGGAACTGGTCTGGGTAGCTTACAGGGATAGAAGGAGATTCAGTCATAAGGCAGGGACGCCGCCCGGCCGGTCACGTGCCCGCTTCCGCGGTCTCATGGATCCAATCGTAGCCCCTGGCTTCCAGTTCATGCGCCAGCTCAGGGCCGCTAGACCGGACCACACGCCCGCCTGACAAGACGTGAACGTGGTCGGGAACAATGTAGTTGAGGATGCGTTGGTAGTGGGTAACCAGCACGATGGCGTTCTCGGAGGTCCGGAGCCGGTTAACCCCGTTGGCGACGATTCTCAGGGCGTCGATGTCCAGCCCGGAATCGGTCTCATCGAGGACTGCCAATTTGGGCTCCAGGACCGCCATCTGCAAGATTTCGTTGCGCTTCTTCTCCCCGCCGGAGAACCCTTCATTAACCGCCCTTTTCACCAGGTCCGGGTCGATTTCGACCATCTTGACCTTTTCCTTGAGCAGCCGGTCGAACTCCCGGGCGCCAAGCTCTTCTTCTCCCCGGTGCTGGCGCAGCGCGTCCAACGCCGCTTTCAGGAACTGCCAGGCGCGCACCCCGGGGAGTTCCAGCGGGTATTGGAAAGCCAAGAAAACCCCGAGGCGAGCCCGAATCTCGGGCTCCAGAGCCAGAAGGTTCTCACCTTCGTAAAGGACCTCACCGCCGGTGACAGTGTACTCCGGCTTGCCCGCCAGAACGCTGGCCAGAGTGCTCTTACCGGAGCCGTTGGGCCCCATGATGGCGTGGACCTCTCCGGCGTGAACCGTGAGGTTTACGCCCTTCAGTATCTCCAGGTCGCCCGCCGATACGTGAAGGTCGCGCACCGCCAGCAGTGGTGTATTGTTGCCAGAGTTATTCACGCTCATCTACCCGACCGCCCCTTCGAGACTGACCTTGAGCAGTTGAGACGCTTCCATGGCGAACTCGAAGGGCAATTCCTGGAAGATACCACGGCAGAACCCGTTGATGATCATGTAATGGGCATCCTCCGCCGAGATACCCCGTTGCTGACAGTAGAAGAGCTGCTCGTCGCTCACCTTGGAGGTCGAGGCCTCGTGCTCCATCCGGGCCGTTTGATTGCGAACCTCGATATAGGGCACGGTGTGGGCCCCGCACTGGTCGCCGACCAGCAGCGAGTCGCACTGGGTGAAGTTCTTGGCGTTGGTGGCCGAGCCCATTATCTTGACCAGACCGCGATAGGTGGCGTTACCGTGGCCCGCGGAGATCCCCTTGGCCACGATTGTGCTCTTGGTGTTCTTTCCCTGGTGGATCATCTTGGTGCCGGTGTCGGCCTGCTGGAAGTTGTTGACCAGGGCGACGGAGTAGAACTCTCCGACGGAGTTGTCGCCTTGCAGGATGACGCTGGGGTACTTCCAGGTAATCGCCGAGCCGGTCTCCACCTGGGTCCAGGAGATCTTGGAGTTTCGGCCCCGGGCCATCCCCCGCTTGGTGACGAAGTTGTACACGCCGCCCTTTCCCTCTTTGTCCCCCGGAAACCAGTTCTGGAGTGTGGAGTACTTGATCTCCGCGTCGTCCAGGGCGATCAGCTCCACCACGGCCGCGTGCAACTGATGGGTCTTTCTCGCGGGCGCGGTGCAGCCCTCCAGGTAGCTGACATAGCTGCCTTTGTCGGCGATAATGAGCGTCCGCTCGAACTGGCCGGAATCGGCCTGGTTGATGCGGAAATAGGTCATCAACTCGATGGGGCAACGCACCCCCGGAGGTATGTAGGCGAAGGAGCCGTCACTGAAGACCGCCGTGTTGAGGGTGGCGTAAAAGTTGTCGGTGTAAGGGACCACCGAGCCCAGGTATTTCTTCACCAGGTCCGGGTGATCGCGGATGGCCTCGCTGATGGGACAGAAGATGATCCCAGACTTCTTCAGGGTCTCCTGGTAGGTGGTGGCCACCGAGACGCTGTCCAACACCGCGTCCACTGCCACCCCGGCCAGCCTCTCCCGTTCGGCGAGAGGAATCCCCAGCTTGTCGAAGGCCGCCAGCACCTCCGGGTCGACCTCGTCTAGGCTTTTAGGAGCGTCTGATTTGGAGGTAGGTGCGGCGTAATAGTGGATGTCCTGGAAGTCGATGGGCGGATGTTGAATGTTGGCCCATTTCGGCTCTCGACCGTCTAGCTTGAGCCAGTGGCGGTAGGCTTTGAGCCGCCATTCGAGCATCCACTCGGGTTCGCCTTTCTTGGAGGAAATCAACCGGACTACATCTTCGCTCAACCCCTTGGGGAAAACATCGGTCTCGATGTCGATGGTAAATCCCCATTTGTAGTCGGTCTCCAGTTCGCCAGCGGTTGCGGTCCGCGAAATGATCTTGGGTGTGGCCATTCACTCGCCCTTCGGGTGGCGGACGGTAGACCCGCCAGCCCGTGCCAAATATCCTTCGGGGTCGCCATGGGACAAGGGTATTGTCGACTTAATGGGTCAACAATTATCCTATCACCCAGGTCATCTAGTGTCAACGCGGTTTGCCGGAGTGTGGGCAGCGCAGCCCTCCACCCAAAGGGGGCACGCGCAACTCAACGACTCGTGGCCGAAGTTCTCCACTCACTCTCAAGCAGTCCGTAGAGCAGGGTATCCCACCAGCGCCCTTTGAAGTGCTCATTCTCTCGCAACCGGCCTTCCGGCCGCAGTCCCACCCGCTCCAGCACCCTCGCGGAGGCAGCGTTGTCGGCGATGCACCAAGACGAGATGCGGTGTAGTCCCAACTCCCGGAATCCAAAGTCGACGATAGCCAGAGCGGCCTCCGTGGCATATCCTCGGCCCCAGTATTCCGGCGCTAGCTCATAACCGATATCCGCTTCCCAGTCATTTTCAGGTTTACGCCGAATCCCGATATTGCCGATCACCTGCCCGCCGTCCGGAAAGGTGATTGCGAACTGGAAATTGCGCCGGGGTCGCTCCGTCTGCTGGTCTACAAACAATTTAACGAAGCGCCGCACCTCAGCCTCAGTGCGGTCGGCCCAAGGGTAGAACTGGAGATAACGCGGATCGCGTTGATAGGCCAGCACGTCGGGCCAGTCATCAGTTACGAAATCGCGGAGGAGAAGTCGCTCTGTGGCAATGCGCATAGCAGTTGGTTACACGAGCCCCAATTGATAGCCTCTGGCCCTCTTGTTCCCGATCAATGCCGGACAACCGATCAGCCTGCCGGTGTTACTCGTTGCAAGCGTGCAGTTCTCCAGCGACTCCTCAATTTGTCCTCGCGTAACCAGTACGTCAGGTGGCTTCGCACTTGCCTCCTGGTTTAGATGCGATTGGTCTACCCGGTGTGGCCCAAGCTTGATCGCGGCACGTCACGCCGTTTGACTCCAAAGACACCGGGAGAGTATAACATCCTGCAAAGGGGGCGGACGGAATGGCACTCAGCTACCTCCTCGGCGATTGCCACACCCACCTGGACCAGTACGCCGCCGCGGAAATCCCGGAAATCCTGGAGCGGGCCGGTGAGGCCGGTGTCGGCTTCGCGGTCTGCGCCGGGACCACGGTGGAGTCCTCGCGGGCCTGCGTCCGGATGTCCGAGCAGTACGACGCGCTCTACGCCGGGGTCGGCATCCACCCGATGCAGGCCGACCAGCCCATCGATGAGGCCGTCTACGCTCAGCTCGAGGAGTTGGCCAAGGGGAGCCCGAGGGTGGTGTGCATCAGCGAGATTGGGTTGGACTTCCTGCCCACTTCTCCCAGCCACGATATTCAGTTCCAGGCGTTCCGGCAGCAGATTCGCCTGGCCCTCAGCCTCAAGCTGCCCATAATCTTCCACTCGCGGGAGTCCCATCCGGAGGTGCTGCGGACGTTGCGGGAGGAGGGAGCCGGAGAAGTGGGCGGCGCGATGCACTACTTCCAGGGAGACGAGGCCACGGCGCGGGAGGCCATCGACGTTGGTTTCTACATCTCTCTGGCCCGGCCGCTGCTCCGCCTGCCCGAGTTGCAGGAGGCGGCCAAGGCATTACCGCTGGAGAACATCGTCCTGGAGACCGACGCGGCTCCCCAGCCGTTCAAGAAGTACCGGAGCAACTGGACCGAGCCCCGCCACACTCAGGATGTCGCCCGGTGCCTCGCCGAGTTGAAGGGGATAACGTTGGAAGAGGTGGCCGAGGCCACCACCCGGAACCTGACCAGGCTGCTGGGACTGGAACACCTGGCCGGGCCCAGATAGCGGGTGATGGCAGGCCCTGGTGATGGCAGACTCTAATGAAGAGCGGACGTCCCGGTTGGAGAGTGGAAGCCAGCCTCCCCCGGTCAACTTCCATCAGCTATACATCTTCCACGCGGTAGCCTCCCACCTCAGCTTTTCCCGGGCCGCGAAGGCCCTTGGAATCACCCAACCGGCGGTATCCATCCAGATTCACGAGCTGGAGAAGTCTCTGGGGGTGACCCTGTTCCACCGGCAGCCCAGGGGCCTGCGGATTACCGAAGTGGGCGAGACTGTTTTGGCCTACTCCCAGCAGATATTCTCCCTGTCCCAGAAGCTCACGGAGACGGTGCGGGAGATTCAAGACCTGACAACGGGCCATCTGACGCTGGGGGCCAGCACCACGCCGGGAGAGTTCGTGCTGCCGGTGGCCGTGGGCCGGTTCCGCCAGCTCTACCCCGGCATCCGGGTCAAGCTGGTCATCGCCAACACCCGGATCATCATCCAGCGCCTGTTGAATCGCGAGATAGACCTGGGCATGGTCGGCGACCGGCCCCAGAACCGTTCCGGCGAACTGGAAATGGCCAACTACCTAGACGATGAAATCGTTCTGGTGGCCGCACCCACTCACCCATTGGCCCGCCACCGGACGGTGACACCGGATCAGGTGGCCGCCGAGGGATTGATCGTCCGGGAGGAAGGATCGGCAACCCGCCGGTCCGCGGAGAGGCACTTCAAGAGTCTCGGAGTGTCTCCTCAGGTAGTCCTGGAACTGGGCAGCAATCAGGCGGTGAAGCAAGCCGCGGCCGCCGGAGGGGGAGTTGGGGTAATCTCCCGCTTGGGAATTGCCGCCGAGGTCAAAGCCGGAATGCTGGTTGTGCTGAATGTGGCCGGCTGGGACTGCCGCCGCTCTCTCATTCTGGTCCATCCCAAGGACCGGTACCTGTCGCCGGCGCAGAAAGCCTTCCGCCACTTCCTGCTCACCGAGCACCCCGGGCCGGCCATCGAGGACTGAGGCGCCGTCCCGTAAATAGCTCAACATCGGCACGGTGGTGCGGCCTTCCCTCCCGCCGATTCGTCATCCCGGCGGAGGCCGGAATCCAGAGAAGCCCCGCCGGGATGACGGGCCGCGTATAGGAGCGGCCACTAGACGCTAGACTTCGGCTCCCCGCCCTGCCGCGCACGAAACTTTTTCGGCCCACAGCTGCAACGGCCATCGCACCGGCGGCCAAATGCCAAGGGAGCTACGGTGGGCCCCCACATGAATCACCCTTTGTAAAGGGGGACTCAGGGGGATTTCCTCGTCTCATACCCGGCCAAGGTGAGGCCCCGAGTCCATGGGCACCCGCCTTCGCGATAGTCATTAGCTGGTAATACCGGCGTCAGACCAAAGATTGAGACTAACCCGAGACGATGATACCATTAGAAATACCCTCGTACAGAAACTTCCCTTCGGGAGATTAGATATATGTCACCGGAACAACACCTAATTGCCCTCAAAGAGTGGGCGGTCACGGTTCAGGCCCTTGCCCAGGGCCGGCAGATATTGCTATTGCGCAAGGGCGGCATACGGGAGCCGGGCAAGGACTTTCGGGTGGACCATACCGAGTTTCTGCTCTACCCAACCTACGAGCACCAGCGAGAGGACCTGCTGAAAGACGGATACCAATCGGCGTTACTCGGCCTCCTTGAGGAGCCCCGTCCGGAGGGGCAAATCACCTTCTCCCATTGGGCCAAGGTAGAGGAAGTCATCGAGCTATCCCAACAGGAGAAGGTCTACGATCTATCGCCCCATCACATCTGGACCAACGCCTACGCCCAGTCCCGGCTCCACTGGAAGCCGAAATTGCCCCTGGCGTTGATGCTGCTTCGCGTGTACCAACTGGAGAAGCCGGTCGACGTTCCGGCGCTGCCCGAGTACCGGGGGTGCACGTCCTGGATAGAGATACTGGACCGGGTGCCCATGGGCAGCCTGCGTCCGGTGCTCTCGGACCAGGATTTCCGTCGCCAGGTGGATGATATCAAGAACTGCTTGGGACTGGCCCTCTCCTCCGCCTAGGGGCCAGGGAGCGCAGGGTCCGACGGCGAATCCTCTTCCAGCATCTCTCTTCTAACGTGCGTTGTACGGGGACCGCTCGTGCCGCGTCGCGGGGAGGAGAATTACCTTCCTAACCAATCCAGCGATGATGGTGAAACATAGGCTATGAAGTACCGGCAACTGCCCCGCACCGAGCTACTGCTGCCCGAGGTGGGTTTTGGCGTTTGGACCGTGGCTACCGACTGGTGGGGCCGGATGTCCGAGGAACAACGGGCCGCCCTGCTGGAAAACGCCCTGGAGCTTGGAGTTACCTTTTTCGACACCGCCGACACCTACGGCGAAGGCTACGGCGAAGAGATCCTGGCCAAGGTGCTGGGCCATCGCCGCCAGGAACTGGTCCTCTCCACCAAGTTCGGGTACGACTTTTACGACAAGACTGTGACCCGGGAGGGACACCAGGAGCGCCCTCAGAAGTTCGACCGGGAGTTCGTGATCTTCGCCTGCGAGCAGAGCCTGCGCCGTCTCCGCACCGACTACATCGACCTCTACCAGATCCACAATCCAAAGAACACCATCCTGGACCGGGACGAGCTATTCGAAACCCTGGAGCAATTGCAGTCCGAGGGCAAAATCCGATACTACGGCGTCGCCCTAGGTCCGGACATCGGCTGGTTCGAAGAGGGCGAGACCGCGATGCGCCGGCGGCACGTGGACAGCGCGCAGATAATATATAGCATCCTGGAGCAGGAGCCGGCGCGAGACTTCTTCCCCATCGCCGCGGAAGAGCAGGTGGGTTTGCTCTCACGGGTCCCCCACGCGTCGGAGGTGCTCACGGGCCGCTACGTGGAGCCGCCCACTTTCGAGGCGAGTGACCACCGGTCTCTCCGCCGCGTGGAGTGGATGAGGCAGGCCCTACAAAGGCTGGAGACGGTGAAGTTCCTGGCCCACGAGGACATGGACCGGACCATGGGCCAGGCAGCCATCAAGTTCTGTCTGGCTCAGCCAACCATCACCTCGGTGCTTCCCAACTTCACCAACCTGGAAGAGCTTCGGGAGTACACCGCCGCGCCGGATGTCCTCGATCTGAGCCGGGAAGAGATTTCGCGGCTGGAGGATCTGTGGCGGACCGGCTTCACTATGGAAGAGCCAACGCCTGAATTCCGGGAAATCTAAACCCCCGGCCCTCTTGAGCGCTGGCACCCCAAAATGCTACCTTAGTCACATATCCGGCCGCGATGGATGGGCCGTAGCGGTTAGTGTAGAATGTTTGCGCGTCGCCATGACGGGTGACATCGACATGTAGGAACCGGTCGCTCCGCCGTAGTCGGACGAATGTCACCCTGAGTTTCCACGGGCCGGGACCAATCCGGCCCAAAGGTTCACAGCTTCGAAGGCTGCTGGGGCAAGGATGAGCGTGAGCGGCGGGGCCAAGCTTTCCGCCCCACACCGGATACCCGGTCTCCCGCCTCTGATTGGCTCAGGGGCGCCGTTAGCCCGCATTGCAACTTCCGCCGGTCTATCAATTCAACACTGGGACGGGGTACACTGCGACGGCGAGCGGCCATCCGATCGGCTGCCGCGCTTTGCCGGGGCAAGAAAGATCGCAACACCAGGTAATCAATCATTAACTAGACGAGCCCCTGGGCATATCGCTGGGATTCCGCCCCAATTGCCCATGGACACCAGGGAAGGAGCAGGCAATGAGCACAGATGTCTCGAGCGACAAGAAGTTAGTGTACCGGTTTGATGAAGGGGACGCTTCGATGGGTGTCTTGCTGGGCGGCAAGGGAAGCAACCTCTGCGAGATGGTCCGGCTGGGATTGCCGGTACCCCCTGGGTTCGTGATCTCCACCGAAGCCTGCCTGGACTACTTCACCCTGGACCACCAACTACCTGCCGGGCTGCTGGACAGTGTCCGGGAGAACGTGCACCTCCTGGAGAAATCCTTGGGCCGCGAGTTCGGCTCGTCGAGCAACCCGCTCCTGGTCTCGGTCCGATCCGGGTCGAGGATTTCGATGCCGGGCATGATGGACACCATCCTCAACCTGGGGATCAACGACGAAGTCGTCCAGGGCCTGGCCTCCATGATGGGCGATGCCCGCCCGGCCTACGACGCCTATCGCCGCTTCCTGCAGATCTACGCCGACGTGGTGCTGGAGATCGACCTCGGCATCTTCGAGGAGATTCTGGCCGGCCACAAAGAGCGGGCCGGAGTAATCCAGGACCACGAGCTGACCGCGGACGTGCTGCGGACTGTCGTGGCCGATTTCAAGGCGGCCATCAAAAAAGCCACGGGGGCCGAACCTCCGGCCGACCCCTGGCAGCAGCTTGCCGCGGCGGTGGAAGCAGTATTCCGAAGCTGGAACAACGCCAGAGCGGTCTTCTACCGCGACTTCCACGGTATCAGCCACGACATGGGCACGGCGGTGACAGTCCAGGCCATGGTGTTCGGCAACCAGGGGCCGACCAGCGCCACGGGGGTGTTGTTCACTCGCAGCCCGGCAAACGGGGAGCGGAAAATCTACGGCGAGTTTCTTCCCAACGCCCAGGGCGAAGATGTGGTGGCCGGCGTCCGCACTCCAGAACAGATCGCCAACCTGGCCGATCTCTTACCCGAGGCATCCACTCAGCTGATGGACCTGGCGATCCAACTGGAAGTCCACTATCGGGACGTTCAAGACATTGAGTTCACCATCGAAACCGGCCGCCTGTTTATCCTTCAAACGCGTAGTGGCAAGCGCACGCCGTTGGCCTCGGTTACCACGGCGGTACAAATGGTCAAAGAAGGCTTGATCCAGAAGGAAGACGCTCTGCTCCGGGTGAACCCCGAAGAGGTGGTTCAGCTCTTGGTGCCCCAGTTCAAGGTGGACGTCAAGTCCGACCGGGTGCGTTCAGCCCTCTTGGCCCGGGGCTCGGGCGCTTCACCGGGCGCCGCCACCGGCAGGGCGTATTTCGACGCCACCCGGGCCGCCACGGCAGCGGAGGAGGGCGTGGCGGTGATCCTGGTCCGGCCCGAGACCAAGCCCGATGATATCCATGGGATCGCAGCGGCCGCCGGCGTGGTGACCAGCCGGGGCGGCGCCACCAGCCATGCCGCCGTGGTAACCCGGGGGATGGGCAAGCCCTGCATCGTGGGCTGCGAGGCGATCAAGGTGGACCTGGAGCGGCGGGTCCTTGTCGCCGGCGGCCAGACGGTCCGGGAGGGCGAAAGCATCAGCATGGACGGCACCAGCGGGAATGTCTTCCTGGGTGAAATAGAAACGGTGCAGCCCGCCCTTGAGGACATCCCTGAAGCGATCGAACTGCTCGGTTGGGCGGACGAGGCCCGCAGGTTAGGGGTATGGGCCAACGCCGACACCCCCAACGACGCCACCCAGGCCCTGGCCATGGGCGCGGAAGGCATCGGCCTGTGCCGCACCGAGCACATGTTCCTGGACTTACAGCGGCTCCCGGCGGTACGCCGCATGCTGCTCAGCGCCGACGCGGGCGAGCGATGGCGGCAGGAACACCCGGAGCTGACCGGGAATCCCCTCGGCACGCCCGGCCTGCCTCCGGACGTCGAAAGCTTCTTCAGCGCCTTGGCCGAGGTGCTGCAGCTTCAGACCGATGACTTCACCCAGATCCTGCGGGCAATGGGCGCCCGTCCGGTGATAATCCGGCTGCTGGATGCGCCCCTCCACGAGTTCCTGCCGGCCTATGACACGCTGCTGGCCGAGGTGGTGGAGATGCGGACGCGGGGAACGTCGCCCGCCGGGGAGCTTCGGGACAAGGAGACGTTCTTGAGTCTGGTGGAGTCGCTTCGGGAGGAGAACCCGATGCTGGGACACCGGGGTTGCCGGCTGGGACTGACCTTCCCGGCGATCTACGAGATGCAAGTAGAGGCAATAATTACCGCCGGCGCCAACCTGATCAAGGAAGGGATCGAGGTGCATCCGGAGATCATGATCCCCTTGACCGTTCACGTGGAGGAAATGATCCGGTTGCGCCGGAGTCTCACCGCGCTGGCCACCCGGATGCAGGAGCGCCTGGGCGTCACCGTTCCTTACAAGTTCGGCACCATGATCGAGACCCCTCGCGGGGCACTGACCGCCGGCGACATTGCCCGGGAATCGGACTTTTTCAGCTTCGGGACCACCGACCTGACGCAGATGACCTTCGGATTCAGCCGCGATGACGCCGAAGGCAAGTTCCTTCGGGCCTACGTCAGCGAGGGCATTCTACCCGCCGACCCGTTCGCCACCATGGACGCCGACGGTGTGGGCGCCCTAGTACGAATCGCGGTGCAGGCAGGACGGCAGACCCGGCCGGACCTGGAGATAGGAATCTGCGGAGAGCACGGCGGCGACCCGGCAAGCGTCAGGTTTTGCCACCACGCCGGACTAGACTACGTGAGTTGCTCCCCCTTCCGCGTGCCGGTGGCCCGGCTCGCGGCGGCCCAAGCGGCGCTTTCGTCGGAGTAGGGTGACTGGGTACCCTACCCGGCATCAAGGCGCCGTGACCTACCGGAAAAAACCTCTATAGAGTTGGCTTACCGCCTCTTTCTCCGTACATCGGTATGAGGTGAGCGTCTCTAGATACTGGTGCATGCGAAGATCTCTATCTTCTTCTTCGCGGGGTGTCAAGATGTCCCCGTTCACCAAGATGCGCGTGGCGTAGTCCCGCAAAGCTGTCAGGTGTTGGGCCGTCAACTCTTTGCGATCCGCCGACGTTGCGATAACCATGGTGCCCCTCCCTCCGTGGTGCTCTCGCTCGGAATGCCTCCGGTTCCCCTATTAACACCTTACCCTCGCGCACCGTTGCCAAAGTAGTGGGAAACCTAACAATTCCTTTGGGACTTTCTCCCTTGATTGGTTCCGCAGGGCAGATGCTGCTCTCTAAATGGCGCCTTCCCCCAGCTACCATCCGCTCCCCCAGCCGCCGAAGACAGAACACGATAGAGGAAGATTGACCGGTAGGTCCCGCCTTAGCGCCCAGGTGAACCGGCCGGGTCCGGCGCCGCACAAGAGGGCCTTGCCCCAAAATCGCCATGGAATATGCAATCCCGAGTAGAGCGGGGGTCCGGAGCATGGGTTCCAGGTTACCGAGGAGGAACATCGAACCGGATTCCCCGTCGCCTCGCTCCTCGGGGTAACGGTCTTGAAGCGGATCCGCCTACGGCCGGCCGGTGCACCGCTTCAGGTTTGCCTGGCCCGGTAGCTCAGCTCGAAAAGCTCGCCGAGAATATCGAAGAAGCCCGGTCCGTCCACCGGCCCGGCGACCGCGACCGGCCCATTCGCGGCGATCACCCGCGTCTCCCCCCAGCGAGCCGGGTCGGCAATCTCGACGGTCAGGGTCAACTGCTCGCAGGTGGCCAACCGCGGGTCCAGGGCCACCGCCAGGGCCAGGGGGTCGTAGAACTCGAACCGCTCCCGCAGGGGGTCCCGGTGGAACCAATTGCCAAGGAGTTGAACCGCCAGCCGGCCCAGATGTGAGGAGGTTTTCCTACTGCCCAACTCGTCCCTGGTCACGGTAACCTGGCGTGCCGCCCCGAGGTCCACCAAGGTCAACGGAACCCCGGAAGACAAGACCTGATGGGCAGCCATCGGGTCGCTGTAGAAGTTGAATTCGGCGTTTGGGGTAACGTTCCCCGCCACGTTGACCGCCCCGCCCATGACCACCAGCGAGGCCGCCCGCTCCAGCGCCCCGGGATGCCGCCGCAGCAGGTGGGCCAGGTTGGTCAGCGGGCCCAACGCCACCAGGGTGATCTGGCCTGGGTAGCTCTGGAGCCGGGCGGCCAGGAAGTTCGCGGCCCCGGGTTCCACGGGCCTGCCTTGGGGCTCGGGTAGCCGCCGCGAGAGCCCGCCAGGCCCGTGGAAGCGGTAGGCGTAGGAGTAGCGGCCCCGGATGGGCCGGGCGGCGCCGCGAGCCACGGGTATTTCCGGCCGGCCGGCGTACTCCAGCAACGCCAACGCGTTCCTGGTGCCGCGGGCCAAGGTGACGTTGCCGCCCACCGTGGTCAGGCCAAGCAGGTCCACGCTGGGGCAGGCCAGCGCCATTAGTAGTGCGATGGCGTCGTCCACCCCCGGATCGGTATCGATGATTAATTCGATGGGTCGGCCCTTGCTCTAGCCGGTTCTTTGCCAACAACGCGGGAGTTGGCGTAGGCGCTCAAGGCTTCCGAGGAGGTGTGCCAGAACCGGTACCCGGTCGCCCGGTGCAGACCTCCCGTGTCGAGCACCATCGGATACCGCACCAGGTCCAGTCCGCAGGAGGTGGACTCGCGTTGGATTCCGAGCTTCCAGGTTAGCTGAACCAGCGGGTAAGCCAGCAACGGCGGCAGACTCACCAGCTTGCTCTTTATCATTTTGGCCATCTCCCGGTAGAACACCACGCCTTCGCCGGCCACGTTGAAGACGCCGGGCAAGCCCCGTTCGATGATGATGGTCAGCACTCTGGCCAGGTCATCCTCGTACAGAAATTGAAGGGGGGGGTCGTAATCCAGCACCCCCAGCAACCACGGCCGGAAGAAAGCCTTGGTGACGGTATTGGCCGCCGTGGGACCCAGCACAATGCACGGACGGAGGACCGTAACCGTCATCCTTTGATGCTCCTGGGCAAACTCGCCGATCATCTGTTCAGCCAGGAATTTGTCGTAACCGTAGGGGAAATCCGGCGCCGGCCGCAGGGGGGCCGCGTCGGTCAAGGGAATGGGATTGTCCTCGTGAGCCCCGTAAACCGTGTGGGAGCTGAGGTAGATGAAGTGGCGCACCCTGGCCCGCAGGCAGGAATCCAGGACCGCCTTCAGAGCGTCCAGGTTGGCCTGGCGAATTGAAGCAACTTCACGACGGTTGCGGCCCCGCCTGGAAATGAATGCCAGGTGCACCAGGGTGGTGACCCGGTTGCGGCGCAGAACATCCTCAATGGACTCCGTAACGTCCTGGCGGTGAACGGTGATGTTGTGGATCGGGAAAGGCAGGGGATTGATATCGATGGCCACGAGCTTGCGCTGCGCCCCTTCTTCCTCCAGGTTCTGGAGCAGGCTGGTTCCAATGTACCCGGAGGCGCCGGTGACGGCCACCACCGTGTCCCGTCGATCTTCAGTCACTGTGGTCTCTCCAGCCCCTCACCCGGCCGGAAGGCCGTCCGGGGTTTCCCGGCGTCCCATACTGAGCCCGGCCGCAATCCGGCACTTCGTCCCAAATAGCGTGGCCCAAAGAGACTAACTGGGCCTTCTCGAGAAATCAAGCCACCCGGGCGGCAGGCAGGGCGGGCCGGGTATATTTCGAAAAGGACGAGCAAAGACAATCTTACCCGCGGGTTGGCGGCAGAAGGGGCAGCACGCTGGACAACCAAGTCTGAGCGGTAACCCGCACCTTCTCCGGTTTACTCAAAGAGATCCGGTGGTTCAGGACGTCGTAACCGGCGTCTTCGATACGATCCAGCACCTTCCGGTACAGTTGGCCGAGCACCGCGGGGCAGGCCCGGGAGCGAAACGAGAGATAGGGCAAAAGCTGAAATCCGCTCCGGAAGTACCATTTGGCGCGGTCGGCTTGATGCCGCATCAACTCGATGAAGGCCGGGTTGACGACCCGGGCCTGCAATTCCGCCTCCGAATACCCGAAGCGGGCCATCTCGTCCTGGGGCAAGTAGATCCGGCCGAACTCCAGGTCCTCCCGCACGTCCCGGGCGATGTTGGTCAGCTGCATGGCCAGCCCCAGGTCAATGGCGTGCTCCTTGGCCGCGGGGTCTTTATACCCGAAGATTTGGATGCAGATCAACCCCACCACCGAGGCCACCTGGTAGCAATACCGGCGCAGTTGCTCGAAGTCTTCGTACCGGTCTTTGACCAGGTCGCACTCGACCCCGGATATGACCTCTTGGAAGTATTCCTGGGGAATATCATACCGCTCGGCGACGTCGGCCAGGGCCATGAAAACCGGGTCGCCGGGGTGCCCCAGGTAGGTTTTTTCAAGCTCTTTTTGCAAACCGGCCAACGCGGCAAGCTTCTCATCTTGGGAGCCCAACCGGTCGACGGCGTCGTCGCAGTACCGGCAGAACGCGTAGGCCACGTAGATGGCCCGGCGCCGCACTGCCGGGAGCGTCAGGAAAGCGTAGTAGAAGTTCTTGGCTTCCCGTAGCGTGATCGACCGGCACTCGTCGTAGGCCAAATCCAGATCTGTCACGGCGCGCCTTTTCGACCCGAACCGACTATTCCCCGGGCCCTGGTTATTCCCCCACCACCTGCACCATCACCTCCCTGGGTCGCGCACGGTCAAGCTCGATGAAAAAGATGCTCTGGTAGGGGCCAAATTGCATCAGCCCGTCGATTACGGGCACGGTCTCGCTGGTACCCAGCAGCAGGTGTTGCACGTGGGCATGGCCGTTGGGTGACTCATCTGAACTCATATTGACGGTCCGGATACTGAAGTCGTTGTGGTCGTACCCGCCGTTGCGGGGCGACATCTTCTCCAGGAATTTGGCCATATCCTGGAGCAGCAGTGGCTCGTTCTCATTGATTTTCACCGCGGCGGTAGTGTGTTTGGAGTAGACCACCGCGAAGCCGTTGCTGACGGTGGATTTGGCCACACATTTGCAGACCCAGTCGGTGATATCAATGAACTCCGGCGCCCTTTGAGTGCTTAACTGGAGGCAAAAAGATTTGCTTTTCATTATGTTTTCCGATCCTTCCTGTCTCCCTGCGATTGGAAATGCACCGTCGGTCACAACGGTCTCGGTTTTTCTCTGGGCATCGCCCTTTGCGTTGAGAAGCCTAGCATACCGGCCCAAGGCCATCAACGGCCAGGTGTTCCGGTACAGGTGGTAGTTGATCATGAATCCGGCCGGCATATCCAGCCCCTGGTGGCCTCGTTCTCCGGGTCTTGGAAGGGTATCCACCCGCTCTCCCACGCCATAGCCGGGGAAACCGGTGCCGGTGAAATACGGCTCGTCCCAGCAACCATCCCGGTTCTGGGTAGTCAGCAAGTAGCGGATTCCCCGTTGGGTTGCCGGGTGGGCATCTTCCCCCGCGGCCAGCAACGCCATCAAGGCCCAGGCGGTCTGCGAGGCCGTGCTGGCCCCTACCCCACGGAGCGCCGGGTCAACGTAGGAACCGCAGCTTTCCCCCCAACCGCCATCACCATTCTGGTGGGCCAGAATCCAGTCCACGGCCCGGCGGATGTAGGGTTGGTCCCTGTCTTCGCCCATGGCGGCCAGCGCCGGCAACACGGCCCCGGTCCCGTAGACGTGGTTGACGCCCCAGCGCCCGAACCAGGACCCGTCTTCTTCCTGCTCTTGACGTAGATAGGCGTAAGCCCGGCGCAGGGCCGGGAAGTGGCGGTCGTAACCCAGCCGGCCAAACATCTCCACCAAGTGAGCGGTGACATCCGCGCTGGGTGGGTCCAAAGTCTCTCCAAAGTCGGAGAAGGGAAGCATGGTAAGGTGCTTGCGGCCATTGTCCTTGTCGAAGGCGGCCCAACCGCCGTTCTTGGATTGCAGGGCCAGCAGCCACTCAACACCGCGGCCGATGGCCTGCTCGCGGAGATGGTCAATCGCAGGGTCGAGGCGGGCCGAAGTGAGAGCCACTACCACTTCCGACGCGTCGTCGATATCCGGATACCGGTCATTATGGAACTCGAAGGACCAGCCGCCGGGTTGGGTGTTCTTGGCCCGGACCTGCCAATCGCCGGCGGTCAAGATCTGCTGGTCCAGCAGCCAGCGGGTGGACCGGCGCACCATGGGATCGTCCTCCGCCACCCCGGATTCCAGCAGGGCCTGCTGCGCCAGACAGGTATCCCAAACCGGGGACATGCAGGCCTGGACCATGCAGGTATCTTCGTCCTCGATGGCATATCCCTCGAATCCCGCATACCCTTTTTCCATCACCGGGTGGCCGGGTGGAAACCCCAGGTGATGCAATGCGATGAGGGAGTAGACCCAGGGCGGCTGGATCCCGGCCCAGCAACCGTCCGCTTCTTGATGATCCAGGATCCAGTCGACGAGTCTCTTCTCCGCCCTCGCCCGTAAGGGGTGAACCGGAAACTTCCGGTACAATCCGGCAATCCGGTCCAGGCGGTGCAGCACCCCGGCCCAGCCCCACCCGGTCTTGGGCTTGGGAAGCGAGTAATCGGTCTCGTTCCGGGGCAGGGGGTAAATCTCGTCGATGCAAGCCGACTCGGGCACGGGGCAACTGGGCCGGTGAGTCAGAATGAGAAGCATGGGCACCATGGTGGCCCGGGCCCAACTGGCGAACTCGTATAAGTTGAAAGGGACCCAGGAGGGCAGAAAGATCATTTCGGGGGGCATGTTGGGCGTGCCCCGCCAGTCCCACTGCCCAAACAGGGCCAGCCAAACCTTGGTGAAGACGCGGACTTTGGGCACGCCCCCCCGAGACATGATAAAACGCCGAGCCCGGCGCAGAGGTCCTGAATCCGCGGAGTAGCCGGCCAGTTTCAAGGCAAAGTAACACTCCACGGAGGTGCTCAAATCTCCGGGGGCCTGGTAGTACTGCCCCCAGGAGCCGTCCTCCCGCTGTTTGCTCAGGATGTAGTTGGTGACCTTACGCCAGCGCTCCCGGTCCTTCCGGCCCAGGAAGTAGCACAGCATCAGGTACTCGGCCTCCATGGTGGCGTTCGTCTCCAGTTCGCCACACCAGTAGCCGTCCGAGTGCTGGCTTCGGCGAAAGTAGCCCTGGATGCGCCGGATGGCCTCGTCCACAGCTTCTCTGACTGGTCTCTCCGTTGTGCTCGTCTGACTTCCCATTACCAGTTTCCAATTACGGCAGGACCCAATTACATGGGTCTGGCCCTACCTCCGGTTTCTCCCTCCCGTTCCGATTGTTTCTTTCGTCCGAGTATACCCGTGGTCAACGAACCACCTGACCGACCTCTCAAGGGCCGCCTCCACCGGGCTCTGGGGCTGGCCCAACTCGCTGACCGCCTTCTGACAGCTAACGTACATTGGAGTTCTCGCCACCTTCAGCCCTTCCAAGGGTATCCGCGGCTCCCGGCCCAGGACTCTCCCCTCCACCAATTGGTCCAGGTACCCGGCTCCCAGGGCCAGCCAGTAGGGAGCACGCCACCGGGGCGCCCGCCGCCCGGTGGCTTCCTGGAGCATGGCGAATACCTCCCGCAGCGTCACGTTCCGGTTGCCCAGAAGATAACGCTGGCCCGGCTCTCCTCGTTCCATGGCCAGGATGTGCCCGGCCGCCACGTCCGCCACGTCGACCAGGTTCATGCCCGTCTCCAAGTATACCGGGATGCGTCCCCTCAAGAAGTCCAGCACCATCCTTCCGGTGGGTGTGGGCTTGACGTCCCAGGGACCGACCGGAGTGGTGGGATTGACCACCACCACGGGCAAACCTTCCGAAGCCATGGTCAGCGCCAGGCACTCCGCCCGGTACTTGGACTTCTTGTAGTGCCCCACCAGATGGCTGGGGTCCAGGGGGGTGTTCTCGGTCCCCAGCTCCCCGGCGGCCAGACCGACGGTGGACACGGTGCTGGTGTAAATCACCCTCGAAACCCCGGCTTGCCGGGCCGCCTCCAAGACGTTGGCCGTGCCACCAACGTTGGTCTGGTACACCAGGTCCGGGTCCGGCGCCCAAAAAGTGTACGCCGCCGCACAGTGAAATACCACCTCGCACCCTTGGAGGGCCCGGTCCACCGAATCCCGGTCAAGGATGTCCCCGGGTACTTGCTCCACCCCGGTGCCGTCGATTGTTAAGGTGTTGCTTCCCGGCCGGACCAGCGCGCTGACATCATAGCCACGCCGCCGGAGTTCTCTCGCCAGGTTGCCACCAACGAACCCAGTAGCTCCTGTAACCAGGACTCTCATCCAGGCCTGCTCCCGCCGGACCCGGCGGGCTTGGCGGGGGAAGGCGGATTCGCCCGCGGCTGGACGCCCCGCGCCTCGCTCGATTGCCCCAGGAAGGCGGTGGCGAAACGGGTCAGGGCCCTTTGGGCCCGAGGGAGCCGGCGGGCTAGCCCCAGCAAGGCGGGTATCCGCCACGGCATCACCGCAACGGTGACGGCGGCCCTGGTTCGGGAGCGGCTCAGGCCCAGCAGGTAGCCGGGCAGGGCCTGGTCTGCCGCATCCAGGACCACCCGGGCCGAAAGGAAGGGCACCCCCGCTTCCCGCGCCGCCGCCGCGACCCAGTAGTCTTCCATCTCCACGATGCCGACGGGGTACCGGAAGCGGATGGCCCGCTTGGCTTCGGGAGTCGCCACCAGGTGGTCGACCGTCAGGGAATCGCTGTTGACCCACGTCTCGCCGGCGGCAGTGGCGGCCCGGACCCCCTGCCGAAACATCTCCGGGCCCGGAGCCAGGTATTCCCCGGCCGGCTCCTGCCGGTAGTAGCGGGAAGACAGGACCAGGGTCCCGGCCCCGATAGCCGGGTCAACCCCGCCGGCAAACCCCAAAAGCAACAACCTTTCCATGGAGGGCGAACTGGAGGGCGAACTGGAGGGCGAACGATCGCCGTTCATCCCCTGGCGTTGCAACAGCGCATTCACAGCCGTCTGAGCCGCGGACCTTCCCACGCCGATGACGCGGAGATCTGCCGCTACGGACGCCTCAGGCTCCGAAGCGTCGGCTCGTCCCTCCAACTGCTTCCGGAGGAGAACCAACTCCTGTTCCATGCTGGCGACGATGGTTAACACCGGGCCTCCTGGCCGTCACGCCGCGGTGATGCCGGCCTTGCCGGCGGCACCGGACGTGATCAGCGTCGCCCAATCCCTGGGAGTGGTGACGGCCTGGAAGATGGTTGCCGATTCGAACCCGCAATGCATCATGCAGTTAGCGCAACGAGGGTCCTTGCCCACCCCGTAGCGGTCCCACAGCGGGCCTTCGTACAGATCGTTGACGTTTTGAGTGTGCTCGTCGGCCAGGGGATAGCAGGGCTTGCGCCACCCCATTATGGTGTAGGTTGGACTGGACCAAGCGGCGCACTGGTAATCCCTGGCCCCGCGCAGAAAATTCAGGTACAAAGGGTTGTTGTAGAACCGCATGCCCGCGGTACTGGCGGGGTGCAGCAGCTTCCGGAACATGGTTTGAGACTCCCTCCGGGTCAGGAACAGGTCCTGGTTGGACGCATCCGGGAACTCGTACCCCGGTGAAATCATGGAGCCTTCGACGCCCATGCCGCCCACCAGCCGGAACATCTCCCACAAATCTTCTAAGTCGCTGTTGCGGAACACGGTGGTGTTGGTGCAGACCCGGTATCCCCGGTCCAGCGCCGCCTCCATGCCTTGAACGGCCTTCCGGAAAACCCCGGCTCGGGCCACCGACTCGTCGTGTTTCCGCTCCATTCCATCCAGGTGGACTACCCAGCAGAGGTGCTTGGAAGCGGGCACCTGGTCGAGCATCCGCTCCAGCAACAGCCCGTTGGTGCAGCAGTAGACGAAGTGCTTTCGCGCCACCAACCGGTTGATAATCTCATCGATTTTGGGATGAATGGTGGGCTCTCCGCCGGCGATGGAAACGATGGGCGCCCCCGATTCCTTTACCGCGTCCAGGGCCACGTCCACCGGCATCATTTTTTCGATAACCGGCCGGTACTCCCGGATGCGCCCGCACCCGCCGCAAGCCAGGTTGCACATCTCCAGGGGCTCCAGCATGGTCACCAGCGGGAACCGTTTCCGGCCCCGCAGCCGGTTCTTCAATATGTAGAAACCCAAGCGTACAGCGAGTTCAGCGGGTCGTTTGGCGCGTTTCATCTGGCCTCAGCATCAAAGGGTCAAAGCCCTCGGGGTCAATACTCTCGCCATGCCAGGTAGTCCACCAACTCCTCCGCCTCGGTCCTAGCCCAAGGCGGCAGCGGGATCGAGTCCAAAGCCTTCAGGGCCGCGGCGGCGCTAGCCTCTGTGACTCGCTGGGACTGCTCGCGGGCGCCCACCTCCTCCAGCACGGCCAGCACCCGGATAACGTCCTCTTCGTCCAGCTCCTCTTTCCGGTAGATCCGCATGAGGTCATCGCGCGCCGGGCCGCCGGCCTGGCTGAAGGCGACCACTACTGGGAAAGACTTTTTCCGGCGCCGGATGTCGTTGCCCGAGGCCTTCCCGATGGTGGTCTCATCCCCCCAAATGCCCAGGTAGTCGTCCCGGACTTGAAAGGCCCGGCCCAGGTAGCTCCCAACCTGCCGGAAAGCCTCGACCGCCGCTACGTCGCCACCAGCCAGCAGGGCCCCAATCTCGAGGCCGCTGCGAATCAAGGCCCCGGTCTTGAGCGCGATCATCGTGAGGTATTCTTCGGTGGTAATGTCCGATCTGGACTCGAAGGCCATGTCCTGGCACTGGCCCTCGATCATCTCCAGGTAGGCGGAGGTCAATATCTCCGAGACCTTCAGGACCGTCTCCGGCGGCGAGTTCCGGCGGGCGGCCCCAAGCAGGGCCAGGTCCCCAACGGACTGCATGGCGTTGCCGGCCACCAGCGCTTTGGGTATTCCCCACAAGCTCCAGACGGTCGGCTGATGGCGCCGCTCCAGGTCCTGGTCCTGGATGTCGTCGTGGACCAGGGAGAAATTGTGGATGAGTTCCAAAGCGGCGGCGCCCGGCAGGGCCCTATCGGTTTCCCCAGAGAGGGCTTCACAGGCGAAGAGGCAGAGGGTGGGGCGCAGTGCCTTGCCCTGGGAGACGGGCGACTGGGCCGGGTTGCCGTGCCGGTCTACCCACCCCAGGTGATACCGGAGCAACACGTGGAGATCGGCATCGTCGGAACCCGGCACCGACCTGGAAAGCTCCTGCTCCACCAGGTCCTTATACCGGGCGAACATCGCCGGAAGTTCCGGCCCGGTTCTCGCTTTAGCCATCGAGTTTCGGGTCATGCCACGACCAATCGCTTCCAAGTTGGACAACGAATTCCGTCGGGGCGACGCCGGGCGCCCTAGCTAGCGGGATACATCGAGTAACGATGTTTGGAATCCTAGCAAAGCATAAACGACAGTGTCAAGTGTATCTGAACGATCGATAAAAAACCCCGGATTTCCATCCGGGGAAAAGCCGGTTTGGGTCTTTGACCGGCGCCATCGAGGCCCAATCCCGGCAGGCGGCGGTTGGCCGGCGGGAGCAGCTCTCCCGCGGCGGGCCAAACCGGCCTACTGTTACACCGGATGCTTACACCGGGTGCTCGCTGACGTTCTCTTTCCTGAGCAACTCCAGGGCGTGGGCGAGGACCGGGTTGACCACCTCCAGGCACTCGCGGACGGCTTTGAGGCTGCCCGGCAAGGTGATGATCAGCGTGTTTCCTCGAATTCCAGCCACGGAGCGGCTGAGCATGGCCATGGGGGTGAACTGGAGGGTTTTAGCCCGCATCGCCTCGGCCAGGCCGGGGACTTCCTTATCGAAGATCGAGAGGCAAGCCTCGGGGGTGACGTCCCGGAGGCCCATGCCGGTCCCACCGGTGGTGATGATCAGGTTCACGTCGGGGGCGCCCGCCCACTTGGCGAGCTTGCCGGCGATCAAGTCCACATCGTCGGGTACTACCTCATAGCGGACCACCCGGAAGTTCTGGGGTTCCAGCGTTTCCCTGATGGCCTGCCCGCTGGTGTCCTCGCGCAGTCCCATGTGGCCGGACGTACTTACGGTCAAGATGGCTAACCCGAACATGGCTACCTCCGAAACCCATGATACCATGCGGCCCATCCAACGGTAACTCAGTCGAACAGCCACCTACCCATTTGCCCGTTCCGTTGGCCTACAACACAATACCTGAACGGAGAGGCCACTCCCTCTAGTGACGTGCCCCCGTAGGTTTTGCCACAGAGACACAGAGAGCACAGAGCGAATAAAACTCTGTGTCCTCTGTGGCTCTGTGGCTATTCAAAACTTGGCAGAGCGGACTTGCTTCCTTGCCGGCGGCTCCACTGGCCGCCAGACGAGGCGGGACCGGCATTGACAAGGGGTATACCGGCCTTTATATTCACAAGGCGGTGAGGGTAGCCGTGCCGGAATGGGCCCGCCGGCGCGTTGGGCCGGCGAAGGCGATCCTCCGATCTTCGGACCCTCGAAGCACGTGGAGGTCAAGCTAGCCGATGCGGAGCGGTGACCGTTGAGCGAGCCTGCCTACTGCGTGTTCTGTGAAATCGTCGCGGACCGCGAACCCGCCAAGGTACGGTACCTGGACGAGGACATCATCGTCATCGTCAACAAGCTGACCTGGGTGCCCCTGATGCTGCTGGTGATGCCAAAGAAGCACATGGGCCAGATGGAAATGTGGTGCAGCGACCTGATGCCGAGGCTGGGTGACGTGGCGGTGGAGATGGGTGTCACCTACGCTCCCAACGGGTTTCGGATCCTTTCCAACTTCGGCCGCGACGGAATGCAAAGCCAGAGCCACAGCCACCTTCACGTCATCGGCGGGGCCCACCTTGGGCCCTACGCGTAGGGAAGCTATCAGCGTTGGGGCTGAAGCTTCGAGAGACCGGCCAGAACAATACAAGCCAGGCATGGATTGCGTCTGAATCCATGATCCATGAGGAGGTCCACATGGGCGACACAGTCCTTTACGAGAAGCGGGACCACACAGTCATCATCACCATGAACCGGCCCGCGGCACTCAACTCCATCAACCGGCAGTTCCGGGAGGACCTGTGCAACGCGATCATCCGGTTCGACGGAGACCCTGATGCCTTCGTAGCCGTGATTACCGGCGCGGGGCGGGCCTTCTGCGCGGGCCGGGACCTTAAAGAGCGGGCGGCGGACAACGCCGAGGGGGTCCAGGCGCGGGCCTCGGACAGCATGTCTCCGGACGGTGGCTCCATGTGGCCCCAGACGTGGAAACCCCTCATCGCCGCCATCAACGGCTACGCCCTGGCCGGCGGCTGGTCCATCGCCCAGATGTGCGACCTTCGCGTCGCATCGGAGGACGCCCAGATGGGCATCAGTGAGGCCAAGTGGAGCCTGTTGGCCCCCTTTGGCACCTATCTGTCCAAGATGATGCCCCTGTCGGCGGTGATGGAGTTGGTGCTGACCGCCCAGCCGGTCACGGCCCAGCGAGCCTATGACATGGGATTCCTCAACAGGGTGGTGCCCGCGGACCAGCTCATGCCGGAGGCCCTGGCCCTGGCCGGGCAGATCGCCGAAAACGCCCCTCTAGCCGTGCAGTACTTCAAGGAGCTGGCCTACCGGGGCCTCAACATGTCCACCCATGACATCGCGGCCCTGACTTATCACATGTACGACGACCTGCTGAAGACGGAGGACTCCAAGGAAGGGCCCAAGGCTTTCGCCGAGAAGCGCAAGCCCCAATGGAAGGGGCGATAGATATCAGTGAATTCATAGGATATTTGTCATTCTGAGCGAAGCGAAGAATCTCGTTGTTACGCAGAGATTCCTCACTTCGTTCGGAATGACGGGTAGCCCGGAGCAAAGACGCAGCAGGTACCTCAGATCTGGTATTCCGGCCTTTTGAGTAGCTGCCGGGCGATGACCAGCCGCATGATCTCGTTGGTGCCCTCTCCGATAACCATCAAGGGGGCATCCCGGTAGTAGCGCTCCACCGGGAAATCCTTGATATACCCGTAACCCCCGTGTATCCGCATCGCCTCCATGGTCACTTCCTGGCAGGTCTCGCTGGCGAACAGCTTGGCCATGCCCGACTCCAAGTCGAGCCGCTCTCCCCGGTCCATCTTGGCGGCGGCGTCGTAGGTTAGCAGACGCGCCGCTTGGATCTTCGTGGCCATGTCCGCCAGCTTCAGCTGAATAGCCTGGTGCTGGGCGATGGGAACGCCGAAGCTCTGCCTCTGCTGCGCGTAGCGTATGGAAGCCTCGAAGGCCGCTTGGGCCACGCCCACGGCCCGGGCCGCGATGTTGATGCGCCCGGTCTCCAGCCCGCTCATCACGTAGCTGAAGCCCTGGCCTTCTTCTCCGACCAGGTTCTCCATGGGAACGCGGAAGTCCTCGAAGATCAGCTCGCTGGTGTCCAGGCCCCGGTACCCCAGCTTTTCCAGGTCCCGGCCCACCCGGAACCCGTCTCCGCCCTTCTCGATGACGAAGCAGCTCAAGCCCCGGTGTTTCGATCCAGGAGGCCCGGTACGGGCCAGCAAACAGAAGGTGTTTCCGGAACGGCCGTTGGTGATGAACATCTTTGTCCCGTTGATGACGTACTCTTCCCCGTCCTTGACGGCGGTGGTCTCGAGGTTGGCGACGTCGCTACCGCCACCCGGTTCGGTGAGGGCTAGGCCGCCCCGCCGGCGCCCGGTGGCCAGGTCGGGAAGGAACTGCTGTCTCTGCTCCTCGTTGCCGTAGTGGGTCAGCACATAAGTCAGGATGTGGTGGGTCCCGAGGGGTCCGGTCAGGGTCATGAACCCTTTGCTGATCTCTTCGAAGATCAAGGCGAAGGTGGTGTAGTCGAGGCCCAAGCCGCCGTACTTCTCGGGCACCGTGATGCCGAAGAGGCCCAGGTCCTTCATCTTGTCCACCAGTTCCAGTGAGTGCTCGTCCTCACGGTCCAGGCGGTCGGCCACCGGCATCACGTCGCGGCGGACAAAATCCCGGACCATGCTGACGATCTGGGCGCGGGCTTCTTCGGGTGTTGGTGTGGTCACGAATTCTCCTTTGAGTTCAGGTATCCGATGCCGGTGCTGGGGCCATTTGACACGGATGTTAGCTGCGGCGGTGCGCCCATTCTAGCCAATGCCGACGGGCTGACACCGATGTCTTCTCATGTTTGCCGCGGCCTGGGCTCCGGGGCGAACCCAGTCTATCCCGGCCTATCAGCCCAGTCAAGAATGGGGTATCTCCCAACGAAAGATGCGTTTGGCCCTGGTCCTACTCCACGGCCTCCAGGCGGACGGCGCAGACCTTGTACTCTGGAATCTTGGACTTGGGGTCGTAAACCGAGTTGGTCAAGAAGTTGGCCGCCGACTCCTCAAGCTTCACGAAGGGGATGAATATCTCCCCCTCCCGCATCCCGTCGGTGAGCAGAGCTTTGCCGGTGAGCTGGCCTCGGCGGGAGGTGACCCGGACCGGCTGGCCGTCGGACAGGCTGTATTTCCGGCCGTCCTCGGGGTTGATGGCCACCGGCAGCTCCGGAACCCGGGCCATCAGCTTGGCCACCCGGCGGGTCATGGTGCCCCCGTGCCAGTGGTACAGGATGCGGCCTGTGTTGAGGATGATGGGGAACCGCTTGCTGGGCAGCTCCGCGGCGGGCTTTCCCTGGTCGAAGGCGACGAACTTGGCCTGAGGCCCTCTGGGGAACCCGTCGGCATACAGGTAGCGCGTGCCGGGGTGGTCCGGCGTGGGGCAGGGCCACTGGACTCCGCCCTCATCCTCCAGCCGGTCGTAGGATATTCCGCCGAGGAAGGGGATCAGCCGGGCCATCTCTTCGAAGATCTCTGAGGGATGCCCGAAAGTGAACTGGTCTTCCAGGGGTAGGCCCAGCTTGCGGCAGATGCGGCGGCCCAGGTCGCAAACGATTTCCCAGTCCGTGCGGCTCTGACCGACCGGTTGAATGGCCTTCCTGACCCGCTGGACGCGGCGCTCGCTGTTGGTGAAAGTGCCGTCCTTCTCGGCGAAGGAGGTGGCCGGCAGGACAACATCGGCAATCTGGGCGGTCTCGTGCAGGAAGATGTCCTGGACCACCAGGAATTTCAGGCTCCGGAACGCCTTCTCGGCATGGTGCAGGTCCGGCTCGCTCAGGAGGGGGTTCTCTCCCATGATGTAGACGGCCTCGATGCGGCCCTCCGGCATCGCCTCCACCGCCTCGGTGAGCATCAGGCCGGGCTCTTGGGGCAGCGGGTGGCCGCCCCAGGCCGCCTGGAACCTGGCAACGCCGTCATCGTTGATCGCCTGGTAGCCGGGAAGGGTGTTGGGCAAACACCCCGCGTCGCCGCAGCCCTGAACGTTGTTCTGCCCCCGCAACGGAGAGACGCCGGAACCGGGCTTCCCGATCTGGCCGGAAACCAATGCCAGGTTAAGCAGGCCGTGGGCGTTGGCGGTGCCGGCGGTATGCTGGGTGATCCCCATGCCCCAGATGAGGCAGGAGCCGGGAATCCCCTCAAATCCTCCTTGACCAAGGGGGCAGTTGGCGGGGTTTGCATACATCCGTGCCGCCCGCCGGATGTCGTCGGCGGGCACACCGGTCACCTTTTCAACATGCTCCGGGGTGTACTTGTCGACAACCTCGGCCCACTCCTCGAAGCCCTCGGTGCGGTTGGCCACGAACTCCCGGTCCGCCAGGCCCTCGTCCAGGATGACCTTCGCCATCCCGTTGAGCAGGGCGACGTCGGTGCCGGGCCGCGGCCGCAGCCACAAGTCGGCGATGTCGCAGAGCTCGACGCGGCGCGGGTTGATGACGATCAGCTTGACTCCCCGCTCAGCCACGGCGCGCTGAATTCTGGCCGCGACGACCGGGTGGTTCGAATTTGGGTCCGCGCCGACGACGACCAGGCAACCCGCTTCCTCGAAGTCGACGTAGGAGTTGCTGGTGGCGCCGCTGCCCAGGGCGGTCATCATGGCCAGGACCGATGGGGCGTGGCACAGCCGGGCGCAGTGGTCGACGTTGTTGGTCTGCATCAGCAACCGGGCGAACTTCTGCTGGATGTAGGCGTCCTCGTTGGTGGTCTTCGCGGAGCAGAACGACGCAAAGGAGTCGCCCTGGTACCGGACCAGGCCCTCCGCCGCGTAGTCCAGGGCCTCGTCCCACGACGCGGGCCGAAGCTCTCCGTTTTCCCTGATGAGGGGAGTGGTGAGCCGGTCCTCGTGGTTGACAAAGTCGTAGCCGTAGCGCCCTTTCACGCAGAGCAGGCCCAGGCTGGACTGATTGTCGGGGTCTCCCCGGGAGGATACGACCTCGTTACCTCGAACTCCCAGGTAGATGCCGCAGCCGACGCCACAATAGGAGCAGACGGTGCTGACCTCCTGGGTGGGTTGCCGGCGGTCCTTGGGAGCCAGGGCCCCCACCGGGCATCTGACCACGCACTCGCCGCAGGAGACGCACCTGGAATCGATCAGCGGTTGGTTGGCGAAGACGCTGATTGTCGTGTCGTAACCCCGAAACGCGTAGTCGATGGCGTGGACCCCGACGATCTCGTCGCAGGTGCGGACGCAGATTCCGCAGAGGACGCACTTGCCCGGATCGAAGTCGAAAAAGGGATTGGAGGTGTCAACCGGCAGCGGCCCGGTCGGACGCCTCATGCGGGCCATCCGCTCCGGGGTAATGCCGACGTAGGCGGCGACCTTCTGCAGGCCGCAGTTGTTGTTCGCGGCGCAGGTGAGGCACTCGCCGCGGTCGTTCGCAACCAACAACTCCACCGAGATGCGGCGGGTCCTCTCGGCTTCCGGACTCACCGTGTTGACCACCAGGCCCGGCTCGGCCTGGGCCAGGCAAGATGGGACCAGTCCCCTGCCCTCGATCTCAACCATGCACAACCGGCAGGCGCCGACTGGTTTCAAGTCCGGATGGTGGCAGAGGCCGGGGATGTAGATGCCGTTCCGGAGCGCCGCGTCCATCACGGTCATGCCCTCCGGGGCCGAGACCTTCAGGCCGTCAATGGTGAGAATGGCCTCGCCCATCAATTCTCGCCTCCATCATTGAGCGGCGCCCCAACCAGTTGACCGGAGAGAATCTCCACGGCGTTGACCTTCGGCGGGCATACGTCGAAACAGCTCCCGCACTTGGTGCACTTGGACTGGTCGATAACGTGCAGCTTCTTGAACTCGCCCACGATCGCCTCGGAAGAGCAAGCCTTGAAGCACAGCAGGCAGCCGACACACGAGTCCGTGATGTTGTAGGAGATGAGTTCCGTGCACACCTTGGCCGGGCAGCGTTTCTCGTTGACGTGGGCCTCGTATTCGTCCCGGAAGTACCGGATGGTCGTGAGCACCGGGTTCGGCGCCGTCTGTCCGAGCCCGCACAGGGAGCCGGATTTCACCCCGGCGCCCATCTCCAGAAGCAGATCGATGTCCTCGGGGGTGCCCCTGCCCTGGGTTATGTCTTCCAGGATGGCCAGCATCTGCTTGGTGCCGAGCCGGCAGGGCACGCACTTGCCGCAGGATTCCTTCTGGGTGAAGTCCAGGAAATAGCGAGCGACGTCGACCATGCAGGTGTCTTCGTCCATGACCACCATGCCGCCGGAGCCCATGATGGTGCCGGCCGCGGTGAGGGAGTCGTAGTCCACCGGAATATCTATCATGCTGGCCGGAACACAGCCCCCAGAAGGGCCGCCGGTCTGGACGGCTTTCAGCTGCTTGTCGTCGAGTATCCCTCCCCCGATGTCGTAGACTATCTCGCGCATCGTGATGCCCAGGGGCACCTCGACCAGGCCCGAGAGCTTTATCTTGCCGACCAGGGCGAAGGTCTTGGTGCCCTTGCTGTTTTCGGTGCCGTACTGAGCAAACTGGCCGGCGCCGTTTTGGAGGATCAACGCCACGGACGCCAGGGTCTCCACGTTGTTGACCACCGTCGGTTTCCCCATCAGGCCCGACACGGCGGGGAAGGGTGGGCGGGGGCGGGGCATTCCGCGCTCGCCCTCAATGGAAAGGATCAGCCCGGTCTCCTCGCCGCAGACGAAGGCCCCCGCGCCTTGGCTTACCCGGATACGGAAGCCGAATCCCGAGCCCAGAATGTCGTCGCCGAGCAGCCCGCGCTCCTCGGCCTGGTCCATGGCTATCCGCAGTCTCTCCAGGGCCAACGGGTACTCGGCGCGGCAGTAGATGTAGCCTTCATGAGCGCCGATGGCATACCCGGCAATGAGCATCCCTTCCAGGAGTGAATGGGGGTCGCCCTCCAGGAGCGACCGGTTCATGAAGGCCCCGGGATCGCCCTCGTCGGCGTTACATATCAGGAACTTCCGGTCGGCCTTGGCGTCCCGGCAGAACTGCCACTTGCGCGAGGTGGAGAAACCGGCGCCGCCCCTTCCCCTCAGGCCCGACCTCTTGATCTCCTCGACTATCCCCTCGGGGCCAAGTTCGAGGGCCCTCTTGAAACCGTTGTAGCCGTTGCTGGCCAGGTAGTCGTCGATACTTGTGGGGTCGATACGGCCGCAGTTACGTAGGACGAGCCGCGTCTGCTTGGCGTAGAACGGGATATCCCCGTAATGGGGAACCGGCGCCCCGTTCACCAGGTCCCGGTAGAGAAGGCCCTCCACAAACGTCCCGTTTTCCAGATGCTCTTTGACAATTCTCGAAGCATCGCCGCTCTTGGCGTGGGTGTAGAGGACGCCCTCGGGTTCCATGGCGATGAGGGGGCCTTGCTCGCAGAAACCGTGGCAACCGCTGAGCTTCACGTCCACCCAGTCCTTCAGGTCCGACCCATCGATGCGACCCTGAAGGGCCTTCTGGACCTCCGGCGACCGGGCGGAAACACATCCCGTTCCTTGACAGACCAGGACGGTCCGGCGTTGGGTTGTTGCCATATCAGAGTCCCTTCAGCATTTTGGCCACTTCTTTGCCCTGCAGCTTCCCGTGCACTTCCGCTCCCACCTTGACCACCGGGGCCAGACAGCAAGCCCCGATGCAGGCCACGGTCTCCAGCGTGAATTCCCGGTCCGGAGTGGTCTCGCCCACCGTGATGCCCAGCTGGTTCTCCATCTCATGGAGCACCTTCGGCGCGCCCCTGACGTGACAGGCGGTGCCCCGGCAGACCATGATGATGTTCCGCCCCACTGGCGCGAACCGGAACTGGCCATAGAAAGACGCCACGCCGTATACCCGGCCCTCCGGCACCCGGGTGAACTTGGCGACTTCAAGGAGGGTTTCCCGGGGAAGGTAGCCGTACTCCGCCTGAACCTCCTGGAGGATCGGGATCAGCTCAGCCTTCCTGCTTTCATGGGACGACAGAATCGCCCTCAGGGATTCTTCCATGTCATGCGCTCCATGTTGGTGGGGTATCCTGGGGTTGCGGAGGGTCTGGTTGGGGCCGTCGGATAACTGTCTGCCGCCGCCACAACCCCTATTCCTCCAACTCTCTGGCCCGGGCCAGGTCTTGGGGGGTGTTGACGTTGAAAAAGCTCAGGAAGTACGGGTCTAAAGCTGCGACCTCTTTTTCGGGAAGGTAGGTGACCCGCACTTTTTCAAAGAACCTGGTGATTTTCCGGTCGTCGGCCAGGAGCCGTTCTTCCATGAATGGGAGACAGGTCTTGGAGTAGATCGCGTGGGTCGGCTCGGGCCACCCTCTCAACATTGGGACAACGGCGTCGGCCCCTTGCCGAAGGCAAAGCATGCGCCGCAGAAGGGCTAGGTTGAGAAACGGCATGTCGCAGGCGACGGCGATGCCCCATTGGTGCCGGGCCGCGGTCAGGCCGGTGAATATGCCCCCCAAAGCACCCCCGCCAGGGTATCGGTCCAAGGCGACCCGGTGCCCTTCTTCCAGGTGTAACGCGTCGGCCTGGGACTGTTCCGCCACCACCACCACAATTTCCTCGGTTACCTGGGAGATCCGGTCGATGACCCGGTGCGCCAGCGGCCGACCACCGATGTTCTCCAGCGCCTTAACACGGCCCAAGCGCTGGCTCCGGCCCCCAGCAAGGACAATACCGGAAGCGTGAAAACTGCCGGGGTTTTTCTGCATTGTTTCGTCGCCGAAAGGGTTTTCGCGGCTGGGTTGAAAAAAGTATATCACAGCCATCCGTCACCCCCAAACCGGTTTGGAGGTCAGGCGCGGCCGCCCCCCAGCCCTTACCCTCGTTCCCTCTCCCACAGGAGAGGGATGACCTGGCGCAGCCTGGGCCGGGAGGCCTGCGTCACTTTGGTGATCGACCACGCCTTGCAGCCCCTGCTTTAGCCTGGCCGAAAACCGGCCGCTGTGGTACCGTTATTCTTGGCGCGCTTCGAGCGTGGGCAGAGAGGCGAACACGGGACCGGGCCTCCGGTCCAAGGGGAGGTCGTCTCAAGAGACAAATGGCGCAGAATCACCAATCCTCTCTACAGACCCTGGGAGACGCCGCCCGAGACTTGGCCGGCACCCTGAAGCTGCCCGCCCCGAGGGGCCAGGCGGAGCGCGAAGCCCTGTGCCTCGCCGCCCGGCGCGCCATTGAAGCGCCCCGTGAAGCGCCGGGCCTGGGAGAGGTGCAGCTCGCCTCCGACCAGTGGGAGACCCAACGGGAAGGGTTGAGAAATTTATTGGCCGCCGGGTCCGGACTGTCCCTCCTTCATGACCGGCTCGGCCCGGTGCTCACCCCCGAAGCCTGGGACCGGGACCTGCTTCAGATCAGCCAAACCTTGGCCGTAAAGTCGGGGCAACGGCTGCGCTGGATATCTCCCGAATACTGGCGGGCCCGGCGGGCGGCGGCGAGTCTCGCCCGGGGCCGGTTCGCGTGGGTCGGCGGTACCCGCAACGATCTGGTCGACGCGGTACTGGAAGCCCAGCGGCATCAAGCCGTGATACGGCAGCATGAGGCTCTGGGACAACGGCTGTTCGGCTCCCGGTGGCAGGGCAAAGGGTCCGACTGGGAAGGACTCTCCCGGCTCACCGAGTGGGTTCAGGAGCTTTACCAGGACATCGGCGCTGGTAAAGTACCCAAGGGGATCCTGGATTTCTTGGCGGATAACCCCCCGGTAAGCCACCTGGACCCGCTGGTCCGGGCCGTGGAGGATGCCGACCGGACCCATGCTGGAACCGCCAGCGTCATCCGCGCCAGGCTGGAGGCCTCACGCCGAGAGCTGCTGGACCTGGGCCTGCGAAACCCGTTGCTGAACTACCGGCTGCTGCGCACGCGGGGGTTGGAAACAGTGGACGAGTTGCCGTCCCAAGCGTACCGAGTCCTGGTGGAGGAAGGAAGGTCCGTGTCCTTTCTCCCGGTCGCCGAGGAAACGCCAGGCGAGAAACTCGGCCAGCCCGCCGAGGACGAGACCCCGGACCAGCCGGCGGCGCGGCGCACCGACACCCGATTACAGACTGAACTGCCTTCCACGGAGCTTCAGGCCCGCCTCCTTTCCACCTACCACCTGGCCAACAGCTTCATCCAGGAACAAGGCGTCAACACGTTGTTCCTGGCCCTGGGCATGCTCACCTGGTACGAATCAGATGGCAGCCAGGAAGGCCGGCGCGCTCCCCTGGTGCTGGTCCCGGTGGCCCTCGACCGCTCCAGCGCGCGCCACCGCTTTCAGTTGCGCCACACCGGCGAGGACTCCGGCGAGAACCTGTCCCTGTTGGAGAAGGCCCGGACCGAGTTCGGGGTTACCCTGCCCGGCTTGCCGGACGCGGAAGACCTGAACATCGAGGGCTACTTCGACGCGGTTTCCGAATCCATGGTGGACCTGCCCAGATGGTCGTTGGACCGCAAGAGCGTGGTTCTGGGCTTCTTCTCCTTCAGCAAATTCTTGATGTACCGGGACCTGAACGTCGACAACTGGCCGGAGGGCGTCAAGCCCACCGAGCACCCAATCATGGGCGCTCTGCTGCACGACGGATTCGACGAGCCCCCGCCCGCCTTCAGCAGCGACGACAACCTGGACCAGTACCTTTCCCCCAGCGAAGTCCATCACGTGGTGGACGCCGACGGCTCCCAGACCCTGGCAATCTTCGATGTAACCAACGGCCGCAACCTGGTGGTCCAGGGCCCGCCGGGAACGGGAAAGTCCCAGACCATCACCAATATGATCGCCGAAGCCATCGGACAGGGCCGGACCGCGCTCTTCGTCTCGGAGAAGATGGCGGCCTTGGAGGTGGTCAAGCGCCGGCTGGACAACGTGGGTCTGGGGGGCGCTTGTTTGGAGCTTCACAGCAACAAGACCGCGAAGAAAGCCGTCCTGGACGAACTCAAGAGGACGCTGGACCTGGGCCGGCCCAAGCTAGGGCATATAGAGCGAGACCTCGACGCCCTGGGACAGCTAAGGCAACGCCTGAACGACTATTGCGACGCCGTAAACGCGCCCCTGGCAGAGAGCGGGGTCAGCCCCTACCGGGCTTACGGGGAGCTGCTCTTGCTTCGGCTGGCCAACCAGGACACGCCCCTGCCCAAGCTGGACCTTCCGGCCATGCAATCGTGGACCGACCTGGATTTCAGGCGTAAAGAAGGCATCGCCGATGAGCTGCAGGCCAGGCTTGCCGCGATGGGGGTCCCCCAGAACCACCCATTCTGGGGGAGCCGTCTCAAGGTGCTGCTACCGACCGAGCAGGACCGTCTTCGGGAGCTGCTCCCGGAGGCGCAACAGTCCCTGGCCGGGCTCCGGGACGCCATTGCCGCCCTGGCCGACGCCATGGGCCTGTCCGAGGCGGCCGGCCCGGCGGAAGCCCAGGCTTATTGCCTCGCCGCCCGGAAGACCATGGCCGCGCCGGACCTGCGGGGGGCCGACCTCCGGTCCGAAGAGTGGCTAACCAGGCGGGGAGAATTGGAAGACCTGCTAGCGGCCGGTTCGGCGCTGGCCGGGCTGCACCAGGAATATGACGGGGTCCTCATCGCCGGCGCGTGGGGCCAGGACTTGCTCGACGTCCGGCAGACGCTGGAGATCAAGGGGCGCCAGCTGTTGTCCTTCGTTTCCGGGGACTACCGGAGGGCCAGAAACAGGCTCAGGGGCCTCTGCCGGGCCAAACTACCCCAAGGCATCGATGCCCAAGTGCGGATGGCCGACGCGGTGCTGGAAGCCCAGCGGCTGCTGGCTGTGCTACACCGGCACGAGTCCCTGGGCGAGAGGCTTTTCGCGCCCCGCTGGCGGGGCGAGGACTCGGACTGGCCGGGCCTGACTGTCCTGGCCGGCTGGCTCCAGGACCTGTACGACGCCATCGACTTCGGCGAGGTCCCAGAGGAAATAATCGATTTCTTGGCCGAGAACCCTTCGGCGATTGACTTGAAATTGTACCTCACGCCGGTCGATAGCGCCGGGCACCTCCACGCCCGGAACTGCGGCCGCATCATTGAAGTCCTGGATATGGACGTGGCCCGGCGTTTCGGGTCCGGTGAGGGGCTTGAAGACCAGCCCTTTGATGTCCAAGAATCGGCGTTGGCGGCGTGGATCGAGAGAATGAACGATGTCCACGACGTGCTGAGCTTCAACAACATCGCGGATACCTGTCGAAACGAGGCTATGGACCCGGTACGAGCCGCCGCCGAGTCGTGGCCTCAGGCGGCAACCCACCTAGTGGATGCCCTCCGGCAGGCGTGGTTCGAGAGTATATTGGAAGGTGCGCTTCGGGAGCGGGAAGCGCTGTCAGGATTCGACGGGAGCAGCCACCGGCAAGTCCTCCAACGGTTCCGGGACCTGGACACCCTGGTGCTGCAACACAACCGGGCCCGCCTGGCTCAATCCCACTGGGACCGGCTGCCTCGCCAAGAAGGGGGCGGGCAGATCGGCGGGCTGCGGCGTCAGTTCGAGTTGCGGCGGAGGCACCTGCCGATCCGGCAACTAATGGAGCGGGCCGGCAACGCGGTCCAGGCGATCAAGCCCGTATTCATGATGAGCCCCCTCTCCATTGCCACCTACATCGCGCCGGGCAGTCTGAAATTCGACGTGGTTATCTTCGATGAGGCCAGCCAGGTGAAACCGGTCGACGCCTTCGGCGCCGTTTTCCGCGCCGATCAAGCTGTCGTCGTGGGGGACAGCAAGCAGCTTCCGCCGACCAATTTCTTCGACTCCATGGCCCAGGACCGGGACGACGACGACGAGGAGAACACGACCGCCAACATCGAGAGCGTACTGGGCTTGTTCGCAGCCCAGGGCGCGCCCGACCGGATGTTGCGATGGCACTATCGCAGCCGCCACGAGTCGCTGATCGCCGTTTCGAACCGGGAGTTCTACGACAGCAGCCTGGTGGTCTTCCCGAGCCCCGACGCGGCCCGCCAGGATCTGGGGCTGCAATACCGCCATCTTCCCGATGCGGTGTACGACAGGGGGCACAGCAGGACAAACCAGCTGGAGGCGGAAGAGGTGGCGCGGGCCGTGATGCACCACGCCCGGACCCGCCCGGGCCTGACCCTCGGCGTGGCCGCCTTCAGCTCGGCCCAGATGCGGGCAGTCCAGGACCAACTGGAGCTGCTCCGGCGGCAGGACCCCTCCGGCGAGGGGTTCTTCACGGCCCATCCCGACGAGCCGTTCTTCGTCAAGAACCTGGAGACGGTGCAAGGCGACGAGCGAGACGTCATTTTCATCAGCATCGGGTACGGGCGCGCCGCTGACGGGACCACCGACATGAACTTTGGGCCGCTGAACCGGGACGGCGGGGAGCGCCGGCTGAACGTGCTGATCACCAGGGCCAAACAGCGCTGCGAAGTGTTCACCAACCTGACGGCGGAGGACATCGACCTGGGCCGCACCAACGCCCAGGGGGTACGGGCGCTGAAGACGTTCCTGGCCTACGCCGCGGCCGGAGCAGAAACCACGACCGAGGAGTCTGACGACGCGGCTGATTCGCCTTTCGAGGAGGCCGTGGCTCTGGCCTTGGCCGGGCTCGGACACGAGGCGCACCACCGGGTCGGTTCTTCCGGGTGCTTCGTCGACCTTGCGGTGATCGACGCCGAGCGACCGGGCCGCTACCTGTTGGGCATCCAGTGCGATGGACCAGCTTACAACATATCGCGGTCCGCCAGGGACCGGGACCGCCTGCGGGAGCATGTGCTCCGGGGCCTGGGCTGGCGCCTGCATCACATCTGGAGCACCGATTGGTTCCGGAACCAGGAACGGGAGCTACAGAGGGCCGCGCTGGCCATCGAACAGGCCAAGACCCGTGGAACCGCCAAGCAGCAGCCGGAGCCGGAGCTAGAAACGGAACCGGACCAGGGCTCATCGGTGGACCGGGCCGACACCGTCCAAGAGGAAATGGCCGGGGACCACGCCCGGGAATACCTGCTGGCCCATCCGGAGATCAACGCCGAAGGTCAGGAGTTCGTCGTCCTCGACGACGCTACTCTGGAGTTACTGGTAGCCGAGGTCGTGGAGGTGGAAAGCCCGGTGCACGTGAGCGAGGTAGCGCGGCGCATCGCCGGCGGAACCGGGGTCAGGCGCAGGCGAGGCTACCAAGAAGCCATTGACCGGGCAATTGAGCAAGCGGTGACATCGGAGCAGGTGCGCCGGCAAGGGGAGTTCTTGTGGTGGGCCGGCATGGAGGAACCGGTCTTGCGGGACCGCGGCAAGCTGCCGGCGCCCTCTCGAAAGCTGGAGTTGATCGCGCCCGAAGAGATCGCTCTGGCCATTGGCCTGGCCGTCACTGGGTCCTACGGAATCAGCCAAGATGAGGCCGCGGTGGCCGCCGCACGGCTCCTCGGGTTCAGCCGGGTTACCGCCGGGATGCGCAACACGCTCGATCCCGTCATCCGCCAGATGGTCAGAGACGAAAGACTTGTACGGCAGGGCAACCAACTAGTATTGGCTGACCAAGAGGACCGCCAAGAGCCGCCGGTTGCCAGCTAGGCTACCGCAAACAAAATCCCCCTGTATCCCACTTTAAAAAAGGGGGACCGAGGGGGATTTCTTCGTTTCAACGCTTGCCACGGTAGGGCTTAAGAGCCCCCGCGCCGGTCGGCGGCCGCCTGCGCAGGAACTACGCCGCAACGTGGACACAGAGGCCTCAAGCCAGGTCCAGCAACCGGGCCCCTTTCAATACCCAGGTAGGAACCGGCTCGATGGCCCGCAGCCCCAGGTTTACAAGGCAGGCGACGGCCGCACCTATGAGCCCCCCGGCAAACACGTCGCTGGGGAAGAACAGGCCGTTGTAGACCCGCACGAAGCTCCACAAACCCGCCAGGAAGAACAGCGGCAAGCCGGCCCTCCGGTTGCCCAGCCAAACGCCCATCGCCAACGCGAAGGCGACTGCCGCAGGATTGGCGGGAAGAGAGGAGTCGGTCGGCGCGTACAGCAGGTTCGCCAACTCGTGGTGGGCAATTGGCCGGTCCCGAAAGACCTGCTGGTTCAGCAGCAGCACCGCCAGGTTGGCGAAGCCCAGGGCGATGGCCGCCCCCAAGACCGCCCGTTGGTTGCGGTCCCTAGCCTGAGGGTCCTTCCCTTGAAACCAGAGCCCCAGCGTCCATAGGCACATGGCCAGGGGCACGAAATAGTCGCTGACCACCAGGTATGTTGCCCGGTCCAAGAGGTAGGACCGGCCGATAATCTGGTTGAGCCAGGAGACGATCTGGGTCTCTAACTCCACGAGCGCTTCCGATGCCGCAAGGGTCCGGCGCGCCGCGCTCGGGCGGCGATCTGGCGGGCAAACCGGAAGCTGGGAACGCGCCCGCCATCGGACTTGTTGCGGCCCTCGGAGTCCTCGGCGAGGCCAGTTCTTGGGCCGGCCCCCGTCCCGCGGCCCCTTCGGGCCCAGTAGTAGCTACAGGTCCTGTGCAGGGCGCGCAGATAGTTGGTCTCCCGGAGCGCATCTAGCCCTGGCGGCAGGTGTGGCTGTTTCGCCCCCAGGCTCCAGTTGCGCAGCGACGACACGATCAGGGTGAAGGCAAGGCCGGCACCGGCGCCGGCGAAGAAGTAGCCAAACTGCTCGTTGCCGTTCATCCCAAGGGCGGTGTCGGGCACATTGCGAGACTCGGAGAGGAAGAACCAGGCCACCGCGCCGGTCGCCACCAGCGCGCCAAACAGGAAGGTAACGGGGCGCTGATGGAAATACAGCAAGCCCCGGAAGCCGCCAAGCGCCGCCGCCATCTGGAAAACGCCGCCGGACGCCAGAAATACCAGTATGCAGTAGTCCAGGATGAATGAGCCGGTCACGGGAATCGCTATCCTCCCGGCAAGGCCCGTTCGTCTCCATCTGCCGGCCTCGCGGGCCTCCCGGAAGCGAACCGTCGCGTGCTCAGGTGATGGGTAATGCCCACCATTACCGGTAATCCCACCGAATAGATGACGAAGGGGTAGGAGTAGCCCACCGGCCAGGAAAGCACCGGAACCGCAATGAGGAAGAACCCCAGGGCCGGCGTGGCCTTCTTTGTCAGGAACAGAATCACCAGGGTAAGCGCCCCGACCGGCATCGCCAGCGCGGGCAGCATAGCGAGGAAGACTCCCATGGCCGTGGCCGCACCGCGACCACCCCGCAGCCCCAGAAACGCCGGCCAGTTGTGGCCCGCCACCACCGCGGCGCCGGCCGACATCTCCAAGACGGTGGAATCCACCAGCCCCCGAACCAGCGCAACCGCCACCACCCCTTTCATTATGTCAAGCGCCCCAACCGCCAGGCCGGCCTTCGGTCCAACGTTGCGATACACGTTGGCCGCTCCGGCGTTGTGGTCGCCGATCCTTCGGATGTCACGGCTGGTCAACAGACGCGTGGCCACATATGAGGTGGGGATTCCACCGATCAGGTAGGAGGTCAGTACCAGGCTAAGCCAGACCCAGATTGACACCGTTTCCACCGCTTCCAGGTGCAATAACAACCCGGGTGAGCAAACCGCCGGCCCTCAAGCGGCGGGTGGGCCGTGCCCCACGGTAAATCAGGCGGGAACCAGCCGAGGCACGGCCGCAGTGCACCAGTGAAGGTACTTGGGATTTCGTCCCGCGACGATCTCGAAGTACATCTCCTGCAGCCGTTTGGAAATGGGGCCCGTTTTGCCATCGGCGATCGGCCGGTGGTCCAACTCCACGACCGGAGTCAGGTGGGCGGCGGTGCCGGTCAGGAAGACTTCTTCGGCGAGGTAGAGTTCGCTGCGGTTGATGCTTCGCTCCGCCACCTTCAATCCCAACTCGCTCTGGGCTAACTGGATCACCGTGTCGCGGGTGATCCCGGGCAGCGCGTTGTCCTCCGGTGTCGGCGTGACCAGAGAGCCGCCAGAGACCATGAAGATGTTCTCCCCTGAGCCCTCGCAGACGTGGCCGCTATTGTTCAGAATGATTGCCTCGTCGAACCCGGCCAGGGTCGCCTCGGTCTTGGCCAGGATGCTGTTGACGTAGAGCCCGCAGTTCTTTATCCGCGCGGGTATCATGGGATCGTCCACCCGGCGCCAGGAGGAGGTGCAGCACCGGAGCACGTCGGACCCCAGGTAGTTTCCGAATGGAACCGTGATGAGGGTGAAATCGCTCGCCAGGTCCTGGAGCTTCAGATTGGCCACCATTTCGGCGCTCTTATAGGCCAGGGGGCGAATGTAGATGTCTTGCTGATGGCCGTTGCGCTCTACCAGGTCGACCGTGAGATCGCACAGTTCGTCCACCGTGTGGGGAATATCCAGCATCATAATGCGGCACCCGCGCAGGAGCCGCTCGTAGTGCTCCCGCAGGCGGAAGATGTAGACCGCCCCTTTTTCCTGGTTCCAGTTGCCGCGGATGCCCTCGAACACTCCGGTGCCGTAATGGAGCGCATGGGTCATCACGCTGACCCGGGCCTTACTGGCGGGGACGAACTTCCCCTTGAAATAGGTAAGTAGCTCGCCATTGCCACCAGAAGCAGGTTCCGAGGTGCCCACGGCACGCCCCCTTTCGTTACAGACTGGGCTAGATTATAATCGGACTCCCATTACGAATACAAGGGATTGACCATGGATGGAACGAGCCCAGCTCCCCGGTCGAACCTCTCGATCATCGTTGCGGCAGTCCTGGCTTCCCTGGCCACCGCCGTGGTACTCGGTGCGGTACTCCTCTTCGTCCGCCGGGACGACAACGCCCCCATCCAGGTAGTACTTCCGGCCACCGCCGTAGCCGAGCCCGCAACCAATCCTCAGACCGCCGCATCGGGCGAGGCCGGCCGGGCGCAGGGGGAGGTCCGGGTCTACGTAACCGGGGCCGTGAGCCGCCCCGGGGTATACACCCTGGCGCCGGATGACCGGGTGGAAGACGCCATCGCGGCGGCCGGCGGAGCCAACGCCGACGCGGAACTCACAGGG